>DATMSG010000063.1:0-22529 GCA_035565515.1 Devosia sp.
CAGATCGACCAGGCGGAACTGACGGTGGACTCGGCCAAGCTCAACCTGGCGCGCACCCAAATCGTGGCGCCCAGCGATGGCACGGTGGTGGCGCTGGTGGTCGAGGAGGGGCAGACGCTCAATGCCAATTCATCCACCCCCACCATCGCCAAAATCGCCAATCTCGACACGATGGTGATCAAGGCCGAGATTTCGGAAGCCGATGTCGTCAAGGTCAAGGCCGGGCAGAAGGTCTATTTCACTATTCTGGGCGAACCCGACAATCGCATCGAGGCGACGCTGCGCGAAATCGAGCCGGCGCCGACCTCGATCAACAGCGATACGACCTCGGATAGTTCGAGCAGCGCCATCTATTACAACGGCCTTTTCGATGTGCCCAATGCCGATCACCGCCTGCGTATCTCGATGACGGCGGAGGTCACCATCGTCCTGGCCGATGCAAAGGATGTGCTGATCCTGCCGTCGAGCCTTGTTGCCCGCAAGGGGCCGGACGGGGCGGCCATGGTGATGGTCTACGATCCCAAGACCGAAGAGACGCAGCCGCGCCGGGTCGAGGTGGGGCTCAACAACAATATCACGGCGCAGGTGGTCTCCGGGCTCGAAGAGGGCGAGGAAGTGGTCAGCGGCGGTCTCGTGACGGTGTCGCGGCCCGCGGGCGGCCAGGGCCAAGGCCGTATGGGCGGCCCGGGCGGCGGTGGCCCGATGATCATGATGCGGTGAGATTTTCCATGCATTCAGCGTCGAAAGATCATCGCGGGGCGTCTGAGCCGGCAGTCGATGACAAGGTTGTGACTACGCTCGATGCTGCCCTCGGGCTCGACCCGAGGGCCAATGCGGGAGCCACCGAAAGCTTGAAGCGCGCCGAGAGTGGCCCTCGGGCCAGGCCCAAGGGCAGCGCGGTGGCTGTGGGGGCTTCACGGACCGAAGAAGTCGCGTCAGAACCCTCGGCGCCCATCATCTCCATCCGCAACCTCACCCGCCGCTTCGCCGCTGGCGGCGAAAGTGTTGCCGTCTTGAAGGGCGTCGATCTCGATATTCATCGCGGCGAGATGGTTGCGATCATCGGCCAGTCGGGCTCGGGCAAGTCGACGCTGATGAATATTCTGGGGTGTCTGGACCGGGCCAGCGCTGGCAAATATCTCTTCGATGGGCGCGATGTCAGCAAGCTCGACGCCGATGAACTGGCCGCGCTCAGGCGCGAGCATTTTGGGTTCATCTTCCAGCGCTATCAGCTGCTGCCTGATCTCGATGCGATGGAGAATGTCGAAGTGCCGGCCGTCTATGCCGGTGCGGAGGCGTCGGCGCGGCGGCAGCGCTCGGCCGAACTGCTGAGGCGGCTCGGGCTGGGCGAACGGCTCCACCATCGGCCCAATGCGCTTTCGGGCGGGCAGCAGCAGCGCGTCAGCGTGGCGCGGGCGCTGATGAATGGGGGCGAGGTGATCCTTGCCGATGAACCCACCGGCGCGCTCGATTCGCGTTCGGGCAAGGAATTGATGGCGCTGCTCAAAGAGCTCAATGCCGATGGGCATACGATCATCATCGTGACCCATGATGCCAAGATCGCCGAGCAGTGCCGGCGGGTGATCGAAATCGCCGATGGAGAAATCCTCGAAGACCGCATTATCGGCGCGCGCGAGACCGCGCCGGGCCGGGTCGAAATGGTCAGGCGCAAGCCCGGCTGGCACCTGGGGTTCGACCGTTTCGGCGAGGCGCTGGCCATGGCGCTGCGGGCCATGGGCGCGCATAAGCTGCGCACCTTCCTCACCATGCTCGGCATCATCATCGGCATTGCCTCGGTGGTGGCCGTGGTGGCGCTGGGGCAGGGCAGCCAGCAGAGCGTCCTGGAGAACATCTCCTCCATCGGCACCAATACGATCAATGTCTATCCCGGCTCCGGCTTCGGCGACATGCGCTCGGGACGGGTGCGGACGCTCAAGCCCTCGGATGCCGATGCGCTGGCCGGTCAGCCCTATGCCGATAGCGTGTCGCCGCAGGTGTCCAGCAATGCCACGGTGCGCTATCGCAATACGGCATCGAACGCCTCGATTACCGGGGTGGGCGAGGATTATTTCCAGGTCAATGGCCGCAGCTTTTCGTCGGGTTCGGGCTTTACTGAAGCCAGCGTGACGAGGCGGGCACAGGAAGCGGTGCTCGACCAGAATGCGGTCAATGCCATTTTCCCCAATGGCGAAAATCCCATCGGGCAGGTGATCATGCTGGGCAAGGTACCGGTGCGAGTCATCGGCGTCGTCGCCAATCAATCCGGCTTCGGGCCGGGCGGCAATTCGGCCAATGTCTATATGCCCTATACGGCGGTGATGGATCGCATCCTGGGGCAATCCTATCTGAGTTCGGTCGCGGTGCGGATTTCCGACGACTATGACATGGACGCGGCCGAGGCCGAGATCACCGAGCTGCTTACCCGGCTCCATGGCGGGACGCAGGACTTTTTCCTGCAAAATACCGATACGATCCGCACGACCATTCAATCGACGTCACAGACCATGACGCTGCTCATTTCGACCATCGCGGTCATCTCGCTGGTGGTGGGCGGGATCGGGGTGATGAATATCATGCTCGTCTCGGTGAGCGAGCGGACGAGGGAAATCGGCATTCGCATGGCGGTGGGGGCACGGCGGAGCGATATTTTGCGGCAGTTTCTCATCGAGGCCGTGCTGGTCTGCTTCGTGGGCGGCGCGGCGGGGGTGGGGCTGAGTTTTGCGCTGGGGCAGGGATTGTCGGTGCTCGTTTCGGGCGCGCGGCTGGTCTATTCGGCGGAATCGATCGTGCTGGCCATCGTTTCGGCCAGCGTGATCGGGATCGTCTTCGGGTTCATGCCGGCACGGTCGGCCTCAAGGCTCGATCCGGTGGAGGCGTTGGCGCGGGAATAGGGGCGGCACCCCACGAAAAACCGTTGCCTATCCGCCACGCATTCCGCGCCACCATAAAGCCTTTCCGCCCTTGCGCTTGCCCCTGACCGCGCTCGCGCCCTAAACTCGCCATGAAGTCGACGCCCTTTGGGCGGGCGGGGGAGGGTTAACTCAATCTTTCCGAGCGCCAAGCTATTGTCGGCTTTGACCTCTTGGTCGAAGCGTAACCGTCGGGAACTGGTTCACTGCAAAGCGCGCGTTGGGTATCGAGTATTGGCGCCTTGTGCATTGCTGCGGCCAGTCTGGCCGTGGCGGCGCCTGCGCATGGGTTTGAACTGTTCGGCTTCAAGTTTTTCGAGGACGAGACGCAGGATGCGGTGATCGTCGATCCGCAGAACTATGTCGTCACCTTCTCCTCGACTGAGACGGGCGCGGTCGAAAATGCGGCGCGCAATGCTTCCTCGCTGGTGGCCGACGAGGGCGAGCCCGCCTCGGGCGTTGCCGGGCTCATTGCCAAGGCGCGGGGCGACTATCGGCGCATCATCGCGGCGCTCTATAATGAGGGCCATTATGGCGCGGTGGTCAGCATCCGCATCGGTGGTGTCGAAGCGGCCAAATTGGCGCCGGATGCGCGCCTGCCCAATCCCGTCGACGTGAGCGTGGCGGTGGACCCCGGTCCGCTCTTTACCTTCAACAGCGTCGATATTGCCAATCAGGCGCCGGTCACCAGCGATTCCGGCGATCAGGTCGATCTGCCGGTGCTGCGCGGTTTCGGTGCTGGGCAGGTGGCGCGCTCTTCGGTGATCCTGGCGGCCGAGCAGCTTGCGGTGCAGGCCTGGCAGCAACAGGGCTATGCCAAGGCGGCGATTGCCGGCCGCGATGTGATCGCCAATCACGCCAATAACACGGTCGATGTGACCATCACCGTCGATCCCGGCCGTCTCGCCGCCTTTGGCGACATTACCGTCACCGGCACGCAGGCGATGAACCCCGAATTCGTGCGCCAGCAGACCGGGCTTGCCGTGGGGCAGGAATATGATCCGGACGACCTGACGCGCGCACAAAAGCGGCTCGACCGGCTCGAAGTTTTCCGTGCGGCGCGTTTCCAGGCGGCGCAGGATATTTCGCCCGATGGGCTGCTGCCCTATGAACTTCTGGTCGAAGAACTGCCGGGCCGCCGTTTTGGCGCGGGCGCGACCTATTCCACCGTGGACGGGCTCGGCGTCGAGGGCTTCCACCTCTGGCGCAATCTTTTCGGCCAGGCCGAGAGGCTGCGGCTCGATGCGCGGGTTGCCAGTATTGCCTGGCCCATCGATACCGCCCAGTTCGACTATATGTTCGGCGGCACCTTCACCAAGCCGGGCTTCCTGACGCCCGATACCGATCTCGTCGCCGCCATTGCGGCCGAGCGCACGATCTATCCGACCTATACGGAAACCTCGGCCCAGGCGCGTCTCGGCCTGACCCACTATTTCTCCGATCAGCTGACCGCCGAAGGCGGGGTGGTCTATGAGCGGGCGCGGTTCGACGACGTTTTCGGCACGCGCGACTTTTCGACCCTCGGCATCTATGCCGGGGCGACCTTTGATGGGCGCGACAGCACGGTCGATCCGACCGAGGGCTTTTATCTGGCGGGCAATGCCGAGCCCTATTACGATTTCTCCTATGAGAAGATGGGCCTGCGCCTCACGGTTGAAGGCCGCACCTATTTCGGTTTCTCCGAGAACGATCAGTTCGTCCTTGCGGGCCGGGTCAAGGCCGGTGCCCTTCTCGGGCCGGCGCTCAACGAGATCGCGCCGGACAAGCTGTTCTTTGCCGGCGGTGGCGGCTCGGTGCGCGGCTATGCGGCCAAGTCCATCGGGGTCGACGATGGCAAGGGCGGGGTGACCGGTGGGCGGTATCTGCTCGAAGCCTCGCTCGAAGCGCGGGCCAAGGTGACCCAGGATATCGGCGTCGTCGGCTTCGTCGATGGCGGCTATGTCGCGGCCGATACGTTCCCGAGCCTCGATGAACTCCGTCTCGGGGTCGGCGCGGGCGTGCGCTATTATACCGGCCTCGGGCCCTTGCGGCTCGACGTCGCCATTCCGCTCAACAAGCGGGCCGGCGATCCCGATTATGCGCTCTATGTCGGCATTGGGCAGGCTTTCTGATGGTGCCGGTTGTCAAGAAATATCGCGGCCTGGCCCTGGCTTCGCTGGTTCTCGTGCCGCTGATCGGCGTGCCCGTGGCGCTTTTCGCACAGGATAATTCCGACGAGGCGCAGAAGGATTGGCTGACCGGCTTTGTCGAGGGTCAGCTTTCGACCCCCGAGCGGCAAATCCGCCTTTCCAATATCGACGGCGCGCTCGGCTCGGATGTGTCGATCCGCGAGATCACCATTGCCGACCAGCAGGGCGTGTGGCTGCGCGTCAACAATGCGAGTCTCAACTGGAGCCAGGCGGCGCTGTTCACCGGCCGGCTGCAGGTGAATTCGCTCAAGGCCGAGTCGATCGACTATATTCGCAATGCCGTTCCGGCCGAGGGCGCCGATCTGCCGCCGCCGGAAGCGGGCAGTTTTGCGGTGCCGGAATTTCCGGTCGCCATCAATATCGGCGAACTGTCGGTGCCCAGGGTCACCTTCGGCGCTGGGGTCTTCGGCCTCGGGTCGGAGATTTCGCTGGCCGGCAACCTCGTGCTCGAAGGCGGCAATCTCGATACGGCGCTCGACATCGCGCGCCTCGACGGGCCGGGCGGCACGCTCAATCTCGATCTGTCCTATGCGCGCGCCAGCAATGAGATCGACCTCAAATTCGATCTCAACGAGCCGGAAAACGGCGTTTTGGCCAATCTCCTCAATATCGAGGGGCGGCCGGCCATGCAGTTGACGCTGGCGGGGCAGGGGCCGGTGGCGGACCTGCGCGCCGACCTGAAACTGCTCGCCAATGGGCAGACGGCGCTGGCCGGCGTTTCGACCATCAACCAGACGGCCGAAGGCTTTGCCGTGGACGCCGACCTCGGCGGTCCGCTCTCGATGCTCATGGCCGAGCAATATCGCCCCTTCTTCGGCAGTGACACGCGGCTCTCGCTCAATGCGCTGGTGCGCAGCGCGGGCGGCGTCGAACTCAGTGCGCTGACACTGAGCGGCGGGCAATTGGCGCTCGAGGCCAATGCCAGCACCACGCCGGATAATTTCCTGTCGCGGCTCGATCTCAAGGCATCCATCGCCGATCCCTCCGGTGGGCTCGTGCTGCTGCCGGCGCCGGGCGCGCCGCAGGTGAAGGCGGCGCAGGTCTCGATCGATTTCGGTGCCGCCGGTTCGGAAAACTGGCGCGCCGATCTGGGCATAGACAGCCTCGTCACCGGCGATTTTTCCGCCGGGCGCGTGGGCCTTGCCGTCAATGGCGTTGCCAGCAATCTCTCCGATCCGGCCAAGCGCATGATCACCTTCAACGGCGACGGCACCCTCTCGGGCATTGCCGGCGACGAGGCGGTGCAAGCCGCGCTGGGCGACAGCGTCGGTCTGGGCATTGCCGGGCTCTGGAATGCCGGGCAGCCGGTGGAACTGGCCCAGCTCCGTGTCGTCGGCGCAGCGCTGACGGCCGGGCTTTCGGGTGTCATAGATGGCGCTGCGTTCCGCGGCCGCATCGGCGTCGAGACCAAGAATATCGCGCCGTTCTCGGGCCTTGCCGGACGCGAATTGACCGGCGGCCTGTCGCTCGATGCCGAAGGCTCGGTCGCCTTTGTCGGCGGCGGGTTTGATCTGACCTTCGAAGGTTCGGGCAACAACCTGACCATTGACGATGAAACCGCCGACAAGCTGCTGGCGGGCGATGTGGCTCTGGCCGGGCGCCTGGCGCGCACGGAAGCCGGTATCGTCGCTGACGATTTTTCGGTCACCAATCCGCAGGTGCAGTTCACCGCCGATGGCGTCTATGGCACGAGCGAAGCCAATTTCGCCATCGGGCTCGATCTCTCCGATCTCGGCCTTCTCACCGACCAGGCCTCCGGCGCGCTTGCCGTGCGCGGCACGGCCCGGTCGGCAAGTGCCGAAGCGCCGGTCGATCTCCTGCTCGATGCCACGGTCGCCAATGGCAATCTCGTCGGCCACAATCTGCGCGACGCCAAGCTTGGGCTCGATCTCGATCTGCTCGGCGGCAACCTGACCGGTCGCATCAGCGGCGAGGCCATGCTCGATGGTCACCGGGCCACGCTTTCCTCGCAGGTTGTTTCCGATACGGCGCGGCAGGCGCTCAACAATCTCGATTTCGAAATCGCGGGCACGCGCGTCTTCGGCTCGGTCAGCCGTGCGCTCGATACGCAATTGCTGTCCGGCCGGCTCGATGTCGCCGCATCCGATGTGTCGCTGGCCGCGGCGCTTTTGCTCACCGAAGCTTCGGGCAGCATCAACGCGGCGCTGGCGCTCTCCCCGGCCGATGGGGTGCAGCAGGCCGGGCTCACCGCCAATGCCGCGAACCTCAAGGTCAACGACATCGCCATCGGCCGCGCCGAAATCAGCGCCACGGCGGTCGATCTTTTCGGCGTGCCCGCGCTCAACGGCACGGTCACGGCCAGCAATGTGGTTGCCGCCGGAACCACGGTTAACACGCTCAACGCCCGCGCCAGCCAGATCGGGGATACGACGAGCTTTGATGCCCAGGCGGCCCTCAGCACCGGCACCAATGTCGATGTCGCCGGTGGCCTCGCTCCGGTCGAAGGCGGCTATCGCCTGGCGCTCGATCGTGCCGATCTCACCCAGGGCAGCATTGCGGCGCGTTTGGCCAATCCGACCACCTTGCTGGTCGAGGGCAATCGCGTGGCGCTCGATGCCCTGCGCTTCGATGTCGGCTCGGGCAGCGTCACTGCCTCGGGCACGGCGGGCGAAACGCTGGCGCTCAATGTCGATATTTCGGCGCTGCCGCTCTCCATCGCCAATACCATCGTGCCCAGCCTCGGCCTTGCCGGTACGCTCGATGGCACGGCGGTTGTCTCCGGTTCCGCTGCCAATCCGCAAGTGCAGTTCGATGCGCGCGGCAGTGGTGTCAATGCCGCCGCCATCCAGCCCTTCGGCATCGCGCCGATCAGCGCGACGGTCGCCGGGTCCTATTCGGGCAATGGCGTTGATATCGAGCGGCTTTCCGCCAATGGCTCGGGCGGGCTCAATGTTACCGGTTCGGGCCGCGTGCCGCTTTCGGGCGGCGGACTTGCCGTTACGCTGACCGGTTCGGCGCCGCTGGCTCTGGCCGATCGTTTCCTCATCGATCGGGGCGGGCAGCTGTCGGGCACGGCCAATTTCAATGCCGATGTGTCGGGCAGCCTTGCCGCGCCGCAATTCGGCGGCTCGGTGTCGCTCAATGGCGCCGGCTATGTCGATCCTGAACTCAATCTGCGCCTCACCGGCATTACCGGCAGCGCAACGCTGGCCGGCACTACGGCGCGCATCGAAAGCCTCACGGCCAACCTTGCAACCGGCGGCAGCGTCTCGGCCTCGGGCACGGTCGGCCTTTCCGGCCAGTTCCCGGCCGATCTGCGCGTGGCGCTCAATTCGGCGCGCTATTCGGATGGCGAAATCTTCCTGGCCACCGTTTCCGGCGGCCTGACGCTGACCGGCAATCTCACGGGCACGCCGCTCCTTGCCGGTACGCTCGATATCGAGAATGCCAATATCACCGTGCCGGAAGGCTTTGGCGGTGGCGCGCCGCTGATCGATGTCACCCATGTGGCAACGCCCTCTGCCGTCGCGCAGACCTTGCAGCGGGCGCGCATCGATGCCGCCGGCGCGCCGGTGCCGCAGACGCGTTCGTCGGGCCTCCTGCTCGATGTCACGGTCAATGCGCCCAACGAAATCTTCATTCGCGGCCGCGGCCTCGATGCCGAAGTGGGTGGCTCGGTGCGGCTTGCCGGACCGCTCAACAATATCCAGCCGGTCGGCAGCTTCTCGCTCGAGCGCGGCCGCCTGTCGCTACTGGGCCAGCGGCTCGACTTCGAAACCGGCACGGTCACGCTGACGGGCGATCTCGATCCGCAGCTGAACTTCCTGGCGCGCACCGAGGGCGACGGGATCACGGTTTTCGTCACCATTGCCGGGCGTGCCTCGGCGCCGGAGGTGACCTTTACCTCCAATCCGAACCTGCCGCAGGATGAAGTCCTCAGCCGCCTGATCTTTAAGCGCTCCATGAACGAATTGACGCCCTTGCAACTCGCCCAGCTGGCGGGCGCGGCGGCCGAACTGATGGGTGGCGGCGGGGGCGGTCTCGTCGATGGCCTACGCGGTGCGGCCGGGCTTGCCGACCTCGACGTGGTGACCGACGACAAGGGCAATGTGGGCGTTCAGGCCGGCACCTATTTGCAGGACAATATCTATCTCGGCGTCACCGCAGGGGCCAATGGGCACTCGAAAGTGTCGATCAATCTCGATGTGACCGACGATCTCGTGGTGCGCGGCACGGCCGGGCAGAGCGGGGATTCGAGCCTCGGCGTGTTCTATGAACGGGACTATTGATGAGCTTTTGGGACGATCGCTATAGCCGGGACGACTATGTATTCGGCGAGGCGCCCAACGCTTTCCTTGCCGCACAGGCCCACCTCCTGCCCAAATCTGGCACGGCGCTGGCCGTTGCCGATGGCGAGGGGCGGAACGGTGTGTGGCTCGCGGAGCAGGGGCTCGACGTCCTGTCGCTGGACGCTTCGCCCATCGGGCTCGACAAGGCGCGAAAGCTGGCTGCCAGACGCGGCGTGGCGCTCGAGACGAAACTGCTCGACATCGCGGCCTATGAGTGGCCGCCCCAGCGTTTCGATGTCGTGGCCGGCATTTTCTTCCAGTTCGCGGGTCCGGACCTGCGCGATGCCATCTTTGCCGGAATGGAGCGGGCGCTGAAGCCCGGCGGGCTGCTGATTATCGAGGGCTATGGCCCGCGCCAGCTCGAATACAAGACCGGCGGGCCCGGCATTCCCGAAAATCTCTATACCGAAGCGCTGCTGGCCGAGAAATTCGCGGCGCTGGACATCCTGCACCTCAGCGACGAAGACCGGGAAATGGCCGAAGGGCTAACCCATGTGGGACTGTCGCATCTGGTCGATCTGGTGGCGCGCAAGGCTGTGTAACCATCCCCGCCATCCTCCCCCAGCAAGGGGGAGGCGTTCTTTCGAATGCTTGGCGCTATCCCACAAAATCGACCGGCCCGGCATTTCACCTTGGTGCCGGTTTTTACTGGCCTCCGCCACCCGTCTTTGCCGCCTTTTCTGCGTCCCACCACCAGATGGTGGGAAAACCATTGGCGAATTCGGGCAGCGTTTCGGGGTGGCTGAAGCGGTTCCAGCGGGCCGTGCGCGAATAGCGCAGGGAATAGCCGGGCACGACGAAATCGTGGGCAAGGAGCACGCGGTCGAGCGCCTCGGTCACGGCAAGCTGGGTTTCGCGATCCTTCGTGGCGACCAGCTGGTCGATCAGGGCATCGACGCCCGGATCGGCAATGCCGGCATAGTTGCGCGAGCCCTCTTCATTGGCGCTCGAAGAGCCGAAGAAGGAGCGCTGCTCATTGCCGGGTGAATAGGATTGCACCCAGCTGGCATAGATCATGTCATAATCGAAGCTGCGCAGCCGGTTGATATATTGGGGCGTATCGACCATGCGCACGCTGACGGCGATGCCGATCTGCCCCAGATTGCGCTGCAGATTGGCGGCGATGGCCTCAAGCGTTGGCTGGTGCATCAGGATTTCGAAGGCAAGCTGCTGACCATTGGCGTCGACGAGCTGAGTGCCGTTGAGCGTGTAGCCGGCCTCGGTAAGCAGGCCCAGCGCCTTGCGCAGGTTTTCGCGCAGCCTGGCCGGATCGCCATTGACCGGATTGACATATTCTTCGGTAAAGACCGATGCCGGCACCTTATCCCGAACGCTTTCGAGCACGTCGAGCACCTTGCCCCGCGGCAGGCCTTTGGCCGCGAAGGGCAGGCCGAAGAAGTAGGAATTCACGCGGGCGTACTGGTTGTAGAAAATCGTATTGTTCAGCTCTTCGAAGTCGAAGGCATAGTTCAGCGCCTCGCGCACCCGCTGGTCCTGAAACTTTTCGCGCCGCAGATTGGGGATGAAACCGACCATTTCCCCGCGCCCATTGTAGTCCTGCGGGAATTCTTCCTTGATCACGCGGCCATCGGCGACGGCCGGAAAATCAAAGCCCGTGGCCCAGCGGCGGGCGGTATATTCGCTCCAGAAATCGAACTGATCGCCCTTGAAAGCCTCGAACCAGACCGATTCATCGAGGAAATACTCGTAACGGATGGTGTCGAAATTGTTGCTGCCGATCTCGGTCGCGTGGTCCTTGGCCCAATAGTCCTCGACGCGCTCATAGGTCACCGAGCGGCCGGCCTCGAAGCTCGAAATCCTATAGGGGCCCGAACCCAGCGGCGGTTCCAGCGTCGAAGCGCCGAGATTGCGCTGCTTGCCATTGGCATCGGTGCCTTCCCACCAATGCTGCGGCATGACGAGGAGCTGCCCGAGAATATTGGGCAGTTCGCGGTTGCCGGTCATGTCGAAGGTGAAGGTCACTTCACCCGGCGCCGTCACTTCGGCGCTGACGATATTGACATAGTACTGGGTGTAGAGCGGGCTCAGTTCCTTGGATTTTTCAAAGGACCAGACCACGTCTTCTGCGGTCACCGGTTCGCCATCGTGCCAGCGCGCCTCCGGGTCCATGCGGAAGGTCACGGAACCATAATCGTCGGCCACCTTCATGGCTTGGGCCAGATGACCATAAGAGGTGTTCACCTCGTCGAGCGAGGGGGTGAGAAGGGTTTCGTAGATCAGCCCGATGCCGCTCGCGATCTCGCCCTTGGGCAGGATGGGGTTGAACGTGTCGAAGCCGCCGCGCGTCCCCAGCCGTACCGTGCCGCCCTTGGGCGCATCGGGATTGACATAGTCGAAATGGGCAAAGCCCTCGGGATATTTCGGGGCCTCGGTGAGGCTGTCGGCATGCACCCAGACGCCGGTCGGGGTCTGGGCCAAAGCCGGGATCGCAAGGCCGAGCGCGAGAAGGCCGGAGGCGAGGAGGGGCGCGAGCTTCATTGTCTGGCTCCGTTTTTCTTTGGCGCTGAGGTTAGTCGGTTTGGTCCGCCGGGAACAAGCCGTCGGTCGTGGTTTCGATATCGAATGCGGCGGCCATCAACTGGCGCGTATAGGGATCGCGCGGGCGGGCGAAAATCCCCGCCGCCGGACCGGCTTCCACCACCTTGCCATGGCGCATGACGACGACCGAATGGGCGAGCGCCTTCACGACGCGCAGATCGTGGCTGATGAAGAGATAGGTCAGGTCGCGCCGGCGCTGCACATCGCGCAGGAGGTCGATGACCTGCGCCTGGATGGAAACATCGAGCGCCGAAGTCGGCTCGTCGAGCACGAGGAAATCGGGCTCCAGCACGAGCGCGCGGGCAATGGCGATGCGCTGGCGCTGGCCGCCGGAAAATTCGTGGGGATAGCGATCGGCCGCCTTGGGATCGAGCCCGACCTCGTTGAGCACGGCAAACACCTTGGCCTCGCGCTCGGCTATGGTCAGGCGCGGCATGTGGACTTTGAGGCCCTCCCCGACGATTTCACCCACCGACATGCGCGGACTCAAGGAGCCGAAGGGGTCCTGGAAAACGATCTGCATATGCTTGCGCATCGGCCGCAGGGCCCGGCCGGAGCGCCCGGCAATGTCCTGGCCCAAAACGACGATCTTCCCGTCCGAGGGAATGAGGCGCAGTAGGGCGTAGCCCAGAGACGACTTTCCCGAGCCGCTCTCCCCGACGACGCCCAGCGTCTCGCCCTTGTGGATGGCGATGTCCACGCCATCGACGGCCCTGATATGCCCGACGGTACGCCGCAACAGGCCGCGCTTGATCGGGAACCAGACTTTGAGGTCCCTGGTCTCGACCAGGAGGGGCGCGGCGGATTTGGGCAGCACCGGCGCGCCGCGCGGCGCTGCGGCCAGCAGTTTTTGCGTATAGGCGTGCCCGGGATTGGCAAAGATCTCCGCCGTCGGCCCGCTCTCGACGATTTCCCCCTGGGTCATCACGCAAACCCGGTCGGCAATCTTGCGCACGATGGTCAGGTCATGGGTGATGAACAGCATGGCCATGCCGTGCTGGGCCTGCAGCTTTTTCAGCAGCGCCAGGATTTGCGCCTGCACGGTGACATCGAGCGCCGTGGTCGGTTCGTCGGCAATAAGAAGTTTGGGATTGTTCGCCAGTGCCATGGCGATCATGACGCGCTGGCGCTGGCCGCCGGAAAGCTGGTGTGGATAATCGTCGATGCGGTTTTGAGGATCGGGGATACCGACCTCAGCCAGCAGTTCGAGCGTGCGTTTGCGCGCTGCCGTCTGGCGCAATCCCTGATGCGTCGCCAGCACTTCGCCAATCTGTTTTCCCACGGTGTGCACCGGGTTCAGCGAGCTCATCGGCTCCTGAAAAATCATCCCCACATCATTACCCCGCACGCCGCGCAATTGGGCCTGCGTCGCCGTGGCAAGGTTTTGCTCGCCCAGCGTAATCGCGCCCTCGATACCAGCGGCGGGAGGCAGGAGTTGCAGCACCGACAGCGCCGTCACCGATTTGCCCGAACCACTTTCCCCTACCAGCGCCAGCGTCTCGCCCGGCGCGATGTCGAAGCTGACCTTCTTTGCCGCCTCGAAGGCGCCAAAGCGGATGGTCAGGTCGCGGACGGATAGCAGGGGGCTGGTCATGAGAACGTCTTCCGCGGATCGAAGGCGTCGCGGACGGCTTCGCCGATGAAGACCAAGAGGGTCATCATGATGGCGATGGTGAAAAAGCCGGTGAGGCCGAGCCAGGGGGCCTGGAGGTTGCGCTTGCCCTGGGCGAGGAGTTCGCCCAGCGATGGTGAGCCGAGAGGCAGGCCAAAACCCAGAAAGTCGAGCGAGGTCAGGGTCGTCACTGAGCCTGAAAGAATGAAGGGCATGAAGGTCAGCGTCGCCACCATGGCATTGGGCAGGAGATGGCGCCACATGATGACGCCATTGGAGACGCCAAGCGCCCGCGCCGCGTTGACATATTCGAAATTGCGGGCGCGCAGGAATTCGGCGCGGACGATACCCACCAACGACACCCAGGAAAACAGCAGCAATATGCCCAGCAGCACCCAGAAACTGGGCGCGATGACGCTCGAAATGATCAGCAGCAGATAGAGCGCCGGCACCGAGGTCCAGATTTCGATAAGGCGTTGGGCGATGAGGTCGATCCAGCCGCCAAAATAGCCCTGCACGGCGCCGGCAAAAACGCCGATGATCGACGAAAAGACCGTCAGGATCAGTCCGAACAGAATGGAGATGCGGAAACCGTAGATGAGCCGCGCCAGGACGTCGCGGCCGCGGTCGTCGGTGCCGAGCCAGTGGTAATTGCCGAGGGTGCAATTGGGGTCGGCCGCCCCCAGCGGATAGCGCGAGCAGAATTGGTCCCAGCTTTGCATCCAGCTTGGCGGATTGGTGCCGGAGGCGGGGAGATAGCCATCCACCGTATCGTGGCTGAAGCGCACCGGCGGCCAGACGGCCCAGCCATGCGCCGCGATTTCTTCGGCGATGAAAGGCTGGCGATAGTCGGTGGTGGCGAGGAAGCCGCCGAATTTGGCTTCGGGATAAGTCACGAGGGCCGGCACCAGCAGTTCGCCCTTATAGGACACCACGATCGGCCGGTCATTGGTGACGAGTTCCGCACCCAGCGTCACAACGAAGAGCACAAGGAAAATCCAGAGCGACCACCAGCCGCGTTTATTGGCGCGGAAATTGGCCCAGCGGCGCTGGTTGAGCGGCGACATGGTCATGTATCGCGGCTTTCGAAATCGAGCCGGGGATCGACCCACATATAGGCGAGGTCGGAAATCAGCCCGATGACGAGGCCGAGCAGCGAGAAGATGTAGAGCGTGGCAAAAACCACGGGATAATCGCGGGTGGAAATGGCTTCGAAACCGAGCAGCCCGAGACCATCGAGCGAAAAAATCGTCTCGATCAGCAGCGAGCCGCCGAAAAAGGCACCGATAAAGGCGCCGGGGAAGCTGGCAATGATCAGCATCATGGCATTGCGGAAGACATGGCCATAGAGCACCCGGTTTTCCGTCAGCCCCTTGGCGCGCGCCGTCACCACATATTGCTTGGAAATCTCGTCGAGGAAGGAATTTTTGGTGAGCAAGGTCGCCGTGGCAAAGGCGCCGAGGCCCATGGCGGTGATGGGCAGGATCAGGTGCCAAAAATAGTCGAGCACCTGTTTCCAGAGCGGGAAATTGGCAAAGCCGGGCGAGGTCAGCCCGCGCAGCGGAAAGATGGACCAGAAACTGCCGCCGGCAAACAGCACGACGAGCGCGATGGCGACGAGAAAGCCGGGCACGGCATAGCCGACGATCACCACCGTCGAGGTCCAGACATCGAAGCGCGAGCCGTCGCGGCGGGCCTTGGCGATCCCGAGCGGAATCGAGACGCCATAGGCGATCAGCGTCATCCACAGGCCCAGCGAGATCGAAACCGGCATTTTCTCGCGCACCAGGTCGATCACCGAAATATCGCGATAGTAGCTCTCGCCGAAATCGAAGCGCAGATAGTTCCAGAGCATGGCGCCGAAGCGCTCGAGCGGGGGCTTGTCGAAGCCGAACTGCTTTTCGATGCGCGCCACCAGTTCCGGCGGCAGGCCCTGGCGGCCGCGATATTCGCCGCCCTTCAGGTTGCCGGCCGGGGGCTGGGAGAGCGTTTCGTCGCCACCGCCGGTGACGCGTTCGCTCAGGTCCACATTCTGCCCCGACATATTGGCGAGCGCCTGCTCGACGGGGCCGCCGGGGGCGAGTTGGGTAATCAGAAAGGAAACGGCCATGATGCCGAAGATCGTCGGAATCATCAGCAGCAGACGGCGAATGATATAGGCGCCCATCGCGTTCCCTGTTCGAGCCCTCTATCGGCGGCAAGCAAATCACCTTGCGCCCGCGGGGCTTTAGCCGCACTGCATCATTTGCGCGCAGGTTTGGCAATGTCACATGCGTGTGAGTCGGTCGCTTGCCCCAGGATTGGCATTGCCGCACGGCGGCCGGGCGGTCACAATCTGGCGAGAAGAGGAGCCGATATGGACTTTATCACCATTGGTCAGGTGCGCGAAGGCATGGCGCGGGTCATTCTCGTGGCTTTGCGGGCCCATGGCTTCCACCCGCTCGAACCGGGCGATGGCGGCCTGCCGGGCGTGCCGAACCTGTTTGGGCGCGAGGGCGTGGGCATTGACGTGCCGGAAGATGAAGCGGCCGATGCAACGCTTTTGTTCGAAGAGTTGTTGAAAGACATGACCGGCCCGGGCACCTAGAACTGCCACAATGCCAAGTGATATTTTCTGTGCGGGTCGGGCGTTGAACGAAGAGGCAGCTTCGGTTAATAAGCCGCCTAATGAGTTAATTTCCTTTAAGCCTTCGGGCAGGAGTGACCAATGAAGGTTTGGATGCGCGGAGCCGGCTCCGTGATTGGCTTGGGTCTCGTCGCGCTGGCGCTTGCCGGTTGTTCGTCGACCGCCCGCTCCAATACGGCCGGTCTCAATGTCGTCAGCGCACCGCAGCAGTTGCAGCCGGTGCAGTCGTCCTCGGTGCAGCAAGGCACGCTGCCGGCAATCGGTGCCACTGGCACGCCGGCGCCGGGTCTCTCGGGCACGCCGGTTCTCGGCGGTGCGCCGGCAATCAATACCGCTTCGGCTACCCCCGGCACCAATAGCTCGATCGTCAATGTCGGCGCTCCGGCAACCGGTTTCTCAACGGGTCCGGAAGGCGTCTGGACGGTTTCGGCCGGCACCGGCACCTGCCAGCTCAACCTGCCGATGACCGCCAAGACCGGCACGAACTATTATCGTGCCTCGTCCCCGGGCTGTGTCGTGCCGCAGATCGCTTCGGTCACCGGCTGGCAGCAGGTCGGCAGCCAGCTTCAGCTTTATGATGATAACGGCAACATCGCCGCCTTCCTCGCTCCCTCGGGCGGCCGCTATATCGGCACCGTGAGCGGCGGCCAGGCGATCTCGATGTCGCGTTAAGTCTTTGGGCCGGTCCTGCGCGACCGGCCTTTTCTTGACCGTCCACGGTCCAACCCCATTCACCATGCCACCCCCGCGAAAGCGGGGGCCTCTGTTTGAAACGGAGGGTCCCGCCTTTGCGGGAATGACGCCGTGATTGTCTTGGTATCGGAACTCCGTCCATGACTTCCTCCCTCCAGGGGCCCGTCCACCAGGCCTATCTCGATCTCGTTGCACGCGGGGCGCTGACGAGCGATCCGGCGCAGCTGGAGGCAACCGCGCATTTCGATCGGGTTCTGCGCGAGATCACTGCGGCCAGGCCCAAGAGTTTCCTGGGCATGCGCGCCAAGGCCAGGCCGGTGCGCGGGCTTTATCTCGTGGGCGAGGTCGGGCGCGGCAAGACCATGCTGATGGACCTGTTCTTTGCCGCTCTCCCCATCAAGCAGAAGCGGCGGGTGCATTTCCACGAATTCATGGACGAGGTGCATGCCGGCATTTCCGCCTTCCGCAAGGCGGCGCGCGGCAAGAACGAGGATGCCGATCCGGTCGAAGCGGTCACGCGGCCTATCCTCAAGACCGGTTTGCGGGTGCTGTGCCTCGACGAATTCCACGTCCACGACATCACCAATGCCATGCTGCTCGACCGGCTGTTCGAAAAGCTTTTTGCCGGTGGCGTCACGCTGATCGCTACCTCCAATGTGGTGCCCGACCAGCTCTATAAGGACGGCCTCAACCGTCAGCTGTTCCTGCCGTTCATCGCGCGGCTCAAGGAAGAGACCGAAGTCGTCGAACTGCTCTCGAGCCAGGATTATCGCCGGCTGAAATTCGCCGGCCAGCAGGTCTATGCCTTCGGCAGCGACGCGCGCCCGACAATGGACAGGCTCTGGTTACGGATCACCGGGGGCGAACCCGGCCATCCCGGCGTGGTCGAAAGCATCGGCCGGCAAATCCCCGTGCCGCTGCAATCCATGGGCGCGGCGCGCTTCAGCTTTTCCGATCTCTGCGAAAAGCCGCTCGGTACGCGGGATTTCGTGCGCCTCGCGCATCACTTCGATTCTCTTGTCATCGATGATATTCCGCAGATGGATCGCACCATGTCCAACGCGGCCAAACGCTTCATCCTCCTGATCGACAGCCTCTATGATCGCGGCGTAAAACTCGCCGCCAGCTTTGCCGTGCCGCTCGACCAGCTCGGCCGCGACGACAAGACCGCCTTCGAGTTCCAGCGCACCATTTCGCGGCTGAACGAGATGCAATCGGAAGAATATCTCGCCAAGGGCCTGCGCGATGCAGCGCCCGCGGAGGAGGGGGCTTAGTGCCAGATCGATATGCCCAGTGTCAAACCGGCGGCAGCGCCGAGTAGCCCGCCGACAAAAGCGTCCATCAGATTGGTTTGAATGCCAAGCATGGCGCCGAAGATGCCACCGACTATAAGGCCGATCAGCATGGTAATCGCTTTTGCCGTGGTGAACGTGTCACGCGCCGACTTGAAGTGCCCAAGGGGCGGTCTGGGTTTGTCCTGAGGCAAGCCTATAGCCCCACCGTTTTCTTCAGCACTTCGTTCACCCGCCCCTGCCACCCCTTGCCCGATGCGCGCAGACGCTCAAGGACATCGGCATCGATACGCAAGGTAACCTGCTTCTTCGGACGCTCAAGCGGCGGGCGGCCTCGGCTGCGCCTGATACTTTCCGCCTGATCGGGAAAAACCTCGCCGAATGGACGAAATTGCGCCAGTTCCTCTTCCGTCCGTGGGCGTTCGATCTCTGGATCGGGGCCGATCAGTTCGCCGCTGGCATCGTCGACCCACCAACCGTCTTCGTCCTGATGGACACCGCCCGCGGCAATCAGCGCTTTCATTTCGTGATTGTATTGTTCCCAACGGCGCTGCATTTCTGCATCGTCTTCGGGGCCATTGCCGAGATCTTCGGTCACAAATTGAGGCCACTTACCTGTCATTTGCCCGGCTCCTTTCCTTTCGGCTCGCCGGCCGCATCGAGATGACGGAAACCGCCTCCGATCCGAGCGGGCGAAACACCACCACGATCACGATGACGCCGTTGAATTCGCCCATGGCCAGCAGGCGGCCGTCTTTGGCCGGCTCAACAAAGGCGGTCAGGAAGAATTCAGGAACGAGGTCGGCGAAGTCCAGGCCATGCTTGGCCAGGTTGCTGCGCCGCTTGGGTTCGTCCCACGTGATCTCCATGCACTATTTGTAGCTACGAAAAATGGCGGATGCAAGAATTTTTGTAGCTACAAAATTTTGTCCGCCTCAATCCACATGCCCATTTGGCATACCCCCATCGCCCATCGGCAAGGCGATTTGCGCCATTACGACGAAGGGTTCACTTGCCCCCCTTGCCCGGTAGGGTTAAGACGTGCGCCAAATCAACGCAGTCCGGGATGAAGACTTATGGCGCGTAAGAAGATCGCACTCATTGGCTCGGGTCAGATTGGCGGTACTCTCGCCCTTCTCGCAGCCCAGAAGGAGCTTGGCGACGTCGTTTTGTTCGACGTGGTTGACGGCGTTCCGCAGGGCAAGGCCCTCGACATCGCCCAGTCCGCTCCCAGCCAGAGCTTTGACGCGGTCATCAAGGGCACGTCCGAATACAAGGACATCGAAGGCGCTGACGTCGTGATCGTCACCGCCGGCGTGCCGCGCAAGCCGGGCATGAGCCGCGACGATCTCCTCGAAATCAACCTCAAGGTGATGGAACAGGTCGGCGCCGGCATTGCCAAGTACGCTCCGAACGCCTTCGTCATCTGCATCACCAACCCGCTCGATGCCATGGTCTGGGCGCTGCAGAAGTTCTCGGGCCTGCCGACCAACAAGGTCATCGGCATGGCCGGCGTTCTCGATAGCTCGCGTTTCGTCCACTTCATTGCCGATGAACTCAAGGTCTCGGTCGAAGACGTCAACGCCTTCGTTCTCGGTGGCCATGGCGATACCATGGTGCCGCTCGCCCGCTACTCGACCGTTGCCGGCATTCCGCTGACCGATATCGTCAAGATGGGCTGGCTCTCCAAGGAACGCCTCGACGAAATCATCCAGCGCACCCGCGATGGCGGCGCCGAGATCGTTTCGCTCCTCAAGACGGGTTCTGCCTTTTACGCGCCGGCTGCTTCCGCCATCGCTATGGCTGAAAGCTACCTCAAGGACAAGAAGCGCATCCTGCCCTCCGCCGCGTTCCTTTCCGGCCAATATGGCGTCAAGGACACCTATGTCGGCGTGCCGGTCGTGATCGGCGCCGGTGGTGCGGAAAAGGTCATCGAAATCTCGCTCAACTCGGCCGAGCAAAAGGCCTTCGACAAGTCCGTGGAGGCCGTTGAGGGCCTGATCGCGGCGTGTAAGAAAATCGCGCCGAAGCTGGCGTAATCAAGAAAAGCCGCTGGCAACCCCAGCGGCTTCTCCCTTTTCCGGTCTCTAGAATCGTCCGGTCTACATCTGCCCACCCAAGGGGAATTCAATGAACATCCATGAACATCAGGCCAAGGCGCTGCTGAAGGAATATGGCGCGCCCGTTGCTGCCGGCGTCGCCATTTTTTCGGCCGACGAGGCTGAAGCCGCAGCCAAGTCGCTGCCCGGCCCGCTCTATGTGGTCAAGAGCCAGATCCATGCCGGCGGCCGCGGCAAGGGCAAGTTCAAGGAACTCGGTCCCGATGCCAAGGGCGGCGTGCGCCTGGCCAAGTCCGTCGAGGACGTCGTAGCCTTCTCCAAGGAAATGCTGGGCAATACGCTCGTGACCAAGCAGACCGGCGAAGCCGGCAAGCAGGTCAATCGCCTCTATATCGAAGATGGCGCCGATATCGCCCGCGAGCTCTATTGCTCGCTGCTGGTCGATCGTGCGACCTCGAAAGTGTCCTTCGTCGTTTCGACCGAAGGCGGCATGGACATCGAAGCCGTTGCCGAGCACACGCCCGAAAAGATCATCACCGTCGGCATCGACCCGGTGGCCGGCGTCACCGCTGCCGATATTGCCACGATCAATGCGGCGCTCAAGCTCGAAGGCCCGGCGGCTCAGGATGGCGAACACCTGTTCCCGATCCTCTACAAGGCCTTCACCGAGAAGGACATGAGCCTTCTCGAGGTGAACCCGCTGATCGTCATGACCAATGGCCGCCTGCGCGTTCTCGATGCCAAGGTCTCGTTCGACAACAACGCCGCCTTCCGTCACGAAGAGCTCAAGCCGCTCCGCGACCTGACCGAAGAAGACGCCAAGGAAATCGAAGCCTCCAAATATGACCTCGCCTACGTCGCCCTCGACGGCAATATCGGCTGCATGGTCAATGGCGCGGGCCTTGCCATGTCCACCATGGACATCATCAAGCTCTACGGCGCCGAGCCGGCCAATTTCCTCGACGTTGGCGGTGGCGCCAGCAAGGAGAAGGTGACCGCGGCCTTCAAGATCATCACTGCCGATCCGGCCGTGAAGGGCATTCTCGTCAATATCTTCGGCGGCATCATGCGCTGCGATGTCATCGCCGAAGGCGTGATCGCCGCGGTCAAGGAAGTGGGCCTCAAGGTTCCGCTGGTGGTTCGCCTCGAAGGCACCAATGTTCGGGAAGGCAAGGCCATTCTCGACAATTCGGGCCTCGACGTGATTTCCGCCGACGACCTCGACGACGCCGCCCAGAAGATCGTCGCCGCCGTCGCCAAAGCCGCCTGAGCGCCCTCTAGAAGAGAAAAACCAATGTCTATTCTCGTCAACAAAGACACCAAGGTTCTCGTGCAGGGCCTCACCGGCAAGACCGGTACCTTCCACACCGAACAGGCTCTGGCCTATTACGGCACCAAGATGGTTGGTGGCGTGAACCCCAAGAAGGCCGGCGAAACCTGGACGTCCGGCCTCGATGGCTCGGCTTCGCTGCCGGTTTATGCCTCGGTGGCCGAAGGCCGCGAAAAGACCGGCGCCAATGCCTCGGTCATCTATGTGCCGCCTCCGGGCGCTGCTGCCGCCATCGAAGAAGCGATCGATGCGGAAATCCCGCTCATCGTCTGCATCACCGAAGGCGTGCCGGTCATGGACATGGTCCGCGTCAAGGCAAAGCTCGAAAAGAGCAAGTCGCGCCTCATCGGGCCGAACTGCCCCGGCGTCCTGACCCCGGAAGAATGCAAGATCGGCATCATGCCGGGCTCGATCTTCTCCAAGGGCTCGGTCGGTATTGTTTCGCGCTCGGGCACGCTTACTTATGAAGCAGTGTTCCAGACCACCAATGAAGGCCTCGGCCAGACCACGGCTGTCGGCATCGGCGGCGATCCGGTCAAGGGTACCGAGTTCATCGACATGCTCGAAATGTTCCTCGCCGACGAAGCTACCAAGTCGATCATCATGATCGGCGAAATCGGCGGTTCGGCCGAGGAAGAAGCCGCCCAGTTCCTGATCGATGAAGCCAAGCGCGGCCGCAAGAAGCCGATGGCCGGTTTCATCGCCGGCCGCACGGCTCCCGCCGGCCGCACCATGGGCCATGCTGGCGCCGTAATTTCGGGCGGTAAGGGGGGTGCCGAAGAAAAGATCGCGGCCATGGAAGCGGCCGGGATTCGCGTCTCGTCGTCGCCAGCCCGTATCGGCAAGACCCTGGCGGAAGTGCTGAAGGGCTGAGAGCCGTCCCGAAGGGCAAATCGCTCCGGTGGAGCGATTTGAGGCGAGCAGGCCATGAGAGCTACGCTCGAATGGC
>DATMSG010000064.1:0-12699 GCA_035565515.1 Devosia sp.
AGGGCAAGCGTCATCGCGCCCACGAAAAGGGGTGTCAGTTTCATAAATGTCCTCCCAAGACGAAGCGAGTTTTTGCTCCTGTCGTGAGCAAATGTTCGCCAACTGAGCAAAAGTGTCAAGCAGGACATTTTTGCTCAGGCATGGAGCGGCGATCTGTCAGGCGAGGAGGAGTGCGGCCGTGGCTTCGTCGGTGATGAGGCCGTTGGCGAGGCCGCCGGTCATGGCGGCACGAATGGAGGCGGCCTTTCGCTGGCCCATGGCCAGGGCGACGACGAGACTCGCCTGGCGCGAGGGAATGGGCGCCGAGGCGACGCGATCATTGATCAGGCCTTCGATCAGCCGGCCTTCGGCATCGAAGCACCAGCCGCAGATTTCGCCGACGGCGCCGGCCTTCTGCAGCATTTTGTGGTCGGCTTCGGAGATGAAATTGTCGAGCAATAGCGGCGCCTTGGGGCCGAGATCGCCGATGCCAACAAAGGTAACATCGGCCTCGGCGGCAAGGTCGAGCGTGGCCTTGATCATCGGCTGGCGGTGCAGCATTTCGCGCTCGGCGGCGGACGAGGCGATAACCGGCAGCGGCATGGGAAAGCTGCGGGCCTTCACCGTGTCGGCGACGTTGAAGATGACGTTGTAAAAGGCGGCCGAACCATCGGGCGCGATATTGCCGGTGAGCGACACGACCTTGTGCTGCGGGCATTCCATGGGCTGGATCTGCTCGATGGCCGCTTTCAGCGTGCGGCCGGTGCCGATGGCCATGGTGATCGACTCGGGGCGCATCAGCCAGCGTTCGATCTCGGCGGCACCGGCCTCGGCCACCCCGATCGTGGTGGAGTCGCTCGCAGGATCGGAGGGGACGATTTCGACGAGATCGAGCGCGAAACGCGATTTGAGCCGGGCGCCAAGATCCATGCAGCGGCCGATGGGATGGTCGAGGCGGACTTTTATCAGACCCTCGCTGACCGAGAGCGAGACGAGGCGCTGCGCCGACTGGCGCGAAATGCCCATCTTGGCAGCGATCTCTTCCTGCGTATTGCCCGCGACATAATAGAGCCAGCCGGCACGGGCCGCATCGTCAAGCCGGGTCGCAGTGTTCTCTTGTCGCGCAGCCATTGGTGGTCACCTTGTCCGTCGCGCGATTAAGCGCGATTGGCAGGAAAGGGCAAGTGCGGGGCATCGCCCCCACTCTTAAGCCAAAACCTGAATGAACGCGTGTGCATTGCCTTTCCGCGCAATGCGGCGCACTCTGATTGCGGGCATGAGTCGATGCCTTTCCGGGAACCGTCATGGCGAATACCGCACCCGCCATTTCAGCGCTTTGCCACCAGGTCGCCGCCCTGCCCTGGCGCCGCGAGGCCGATGGCGCGATTTCGGTCCTGCTCATCACCTCGCGCAGCAATGGCAAATGGATGCTGCCCAAGGGCTGGCCGATAAAGGGCCTGAGCGAGGCTGAATCGGCCCGCCAGGAGGCTCTCGAAGAGGCCGGCGTCGAAGGCATTGTCGGCGCGCAGGCTCTGGGCTCCTACCGCTATTCCAAACTGTCCGGCAATGGTTCGAGCGTGCCCGGCCAGGCCGTCATCTTTCCCCTGGCCGTCACGCGGGAGAAAAAGGACTGGAAGGAAAAGGGGCAGCGCCGGCGCCGCTGGATGTCGCCGCGCGAAGCCGCCGAAGCGGCGCACGAACCGGACCTCGCGCGCTTTCTCGCCCATCTCGCCACAGGCCGCGTGACCCTGCCCCATGCCGGTCCCGTGCCCGCCATCGCGCTTTGACGGTGCCGACCCATCGCTTCCTCAGGGACGATTCTTCTTGTTAAGGGCCCAAAGGGCGAAGCAATCCTTGGCGTAAAACAGGCCCAATACTTCTCATTGCGCGCAAAACCCCATTGGGGCCGGCAGGAGGCGGAATTGCCGAAATATTCGCCGCGAACGGCTAAAACGCGGGCAATTACCGATAGATAGCCGGAAATCGGGGATTTTTCCCGGTCTGACAGGAATATGTGCGGGATCCGAAAGTGTGTCGGTTACGCATCTCGCTTTGGTTAAAAAAATGGCAATCCCCTGAGACAACTTGCGTGCGCTTCCCCCTGCAAGTAAAACTCATTCAGGTTGGGGACATGACGAACATGATGGAAAAGTCTTTGCTGCGGTCCGCACTGGTCGCCGGCAGTCTTGTTCTGGCAGGGAGCGCCGGGGCTGCGGATTTGAACATCTACCGTAGCGCGAGCTGCACCAGCTACGCCCAGTCCACATTGCCTTTGCAGCCACCCGAGACGATCAAGCAGACGCTTTGGGATAATTTCCAGGACGCCGAGGCCGGCATGAACGACCCGCGCGTGCAGGGATCCCGCCAGCAGGCTTTCACCTGGGCCATGGAAACGCGCTGGGCCTGCACGGCAGCCATCGGTTACCTCAAGGGTGGCAATATCGACGAGGAATCGGTCCAGAAATGCGATTGTTTCCATCAGCGTTATGTTTCGCTCAAGTAAATCGCGGCTTGCAGAAAGTAACATTCGATGAAGAATTCTCTGCTTAAGACGCTCCTCCTCTCGGGCATTGCCCTTCTCGCCCCGGTCAGCGCCAATGCCATGAGCCTGCGCGATGCCGTGCAGATCGGTCTCGAAAGCAACCCGCAGATCGGCCAGGCCATTCAAAACCACGATGCGACCGGTTTCGAACTGAAGCAGGCCCTCGGGCTCTATGCGCCGCGTGTCGATCTCGAAGCATCGACCGGCGTGCAGATGCTGAACACCCCGTCGCGCCGCGCGCTCGGCATCGACAATGACGCCTTGTTCCCCACCCAGATCGGCGTCGTCGCCTCGTTCGACCTTTACGATGGCGGTTTCCGCGATGCCGAAGTGCTGCGCCAGTCGGCCCGGGTCGACAGCGCATCCTATCGCGTGCTCGAGCGCAGCGAATTCATCGCCCTGCAGATCGTCCGCGTCTATTATCAGCTTATCCTGCAGCAGCAGATCGTCGAACTCAGCCGCCAGAACGTGGCGTTCCACGAAGGTATCGTGAGCGACGTCGCCGCCGCCATCGACAGCGGCCAATTGACCGAAGCCGATCGGTTCCAGTCGATCGAGCGCATGGCCGCTGCCCGGGCGCGCCTGACCGAGGCCGGCGTCGAACTGGCCGCCGCCCAGATCGAGTTCAGAAGCTATGTCGGGCTGATGCCCGGCGCCGTGAGTACACCGCCGCGCGCCTCCGGCTCCATTCCTTCTTCGCTGGAAGTGCTGATCGCCAAGGCGATCCTGAACAATCCGCGCACCCTGACCGCCGCGGCCGATATCGACGCGGCCTCCGCGCTCGTCGATCAGGCCGAAGCGAGCCTGCGTCCAAAACTGCTGCTCGAAGGCCGGGCCAGCACCGGCTATGATATTTCGGGCAGCGACGATTTCAGTTCCGACGCAAGCCTCAAGCTGTCCATGCGCTGGAACATCTACGACGGCGGCATCAAGGCTGCCGCTGTTCAGGAAGAAACGCGTCGCGAAAGCGAAGCCAAGCTAGCCTATGACCAGACGGTTCGCGAAGTGGAACAGGCTATCCGCGAATCCTGGCTGCGCCTCAAAAGCCAGGGCGAACTCGCCTCGGTCTATGACCAGCAGCTCAATTCCTCGGCCGAACTCGTGACCTCCTATCGGGATCAGTTCAAGATCGGCGAGCGCTCGCTGCTTGATGTGCTCGATGCGCAGAATACGCGCGTCAATGTGCAAATCCTGCGCGAAACGGCGCGCTTTAGCGTAATGTTCGCCGAATACCGCGTGCTGGCGGCGAGCGGTACCCTGCTCGGCTTCATGGGCGTTCGGGCCCATGGCAGCGCCGTGGCCGACTCGCGCGCCGCAGTTAATGCCAAGTCGTGGGAAGATTCAGAGCCGCGCACCCTGTCGCCGTTAACTATTCCGACACTCGGAAACTAGTTCGGCGCCATATTTATGCCTCTTGGACAGGTCCGTGCTAAACTGCAGGACTGTCGTGGGCCTGTCCGGAAGTGCACCATGCTTCACTTGAGAATGGCAGACTAGCCATGTCCGCCGACTCCCCTGTCGAGACACGCGGGAATGGGAGCCAGGATCCCGTTCTCGACTGCGTTCGCTTTCTTGCCCGCGCCTGGCGCAAAGCCGACTCGCCATCGACATTGACGGCCGGCCTGCCGCTCAAGGACGGGCTGATGGATGTCAGCCTGATCGAGGCGGCATTTGCCCGGATCGGGGTCACGGTGCGCCCGGTCAACGAAGCGCTTTCCCGTTTAAAGGACTATGATTTTCCCGCCATTCTGCTGCCGGGCGACCGGCCGCCGCTGGTGATCCTGCGCAAGGTGGGCTGGCGCATGTACCGGGTCTATGACCCGCTGGTCGGCGTCGAGCAGAATATCGATGCGCGGACGCTCGGCGCCCGGCGCGTCGCGCGCTTTCTCTGCGCTTTTCCCAATTTCGAGAATGTGCAGGACTATTCCGGCCATCGCTTTGCGCGCAGCGGCCACTGGTTCTGGTCGGTTATCCGCGGACATACATTGAGCATCTGGTATGTGCTGCTGGCCGCCGCCTTCATCAATGTCTTCGCCCTGGCCTTCCCGCTCTTCACCATGAATGTCTATGACCGGGTGCTGCCGAATTCGGCCCAGACCACCATGTGGGTGCTGGCCATCGGGGTGGCGCTGGTGTCCATTTTCGATCTGCTGCTGAAGCTGGCGCGCGCCGGCGTGATCGAGTTTGTCGGACGCTCCATCGACTTCCGCCTGTCTTCCGCGCTGTTCGACCGGGTGCTCAACACGCCGATGGCGAACCGACCGACCTCGACCGGCGCCTTTGTCAGCCGCATCGGTCAATATGAAGTGCTGCGCGAATTCGTTGCAGCCAGCACCCTGGTCATGTTCGTGGACGCCCTGTTCCTGGGCATTTTTGCCTATATCATCGCGCTTCTGGTCGGCTGGCTGGTGGTCTTTCCGCTCATTGCCGGGGTCATTGCCCTGGGCATGACGCTGATTGTGGGCATTCTGTCGGGCCGGGCGGTCAAATCCGCCCTTGCCGAATCCTCGGCGCGCAATGCGGTTCTGGTGGAGGCGCTGACCAGCGCCCAGACGGTAAAAGCCTCGCGCGCCGAAGGGCAATTGCTGCGCCGCTGGGAAGCGGCCGTTCTGGCGTCCTCCCATACGCAGGACCAGCTGCGCATGCTGCAATCGGTTGCCACCAATTCGACCGCCGCGCTCTCGCAGCTTTCCCTTGTCGGCATCATCGTGGGCGGCTCCTATGCCTTCACCACCGGCGATGTGACCACCGGCGCCATCATTGCCGCCATGATGTTGTCGAACCGGCTGATCGCGCCGATCGGGCTGATCGCGGCGACGCTGCTGCGCGCTCGCACGGCCATGGAAGCCTACCGGACCGTCGATTCCATCATGAAGCTGCCCGACGAGCGGCCGAACCGGCAGAACCAGACCCAACGCGTCGTGCAGACCGGACGGATGTCGTTCAACAAGATCCGTTTCGCCTATCCCGGCAGCAAGGTCATGGTGCTCGATGGCGTGTCCTTCTCGGTCAAACCCGGGGAGAAAGTAGGCATTATCGGCCGCATCGGCTCGGGCAAGACCACGATCGGCCGTCTGATGGTCAACTTCCACCGCGCCAGCGAGGGCGAAGTTTCCATCGATGGCATCGACATCGATCAATATCATCCCGACGACCTGCGCCGCGCGATCGGCTTTGTCGTCCAGGACCCCGAACTGTTCAACGGCACAGTGCGCGACAATATTCTGATGAGCGATCCCGGCGCCACCGAAGAGCGCCTGCTCACCGCCGCCCGGCGCGCCGGCGTCGAAGACTTCGTCTCCCGCCATCCCCAGGGCTATGACATGCAGGTGGGCGAGCGCGGCATGCTGCTCTCGGGCGGCCAGAGGCAGGCGATCGCTCTTGCCCGCGCCATGCTGGTCGAGCCCAAGATTCTCTTTCTCGACGAACCGTCCAGCTCCATGGATCTGGCCACCGAGCGGCAGCTGATCAAGCATCTCGAAGCCAGCATGACGCCCGACCAGACCGTATTGATCGCGACGCACCGCTATAGCCTGCTCTCGCTGGTGTCGCGCCTTCTCGTCATCGACAATGGCCGCCTGATCGCCGACGGCCCCAAGGATGAGGTCCTGGCCCAGCTGCGCAGCCGGGGGGAAGGGGCATGAATATGCCGCCCCCCGGAAACCAGAAAGCGCGGGACTATTACCTGCCGACCGAAAAGCCGCCGCGCTCCTGGACCTATGTCATCATCATCGTCGTCGCCACGCTCTCGGCTTTCCTGCTCTGGGCCAATTGGGCCGAGGTCGACCAGATCAGCCGCGCGGAAGGCAAGGTCATTCCCTCGGGCAAGACCCAGATCATCCAGAGCGCCGAGCCGGGCGTGGTCAGCGACATTCTGGTGCGCTCGGGCGAACAGGTTTCCTCCGGGCAATTGCTGATCCGGCTCGACGATACAAATACCGCCTCGAGCGCGGGGGAAGTCGAAGCGCGGGTGCTGGCCTTGCAGGCGCAGACCGAGCGGCTACGCGTCGAGAGCCAGAGCCTGCCCATCGAAGCCTATCGCTGCCCGAACCTGGTGGCCCTGGAGGCGCCGGAGGTCTGCGACGCGGAGATCGAGCTTCTGAAATCGCGGCTCGAAAACCTGACCAGCACCACCGATGTCCTGGCCCAGCGTGTCGAGCAGCGCCAGCGTGAAATCAACGAGCTGGCCGCCAACAAGACCCGGCTGCAAAACAGCCTCGACATCTCCCAGCAGCGGCTCGACCTGATTGCCCCCATGGCGCGGCGGGGCCTTGCGGCGCAGACCGATCTTCTGACCCTGCAAGCCGAAGTCGCCGATATTACCGGCCAGATCGCCGCATCGGCGGAAAGCGCCGGGCGCCTCGACGCGGCCCTGCGCGAAGCCCAATTGCAGGTGCAGCAGGCCGACCGGCAATTCCGCCAGGAAGCCCTTTCCGAACTGACCCAGCGGCGGGCCGAACTGGCCAGCGCCGAACAACAATTGCGCGGCGCGACCGACCGGGTGAGCCGCACCGAAATCCGCTCGCCGGTCGATGGCATCGTCAACAGCGTCGATGTCAGCACGATCGGGGCCGTGGTGCAGGCCGGCGCAAGGCTGATGGACATCGTGCCCAAATCCGACTTCCTCCTCGTCGAGGCGAGACTGAAGCCGGCCGACGTCGCCTTCGTCATTCCCGGGCAGACGGCGCGGATAAAATTCTCCGCCTATGATTTTTCGATCTATGGCGGCATCGAAGGCGTGGTCGACAATGTCGGCGCCGACAGCATCGTCGATCCGAACACGCGCGAAACCTATTATCTCGTCACCGTGCGCGCCGACAAAACATCACTCGACTATCGGGGGCAGGAGCTGCAAATCCTGCCCGGCATGGTGAGCACGGTGGATATCATCACCGGCCACCATTCGATCCTCCAATATTTGCTGAAGCCGATCAACAAGGTGCGGCAGGAGGCGTTGATTGAACGATAGCCTCGAGGGACAGGACGGGGAAACGACGGCGGGTACCGAAGGCGCGGCGGACTGGGCAGTGCCGGTGTTCCGCACGATCAACACGCCATCCGGCCGGCACGCGCTGCGGCTCGAAGCCGCGTTCTGGGATGGTCTGGCGCGCCTGGCGCAGCACGAGGGCCGCAAGACGACGGATCTCGTCCGCGAGCTTGTCGCGCTCGATCGCAGCATCGGCGCGAACCTTTCGAGCACCATTCGTAGCGCCGTCGTCAAGCGCCTGCTCGACCGCGACGCGGCCCTGGCCCCGCTCACCGCGCCGCTGGCGCTGGTCAAGCTGATGCAATTGGCGCCCCTGCCCTCCTTCGCCCTCAACCGTGCGAAAACACTGGTGCGGGTCAACGAGGAATTCGTGCGCTATCTGCGCAACGCGCTGTCCAAGACCGGCCCCGTCGAAAAGGCGCAATTAAAGCTCGATCAGGCGGCGGAGACGCTCTTTGCCGAGATTGCGCCGGGCACGGCGATGGAATGCGGAATTTCGATCCGGCTCGACAATCACGAGCACCGCACCCAGGCCCGCATCGTCATTCCGCCCGCTCTGTCCCATCCGGTTTTGGTGGGTTTCATCGGCCACTGAACTTGCCGAGGCGAAACAACATATCCCGGTATGCTGGTGAAGTTAAGGTTAAGTAAATAACTTGAATTCTAGCATATCCGGGTATGCTTTCGACTATTTGCAGCAATTGAGGTCAAAAAAGCAAGCCTGTAGTGTCCCTTCAAAATAGCAGCACTTTGCCGCGAGGGGTTCATTATGGTCGAGCGTATCGGGAACGAAGAAGGCGTCGAGTTCGGCACCAATGTCGAGGCAGCCGAAACCATCCTTGTAGCCCAGGCGGACACCGGCACGCCGGCAGAGCCGGCCCCCGCGCCCACGACAGCGGAAACGCGCGTCGTCGTCGAGCTGGAGGACGGCGCCGTGCTCCGCTTGCCCGCCACGGCAAGCGTCGATCAGCCCCGCGAAAACGGCACCGACCTCGAATTCGTGCAGCCGGACGGCACCGTCATCGTCGTCCCCAACGGCGCCATTCAGGGCCTTACCATTTTCATCGGCAGCGCGGAAATCCCGCCGCTGACCGTGGCGGCCTTGTTTGAATCCAACGGCATCGAAACCGCCGCCGGCCCGGCCGGCGCAGGCGCCGGGGCCCGCGGTTCGGGCGGCAATTTCGAAGTTCCCGTCGGCGGCATCGGCGACGCCTTCGCCATCGGTGGACTTCTGGACCCGACCGAACTGCTTTTCGGCACCCCCACCCTGCAGCCGCTTTACGAAGGCCTGATCGATTCCGAGCCGACCGTGGGCGCCAATGGCATGGCCATGCTCGACGATGACGATCTGCCGGGCGGTATTGCCGGCGGCCTGGGCGACGACGCTTCGGGCCCGCTGACCGGCATCCTCGCGCATGACTACGGCATCAACGGCGTCGGCAGCCTGGTCCTGACCGGCGTTGCCCTCCCCCCGGGCCTGGGCTTTGCGTCCGCGCTCTCGCCCGATGGTCTGGTGCTGACCATCAGTCAGAACGGCACCGACGTTTTGCGCATCACCCTGGCGGACTCCACCAGCGGTGCCTACACGATCGCGCAACTGGCCCCCATCCACCATCCCGGTGCGGGCGAGGACAATGTGCTCTTCGAACTCACCTATCGCGTCACCGACAGCGATGGCGACTTCATCGATGGCAAGATGACGGTCAATGTCGATGACGATACGCCCGTTGCCGGCGTTGACGCGAGCATCGCCCTCCCGGTTCTGACGGTTGACGAGTCGACCGGCACTGGCTCCGGCACAGACGGCCAGCTTTCCGCGTCGGCCTCTTTTGCCGCCAATTTCGGTGCCAGCCCGGCCTTTGGCGCCGATGGCGCTGGTTCGGTGAATTATGAGCTGGTCCTCGATGGCAGCAATATCGCCTCGGGCCTCTTCGCGGTCGATCCCGCCGCAGCCGCCGGCAAGGGCGCGGAGATCGTGCTCAATCAGGGCATTGGCGGGGTCGTCACCGGCTCGGTCAATGACGTGGACTATTTTACCATCTCTGTCGATGCCACCGGCAAGGTGACCTTCACTCTGACCGGCAATGCACCCGTCTGGCACGCCGATACCGGCAACCACGACGATGCCTCGTCGCTCGACGTGGCCGCGGATAAACTGCTGCTGCGCCAGACCATAACCGATGCGGATGGCGACTCCGATTCCGCCTCCGTCGATATTGGCTCTGCCAAAATCTTCACGGTCGAGGATGACGGCCCGAAGGCCGGAATCGACCAGGCCATCGCCCTCCCGGTTCTGATGGTCGATGAATCCACCGGCACGGGATCGGGCACCGACGGCCAGCTTTCCACGACGGCCTCTTTTGCCGCCAATTTCGGTGCCAGCCCAGCCTTTGGCGCCGATGGCGCTGGTTCGGTGAATTATGAGCTGGTCCTCGATGGCAGCAATATCGCCTCGGGCCTCTTCGCCGTCGATCCCGCCGCAGCCGCCGGCAAGGGCGCGGAGATCGTGCTCAATCAGGGCGTTGGCGGCGTCGTCACCGGCTCGGTCAATGGCGTGGACTATTTTACCATCACTGTCGATGCCACCGGCAAGGTGACCTTCACGCTGACCGGCAATGCCCCCGTCTGGCACGCCAATACCGGCAACCACGACGATGCGTCGTCGCTCGACGTGGCTGCGGATAAACTGCTGCTGCGCCAGACCATAACCGATGCGGATGGCGACTCCGATTCCGCCTCCGTCGATATTGGCTCTGCCAAAATCTTCACGGTCGAGGATGACGGTCCGAAGGCCGGAATCGACCAGGCCATCGCCCTCCCTGTGCTGATGGTCGATGAATCGACCGGCACGGGATCGGGTACCGACGGCCAGCTGTCGGCGGAAGCATCGTTTGCCGCCAATTTCGGCACCAGCCCGGCCTTTGGCGCCGATGGCGCTGGTTCGGTGAATTATGAGCTGGTCCTCGATGGCAGCAATATCGCCTCGGGCCTCTTCGCCGTCGATCCCGCCGCAGCCGCCGGCAAGGGCGCAGAGATCGTGCTCAATCAGGGCGTTGGCGGTGTCGTCACCGGCTCGGTCAATGGCGTGGACTATTTTACCATCACTGTCGATGCCACCGGCAAGGTGACCTTCACGCTGACCGGCAATGCCCCCGTTTGGCACGCCAATACCGGCAACCATGACGATGCCTCGTCGCTCGACGTGGCTGCGGACAAACTGCTGCTGCGCCAGACCATAACCGATGCGGATGGCGACTCCGATTCCGCCTCCGTCGATATTGGCTCTGCCAAAATCTTCACGGTCGAAGATGATGGCCCGAGGGCTACGGTCGTTACCAATGCCGCCTTCTCCTTGACCCATGACGAAACGCCCTTCGTTCAGGCCGGAACGAACGACGCTACCGTCCTCAATGCTGTGCTGCTCGCCGGCCGGTTTGCGGGCGTCAACCCGACCGGACAGGACCCGCAAAGCCTCTTTGGCCTGCCGCTCGGTATCGCTCAGAGCACTGTGGCGGCCGTAAGCATTTCCTCGCTGGATTATGGCGCGGACGGAGCCGCGGCTTCGAACAGTCTTGTCTATGGCTTCTCGCTGACCAACGCGCTGGGACAGGCGGTGCCGGGCCAGGTGGATTCCGGGCTGAAGACTACCGAAGGCAAGCCGATCTACCTGTTCATCGAGAATGGGCTTGTTGTCGGTCGCTTTGACGGCGCAGACGCCGCCACCGATGTGTCGAGTTCCGATCCGGCCGCATTCGCGCTGCATATCGACCCGCAGTCCGGCCAGGTGACCCTTATTCAATATGTGTCGCTCTTCCACGACGATGCAAGCAATGCCAACGACCTCGTCTCGCTCGACAAGATCGACGGTGCCCTCAAAGCGACCGTTACGGTCACCGATGGCGATGGCGACAAGCTGACCGTCTCGGCCAGCATCGGGGCAAATATCCATTTCCGTGACGATGCCCCGGTCGGCTTCAACACGACTTCGGCCATTATGCTCGACGACGAGGCGCAGTCGCTGTTCCCGGCCAATCCCGGGCCGCTGTTCGGCGGAGACGTCCTGCTCGATTTTGCCAATACCGGTGGCTTGCCGGGGTCTCTTTTCATCGCCGGCGTCGATGGCGTGAGCGACATCGAAATGAGCACCAAGCCAGCCTTCTCGGTGATCTACAAGGCCGGCGGCCTTGGCGCGCAGGAGGCGGTGACCTGGGACAATGGCGTTGCCGCTCCCGACGGCAGCGTAACCTTCACCGCGTTTGGTGACGTGACCAATAGCGCCGCCGCGACCCTGACGGTGGGCGTCGATGGCTCTTACGTCTTCAGCCTGTTCAAGCCGGTGGTGCACGACATCGGCGGCGGCGAGAACGACAAGGCGCTGTCCTTTGGCCTGACCGTCACCGATGGCGATGGCGACAAGGCAGTGTCGGGCCTGACTGTCTGGGTGGATGACGACACGCCCGTTGGCCGTACGGTCAACAATTTCGGGCCCCTCGATGACGAGGCGCAGACTCTTTTTGCCGGCAATAACCTTCCCGCCGATCTGGTCGCCAATGAAAAGACGGTAAGCGGAGGACCGGGCGCGCTGTTCAGGGCTGGTGCTGATGGTCTTGCCTCGGTGGATCTGATCACGCCGCCTTCCTTGTCTGTCATCTACAAAGATGGACCGAATGGCATTCCGGAGGCGATCACGGATTGGGTCAAGACCGTAGACCCGGTTACCGGTGTCACCACTTTCGCAGCGATCAGCCAGCATTATCCATTGGCTACGCCCGCCGCGACCCTGGTCGTGCGGCCCGATGGCTCCTATTCGCTCACGCTGAATGCACCGGTTGTTCACGCGGTCTCGCAGGCGACCGAAGAATCGACCGAGTTGCGCTTTGACCTCCGCGTTACCGATGGCGACGGGGACACCGACACCGCCCGGCTTACCGTGCGGGTCAATGACGACGCGCCCACGCTCAATAGCACTGGCTCGGTCGTCGTAACCGTCGACGAAGATGGTTTGGCGGGTGCCAATATCGATGCCGGCCGGCACGGCGAGCAGGATGGTGGCGGTTCTGCGAGCTTCACCAGCGCAAGCGGCGCCCTCAATGGCCTTGTTAATTTTGGCTCAGACGGGATGGGTGCATTCTCCATCAAGTCCGTGACTGCCCAGGATTCCGGCGTCAATTCCAAGGGTGCCGATGTCCTT
>DATMSG010000065.1:0-3920 GCA_035565515.1 Devosia sp.
GGGCATATCCAAGAGTTTTCCGGGCGTGCGGGCGCTGCACAATGTGTCGCTCGAGCTCTATCCCGGCCAGGTGACGGCGCTGATCGGGGAAAATGGCGCGGGCAAATCGACCCTGGTGAAGACCCTGACCGGGATTTATCAGGCCGATGAAGGCGAAATCCGCGTTGGCGGACAGGTTGTCAGCCTGCCGACCGCGATTTCGGCGACGGCGGCGGGGATTACCGCGATCCATCAGGAAACGGTGCTGTTCGACGAATTGAGCGTTGCCGAGAACATCTATCTCGGGCATGCGCCGCGCAATCGCTTCGGCATGATCGACTGGAAGACCATGCGGACCGAGGCGCAGAAGACGCTCGATTCCATGGCGGCCGGGATCGATGCCGGTATTCCGCTCAAGGAACTCGGCATTGCCAAAAAGCATCTCGTCGCGGTGGCGCGGGCGCTCTCGGTGGATGCGCAGGTCGTCATCATGGACGAGCCGACCGCCGCTCTCAGCCAGAAGGAAATCGAGGAGCTTTATGTTCTCATCGAACTGCTGAAGAACGAGGGCAAGGCGATCCTCTTCATCTCGCACAAATTCGACGAGATTTACCGCATCTGCGACCGCTTTACCGTGTTCCGCGATGGGGAAATGGTGGGCAAGGGGTTCATCAGGGACACGCCCGAAAACGAGATCGTCAAGCTGATGGTCGGCCGGTCGGTGGACCATATCTTCCCCCCGCGCAGCGCCACGATCGGCGAGACGGTGCTCGAGGTGCAGGGACTGACCCATCCTACCGAATTCGAGGATATTTCCTTTGCCGTGAAGAAGGGGGAAATCCTCGGTTTTTACGGGTTGGTGGGCGCGGGCCGGAGCGAGGTGATGCAGGCCGTGTTCGGGATGACCCAGGTTTCCGGCGGGTCGATCGTGCTCGACGGCAAGGCCATCGCGCCCAAATCGGCGGCGGATGCGGTCGAGGCGGGGATCGTCTATGTGCCCGAAGAGCGCGGCAAGCAGGGGGTGATCACCGGCGAGCCGATCTTCAAGAACGTGTCGCTGCCCAGCCTCGATAAAACCAGCTCGAAGGGTTTTATCCGCATGGCCGAGGAATATCGGCTGGCGCGCACCTATACCGAGCGGCTCGACCTGCGCGCTTCGTCCCTGAGCCAGAACGTCTCGACGCTCTCGGGTGGCAACCAGCAGAAGGTCGTCATCGCCAAGTGGCTTGCGACGCTGCCAAAGGTGATCATTCTCGACGAGCCGACCAAGGGCATCGACATCGGCTCGAAGGCGGCGGTGCATGAATTCATGGGCGAACTGGTGAGCCAGGGACTCTCGGTGATCATGGTCTCCTCCGAACTCCCCGAAATTCTGGGCATGAGCGACCGCGTGGTCGTGATGCGCGAGGGGCTGATCGTCGAAACGCTCGAAAACAACAACCTGCAGCCCGAGACGCTGGTGCGCCTGGCGGCTGGTATTGCCAAGGAGAAGGCGGCATGAACCGGCTTCTGAAAACCCGCGAACTCTGGTTGGCGCTCGGGATTCTGGCCGTCATCGTGCTGGTGACGCTGCGCTTCCCGCGCTTCTCCCAGCCGGGCAATCTTCTCACCATCTTCAACGATACGTCCATTCTGATGATGCTGGCCCTGGGGCAGATGGCGGTCATTCTGACCCGCTCCATCGACCTTTCCATGGCCTCCAACCTGGCACTGACCGGCATGATCGTCGCCATGGTCAATGCGGCGGCGCCCGGCGTGCCGATCCCGCTGCTGATCGCGGGGGCGGTGGTGATCGGGGCGGCGCTCGGGGGCTTTAACGGCATTCTGGTCTGGAAACTCGATATTCCGCCCATCGTCGTGACGCTCGGCACGCTGACCATTTTCCGCGGCCTGGTTTTTGTCATTTCGGGCGGCGCCTGGGTGAATGCGGCGCAGATGAGCCCCGATTTCATCCAGCTCCAGCGCGGCGCTTTCCTCGGCCTGCCGATCCTGAGCTGGTTTGCCATCGTCGTGGCAGCGCTGGTCTATCTCTTGATGACGCGCACGCCGCAGGGGCGGGCCTTTTATGCCATCGGCGTCAATCCGACGGCAGCCGTATATACCGGCATCAATGTGGGGCGGACCAAGTTTCTGGCCTTCGTGCTGGCCGGGGCCATTTCGGGGCTGTGCGGTTATCTCTGGATTTCGCGCTATGTGATCGCCTCGGTGGAAGTGGCGGGCGGTTATGAGCTGACCATTATTGCCGCCTGCGTCATCGGCGGCGTGTCGATTGCCGGTGGCATCGGCACGGTGGCCGGGGCGCTGCTCGGCGCGCTCTTTCTCGGCGTCGTCAACAATGCCCTGCCGGTGATCGGGGTCTCCCCCTTCTGGCAGATGGCGATTTCGGGCATGGCGATCCTCGTTGCCGTGGTGCTCAACGGGCGGAGCGAGAAGACCAAGGGCCGGATCATCTTGAAGAAGGCGGAGGCGGGGGCATGACTTTGACATCGCGCCACCCCCTCCCATCCTCCCCCATCAAGGGGGAGGTGCCGGATCGAGTTTGGGGCGGGATTTTGCCGCCTATGCCAGCCTCGTACCTCGCCCTCGATGAGGGACGGGCGGGGGTGAGGGCTCGCTCGACCCTATCCATTGCAATCTGCTCGCCGGGAGCCACCGCATGACCGACCAGACCGCAACCGGCCGCCAGCTTCCTGACCGGCTCGATAATCCCGTCAAATCCGCGGTTCTGAGCTGGGAGAGCCTGCTGGTTCTCGTGGCTCTCGCCATTTTCATCGCCAATTCCGTCGCCTCGCCCTACTTCCTCAACGAGTGGAGTTTGAGCGACATGACGTTCAACTTCACCGAAAAGGCGCTGATCGCGCTGGCCATGGCTTTGGTGATCATCACCGGGGAAATCGATCTCTCGGTGGCTTCGATCATCGCGCTGGCCTCGACGCTCATGGGCCTGGCCTTGCAGGCGGGGGCGGATACTCCGGTGCTGGTGGCGGTGGGGATCGGTGTCGGCATTTTGTGCGGCGCCTTCAACGGCTTCCTGATTACCGGGCTGAAACTGCCCTCGATCGTCGTCACCATCGGCACGATGAGCCTGTTTCGCGGCGTGGCCTATATCGTCCTCGGCGACCAGAGCTTTAAGGGCTATCCCGCCAGCTTTTCCTGGTTCGGCCAGGGCTATGTGTTCTGGGTGATCTCGTTCGAACTGGTGCTGTTCCTCGTCTGCGCCGTCATTTTCTACGTGCTGCTGCACCACACCAATTTCGGCCGCCGGGTCTTTGCCATCGGCAATAATGCGACCGCGGCGCGGTTTTCCGGCGTGCGGGTCGATCGCATCAAGTTCGTGCTGTTCTGCCTGACGGGGCTGATGAGCGGCATGGCGGCGGTCTTGCTGACGGCGCGTCTGGGCTCGACCCGGCCATCCATCGCGCAGGGTTTCGAGCTTGAAGCGGTGACCATGGTGGTGCTGGGGGGCGTTTCGATCCTGGGGGGATCTGGCACCATTGTCGGCGTCGTGCTGGCGGCACTGATCATGGGCCTCGTGACCTTCGGGCTCGGGCTGCTCAACGTGCCGGGGATCGTGATGTCGATTTTCATCGGCGCGTTGCTGATCGTGGTGATCGCGCTGCCGATCCTGTTCCGCATATGGAGGCAAAGAAAAGCATGATCGAAGATTCGGGCTACGAAAAGCACGCCTTCAAGATGCATCTCAATCCCGGCATGGCGGCGGAATATAAAAAGCGCCATGACGAGATTTTTCCCGAACTCGTGGACCTGCTGCACGAGGCGGGGGTGAAGGACTATTCCATTCACCTCGACGAAGAGACCAATACCCTCTTTGGGGTTCTGTGGCGGCGCAGGGATCACACCATGGACGATCTGCCGAACACCGACGTGATGAAGCGCTGGTGGGCACATATGGCGGATGTCATGGCGACCAATGAGAAGAA
>DATMSG010000066.1:0-7503 GCA_035565515.1 Devosia sp.
GGCAAGGGCTATCTCGATTTTGCCCTGTTCGACTATCTCAAGACCGCCGGGCGTGGCGCCGAGGTGATCGGCGTCGAAATGCGGCCCAAGCTGGTCGAGGACGGCAACCGGCTGGCTGAAAAGAGCGGCTTTTCAGGCCTCTCCTTTGTCCCGGGCGCCATTCTCGATTATGACGCCAGCGGCGCCGATGCCGTCATTGCGCTCCATGCCTGCGATACCGCGACCGACGACGCCATCTTCAAGGGCATCTCTGCCGGCGCCGAACTTATCGCCGTGGCACCGTGCTGCCACAAGCAGATCAGGCGGCAGATGGAGGCCGGGACGTCGGATAACCGGCTCGATTTCCTGCTGCGTCATGGGACCTTCATGGAAAAGCAGGCCGAGATGGTCACGGATGGGCTACGGGCGCTGCTGCTGGAAGCTTCGGGTTACCGCACCAAGGTTTTCGAGTTCGTCTCGGATGCCCATACGCCCAAGAACAATCTCATCGTGGCGCAAAAGGGCAGGGCCGGTTCGCGCGAGGCGGCCCTGAAGCGCATTGCCGAAGTGAAGGCCATGTTCGGCATCGAGACGCATTATCTCGAAACGCTGCTCGGTCTGGCGTGACACCTCGCGATTGGCGAGGCTGCCATGCCGCTCTGCGACTTCCTAAGCGGGCGGGGAAGGCCTATATCCCACTGGTACAGCAAGCCGAAAAGACCGATGACTAAGATCACCTTTGTTACGCCGAGTGGCGAACGCATTGAAACCGAAGCGGAAAATGGCGCGACCGTGATGGAGACCGCCATCATGAATGGCGTGCCTGGCATTGTCGCCGAATGCGGCGGCGCCTGCACCTGCGCCACCTGCCATGTCTATGTTGACGAAGAGTGGCGCGAGGCCGTGGGCGGTCCGAGCATGATGGAAGAAGACATGCTCGATTTTGCCTTCGACGTGAAGGATTCGAGCCGTCTCTCCTGCCAGATCAAAGTGCGGGACAATCTCGACGGACTAGTACTGCACGTTCCGACGCGCCAGGGCTAAGTACACCGCCGATAGACGAAGGGCATACTCCAGTCGGCATCGGTCTCGGAAACGGTGTCGTAGAGATAGAACATGTCTGGATCGATCCAGATGGCGAAGAAGGTGGGACCGCCGGCGATCGGCTCCCACCGCGCACCGTCTTGCTCGGGGATCAGTTCCATAGCGGTATCGGCCTCGTCCTCGCGCGGCCCGAGATAAAAGATGTGCGTCTCGTTGGCGGCTTCGATGCGAACGGGCAGGGCGCAGACGGCGTAGTCGGTATCGGTCTCGCCCACTTCCATTGTCGGCACGCTCACCGACCAGGCGCCGACAAATGGCGCCGATTTTCCCGCTTCAACCGCGCTCGATGCCTCCGGCTTTAGCAGGGGTGTCAAGGCGAGGGAGGCCGTGGTGCCCATTCCTGCGGCCAAAACTAAAACCCGCAGCAACGCCCGCAAAAAATACTCAGTCCGCGCCGAATCTCGCATCGCAAATTCCGGGCGTTTCCGTCGATTTGCCAGGACACTTTGCGCCGAATGGCGGGCGTCTGGATTTTTTTGCCCGTCTTTGCGTCGCCAGTCTGGTGTCATTCTAAGGTGACCTTCGCCGAGGAAATAAAAAAGCGATTGAATTTCAACGTCTTGCTCCAATCCTCGGCATTGGAATATTTTGCCTCATCGTTGGAACAGGACTGTTATGACCCGCCTCAACACATTCCCGTTGAGCTTCATCGTCAAGGGCAAGCGCATCGTCATCGTCGGCGGCACCGACGAAGCCCTGAACAAAGTCCGGTTGATCGCAAAGACGACTGCTTCAATAGAGATTTACGCAAGGCAGGTTGAGACCGATTTTTCCGGTTTTGATGTGACCGTTTTCGAGCGTCCAGTGACTGCGGCAGACATAGTTGGCGCTGCGCTGGTTTTCGTCGCCGATGAGGGTCCTGACGGGCAGCTTGCCATGGCCGAGGCTCGCCGGCTGAACATTCCACTCAATGTGGTCGACGCTCCCGGCGAGTGCGATTTTTACACACCTTCCATTGTCGATCGTGCGCCGCTGGCCGTGGCGATTTCGACCGAGGGCGATGCGCCGGTTCTGGCGCGGCTGGTGCGGGCGCAGATCGAGGCGCTGCTGGCGCCGGGGCTTGGCAGGATTGCCGGTCTCGCTGGAAGCCTGCGGGGCAAGGTCGAAAATCTCATCCATGATGGCGCGGCCCGCCGGCGCTATTATGAGGACCTGGTCACCTCCAGTTCTGTGGAGCGCGCTGTCGCAGAAGGTCGCGGCGAGGCCGAGGCCGAAAAGCTGCTGGCGAGCCACGCGGCAAACGGCACGGGGCAGGGTGTCGTCTGGCTGATCGGCGCCGGCCCCGGCGCTGCCGATCTTCTCACCCTTCGCGCGCAGCGCCTGCTGCAACAGGCCGATGTCATCGTGCACGATCAGTTGGTGCCCGCCGAAGTCGTCGAAATGGGCCGCCGGGATGCCGAGCAGATTTGCGTCGGCAAGGCCAAGGGCCACCATTCCTTCAGCCAGGCGCAGATCAATACGCTGATCGTGCGGCTGGCGGGCGAGGGCAAGAAGGTGGCGCGGCTCAAGTCGGGCGATCCAATGATCTTTGGGCGCGCCGGCGAGGAAATCGAAGCCTTGCGCAAGGCCGGGATCGCCTATCAGATCGTGCCGGGAGTGAGCGCGGCACTGGCCGCCGCCGCCGATACGGCAACGCCGGTGACGCTGCGGAAGGTGTCGAGCGGGCTGGTCGTCGCGACGGCGCATGGTGCCGATGACGGTGAGCTGGCTCATTGGGCAGTGCTCGCCGAAACCGGCCTGACCTTGGCGCTCTACATGGGAAAATCGATTGCTGCCGAAACGGCAGGACGGCTGGTGGCGCTGGGCGCCGCGGCCGATCTGCCGGTGGGCGTGGTGGTCAATGCAGGGCGGGCGGAAAGCCGGTCCTATGCGGGTAATTTGGGTGATCTCGCGCGTGGCGCGGTCGCGTTCGATGACGGTCCCGCCGTCATCCTGATCGGACGGGCCGTGGCGCATGGCGAATGGGTTGAGGCCGTCGCCGAAAATGCGGAAAGTTTCAAGGTAGCATGAGCAAGGAAATACTCACCGGCAACGAGTTGACCTCGGGCGCCACGGTCTATCTCGCCGCCACCGGCGAATGGGTGGAACCGCTGGCGTCGGCGCGTCTCTTCTCCAGGGAAGAGATTGCCGAGCGCGACGCCGCGCTGGCCGCGACCAAGGCCAATGGCCGTGTCATCAGCCTTGAAATCGAGGAAGTCGACGAGGTGGACGGAAAAATCGTCCCCAAGCGCCTTCGCGAACGTATTCGTGCGGCAGGCCCCACCGCGCCGCTTACTCTCAATGGGCAGGCTTACGACCGCCAGCATCTGGGTGAGGACAGTCATGTATCGATATGACGAATTTGACGCCGCGTTTGTCGCGGGGCGCACGGCGCAGTTTGCCGATCAGGTGAAGCGCCGCCTTTCGGGCGAATTGACCGAAGACCAGTTCCGCCCGCTGCGGCTGATGAACGGGCTCTACCTGCAGCTCCATGCCTATATGCTGCGCGTCGCCGTGCCCTATGGCACGCTGTCGAGCCGCCAGATGCGCAAGCTCGCCCATATCGCGCGGACCTATGATCGCGGCTACGGCCATTTCACCACGCGCCAGAACATCCAGTACAACTGGCCGAAGCTGAAGGATATTCCCGTCATCCTCGAAGAGCTGGCCAGCGTGGAGATGCACGCGATCCAGACCTCGGGCAATTGCATCCGCAATGTCACGACCGACCAGTTTGCCGGCGCCGCCGCCGACGAAATCATCGATCCGCGTCCGGTCGCCGAAATCCTGCGCCAGTGGTCGAGCCTTCATCCCGAGTTCTCGTATCTGCCGCGAAAGTTCAAGATCGCCATTACCGGGGCGCCGCACGACCGCGCAGCCATCCGCTTCCACGACATCGGCCTTCAGGCCGCGGTGAATGCGGCCGGGGAAATCGGCTGGGAAGTCTGGGTTGGCGGCGGCCTCGGCCGTACGCCGATGATTGCCAAGCTGATCAACAGTTTCGTGCCCAACGAGCACCTCTTGGCCTATCTCGAAAGCATCATGCGCGTTTACAACCGCTATGGCCGCCGGGATAACAAGTACAAGGCGCGCATCAAGATACTGGTGCACGAAGAAGGCCTTGAGACCATCAAGGGTCAAGTGGAAGCCGAGTTCGCCGAAGTCCGCGGCGGCGTTCTCACCCTGCCCAGCGAGGAAGTCGATCGCATCAGCGCCTATTTCGCGCTGCCCGATTTTGCGCCGCAGAGCCTGACCAAGATCGATGTGGCCTATGAGTCCATTGTCGATCCCGCCTATGGCCGTTGGCTCGACAACAATATCAATGCCCATGCCCGGCCGGGCTACGCCTCGGTGACGGTATCGCTCAAGCCGGTCGGCGGTGCGCCGGGCGATGCGACGGACACGCAGATGGAAGTCGTCGCCGACCTCGCAGAAAAATATTCGTATGACGAGCTGCGCGTGACCCATGAGCAGAACCTGGTTCTGCCCCATGTCGCGCTCGCCGATCTGCGCACCGTTTATGATGCGCTGGTGGCTGCGGGGCTTGCCGAGGGCAACAACAACCTCATCACCGACATGATCTGCTGCCCGGGCCTCGATTTCTGCGCCCTGGCCAATGCCCGCTCGATCCCGATCGCGCAGGAAATCTCGAAGAAATTCGCCGAGCCGGCACGCCAGAAGGAAATCGGCGAACTGAAGATCAAGATTTCCGGCTGCATCAATGCCTGCGGGCACCACCATGTCGGCCATATCGGCATTCTGGGCGTCGAGAAGAAGGGCGGCGAGCTCTATCAGATCACGCTGGGCGGCGACGCCACCGAACATGCTTCGGTGGGCAAGATCATCGGGCCGGGCTTCGAGGCCGAAAACGTGCCGGGTGCCATCGAAAAGCTGGTCGATTTCTACATCGCCCAGCGTCAGGGCACCGAAGAGACTTTCATTCAAGCCTATCGGCGTCTTGGGGAAGCGCCCTTCAAGGAGGCCCTCTATGGGACTGCCTAAACTCGCGCCCGCCCAGGCGGCGCATGACAAGCTGAAGGCGCTGGGGATTCTTGCGCTCAACGGCATGTTCGACGAAATGGACGCGTTAAGCGTGCTTCGCTACGCCGTCAGTGACGTTCTGCCGGGCGATCTCGCCATCGTTTCGTCCTTTGGGGCGGATTCGGCGGTGCTGCTGCATATGGTGGCGCAGGTCGATCCCAGCATGCCGGTCTATTTCCTCGAAACCGGCAAGCATTTCCCGGAGACGCTTGATTACGTCGAGACGCTGAAGAAGCAGCTTGGCCTCATCAATGTGCACGCCATCCATCCCAGTGCGGACGACGTGAAGCGGTTCGATCCCAATGGCGACCTCTGGGAAACCGACCCCGATTCGTGCTGCCATATCCGCAAGACCGAGCCGCTGGAGCCGGTGACCGAGCAATATGGGGGCTGGGTGACCGGCCGCAAGCGCTACCAGACGACGGAACGCGGCGTGCTGCCGCATTTCGAGCTGACGAGCGACGATCGCATCAAGGTCAATCCGCTGGCCTATTTCTCCGATGCCGATGTCATCGAATATCGCCAGAAGCACAACTTGCCCGAGCATCCGCTCTATGCCAAAGGCTACAAGTCCATTGGCTGCGCGCCCTGCACCTCGGTGGTTGCCGAGGGTGAGGATCCGCGCGCCGGACGGTGGCGCGGCCTGAATAAAAAGGAATGCGGCATCCATTACGATTTCAGTGGAGCGATCGCCAATCCGATGACTGCCGCAGCCCGCCACACCCTCTGGAAAGACGGGGCCTTTATTGCCGATCCCTTCAAGGAATGGGTCGAAGGCACCGCGCCGTCCGAGGCTCGTTACACCCACGTGCCGCTGCCGGAATTCCTGGCCAATCGCGCCGATTATCTCGCCAGCCAGCACCCGCTTGGCCTGCTGGTCTCGCCCGGCGAGAAGATCGAGGACGTCGCAGACGACCTCACACGCTTTGCCTCGGTGGCCATCAAATTCCCGGCCTTCTCGGATGGTCGCGGCTATTCGACCGCGCGGCTTTTGGTCGAGCGTTTCAAATATACGGGTGAAATCAGGGCTGTAGGCGACGTCCTTCAGGATCAGATTCCGCATATGCGCCGGTGCGGCTTCAATGCGCTCGTCGTGACCCATGAGCCGAGCCGCCAGGCGCTGATCGAAAACCGCTTGCCGGAAATGGCTCTGTTCTACCAGCCGGTGGGCGTCACCGAAGTGCCGCTCGGTACGCGCCCCTTCCTTCGCCGCGTCTCCTAGGATAAGTGGATCGCGTTAGTCGCCTTTAATCGGGCAAAGCCGGGGGCGCTGGTGACAGCGGCAGTTCCCATTCATCGAGCGGGGCAATGGGGCCCCGATGGGACCAACTTTTCCGGAGCCGCAGCGGCTCCGGTGTCGAACGGACTTTGAAAATGAGCACTGAGATCACCACCGACGTTGTCGTCATCGGCGCTGGCCCCTGCGGCCTGTTCGCGGCTTTCGAACTCGGGCTTCTGGATATCAAATGCCATTTCATCGACATTTTGGACCGCCAGGGCGGCCAGTGCGCCGAGCTTTATCCCGAAAAGCCGATCTACGACATTCCCGGCTTTCCGATGGTCACCGGCCAGCAACTGACCGACAATCTGATGGCGCAAATTGCGCCGTTCTCCCCCGAATTCCACTTCTCGCGCATGGTCAATTCCATCGAGAAGCTTGAAGACGGTTCGTTCAAGCTACAGACCGATGCCGACGAGACCTTCTTCACCAAGGTCGTCGTGATCGCGGCCGGCGGCGGCTCCTTCCAGCCCAAGCGCCCGCCAGTGCCCGATATCGAGCAGTTCGAAAACAAGTCGGTCTTCTATGCCGTGCGCAAGATGGAGGATTTCCGCGGCCAGGACGTGGTGATCGTCGGGGGCGGGGACTCCGCGCTTGACTGGACGCTGAACCTGCAGCCGATCGTGCGCACTCTGACCCTGGTGCACCGTCGCGACGCCTTCAAGGCGGCCCCGGCTTCGGTCAACAAGATGAAGGAACTGGTGGCCGAGGGTAAGGTCAACTTCCAGCTCGGCCAGGTCGCCAAGCTCGATGGCGAAAACGGCCAGATCAACCACGTTCATCTGACCACGGACGCCGGCGACCTCTCGATCCCCGCCACGCGCCTCTTGCCCTTCTTCGGCCTTACCATGAAGCTCGGCCCGGTTGCCGACTGGGGCCTTGAGCTCAACGACAATACTATCGTCGTCGACACCGAAAAATTCCAGACCTCGGTCCCCGGCATTTTTGCGATTGGCGACATCAACTGGTACCCGGGCAAGCTCAAGCTGATCCTTTCGGGCTTCCACGAGGCGGCGCTGATGGCCCAGGCCGCCAAGGCGATCATCTCGCCGGGCGAGCGCGTGGTGTTCCAGTATACGACCAGCTCCACCAAGCTGCAGAAGAAGCTGGGTGTGGCGTAA
>DATMSG010000067.1:0-2651 GCA_035565515.1 Devosia sp.
ACGGCACGACCGCGGCCGTCGCGCTCGAAAAGCTCGGCTTCTTCAAAGGCCGCATCCATGCCGCGCACTGCCTCGACCTCAGCCCTGAAGACATTGCGGTCTTTGCCCGCGCGCCCCACGCCTCCATTTCCCACAATGCGACGGCGGGCCTCCGCTCCGGCCGCGAAGGCATTTGCCCGGTTGTCGATTTGAAGGCTGCCGGCGTCACCGTGGCCCTCGGCACCGACAATGTTGCGGCCAACAATGGCTATGACATGATCAACGAAATGCGCGTCGCCGGCCTCGTCGCCTCGCATCGCGATCGGAGGGCGCAGCCCATTTCCAGCGCCGAGCTGATCCGCATGGCGACCATCGACGGCGCGAAGGCGCTCGGCCTCGAAAACGAGATCGGCTCGCTCGACGTCGGGAAATCCGCTGACATCATTGCCATCGATATTTCCGGTGCGGGCTATTCCGAAACCCCTGACATCGAGACGCTTCTCGTCTATTCGGGAAGCGGACGGGATGTCCGCCATGTCTATGTCGCCGGCGAACAACTGGTGGCTGACAGGCAGCTCCTGCGTCGGCCTCTCTCCGAAATCAGGGCCGAATACTCAAACACCTACAAGGATTTCTGGAGCCGCGTCGAAGCGGCCCGGAAAGTGGCATAATGGCAAGAAAACTCATTCTCGATACCGATGGCGGCGTCGATGACGCGCAGGCCCTTCTCATGCTGATCGGCAATGGCCGCACGCCCGATGCGATCACCACCGTCTTCGGCAATGTCGGCCTCGATGCGGCAACCCGCAATATCCTGACCGTGCTCGAAGTCGCCGGCAAAGGCTCGGTGCCGGTGCATAAGGGTGCCGATCGTCCGCTGACCCAGCCGGTGATCGATGCGAAATATATCCACGGCGAAGACGGCCTCGGCGGCGCCCCGCGTCCCGCCAAAATTCCGGAAGCCGCCGGCACCAATGGCGTGGCATTTCTGGTGGACACTTTCCGCGCGGCCGCCAAGGCCGGCGAAAAGGTCGATATCCTGATGATCGGGCCGCTGACCAATCTGGCGCTGGCGCTGCGTCTGGCTCCCGATATCACCACCGGCATCGGCCAGCTCACCATCATGGGGGCCACGGTCTATGGCCGCGGCAATACCACCCCGGCGGCCGAATTCAATATCTATGCCGACCCCGAAGCTGCCGCGATCGTCTTCGGCACCGAGATTGAAATGCTCATCGCGCCGTGGGAGCCCTGCGTTACCCATTTCATGACCGGCGATGAAGTCGATGCTCTTTTGAAGGAAATTCCGGAAAGCCCGGAAAAGACTTTCTCGGCTGCGCTTGTCGAGCATGCCCGCCGTACCACGGTCGGCTATGGCGGTCCCGATCACTTCCGTTTCGTCGATCCCCTGGCCATTGCCGCAGTGATCGAGCCCGAACTCGTGACCAAAACCCTGCGTGCCTCGATGGATGTGGCGCTTGCGCCCGGCATTACCCGCGGCATGACGGTGGTCGATCCAACCGGTCGCCTGGGCACGCCCATGGTGACCATTATCGAGGAAGCCAAGCTCGATCGCTTGGTGGCGCTCTATCGCGCTTCCCTCGTCTACCGCGCCAATACCTGACAAAGCCAAGGGAGCTCCGTCAATGTCCATGCCTAAAATCACGCGCCGCGCTTTTGCCGGCCTTTTCGGTGCAGGCCTTCTGGCCTCGGTATCCGTCGGCGCCGTCATGGCGCAGGAATATACCAAGGACAACCCACTCAAGGTTGCCCTGGTCGTCCACGGCAATCTCGGTGACAAGAGCTTTTTCGACTCCGCCGCAGCGGGCCTCGATCGGGCCGAGGCGGAGCTTCCCGTCGATGTCACCGTCATCGAGGCCGGCATGGATCGCGGCCGCTGGCAGCCGGCTCTGGCCGATGCCACCGACCAGGGCTATGACGTCGTCATCGCCGGCACCTGGGAGATGACCGGTTTCATGGCCGAACTGGCGCCGGAATATCCTGATACCAAGTTCATTATTTTCGATGATGCCCCCGATTTCTCGACCGGCAATTTCGGCAATATCCTTGCCATCAATTACCGCGTTTCAACCGCTGCCTATCTCGCCGGCTATGCCGCCGCCAAGATCAGCGAAACCGGCAAGATCGGGGAAATCCTCGGCGTCGAAGGCGCGACCATCGTCGAATTCGCCCTCGGCTTCGAGCAGGGGGCCAAGGCCGCCAATCCGGATGTGGAAGTGACCCGCGCCGTCGCCGGCTCCTTCACCGATCCGGCCAAGGGCAAGGAATTGGCTCTCGCCCAGTTCGCTCAGGGCGTCGATATCGTCTTCCCGATTGCCGGCGGCACCGGCATCGGCGCCTTGCAGGCCGCCCGCGACGAGGGCAAGCTGGCCGTCGGCGTCGATAGCGATCAGGCCGAAATCTTCGCCCCGACCGATCCGGCCCAGGCCGACGTGATCTTCACCTCGGTCGAAAAGAAGGTGGGCGACTCGCTCTTTACCGCCCTGCAGCAGACCCTCGATGGCACCGCGCCCTATGGCACCAATCTGATCCTCGGCCTTGCCGACGGCGCCGTGGGCATTTCCAAGAACAGTTTTTATGAAAAGCTCGTTCCCGCCGAAGTCCGCGCCGAAGTCGATGCCGAAGAGGCAGAGATCATCGCCGGCGAAATC
>DATMSG010000068.1:0-3896 GCA_035565515.1 Devosia sp.
ATTTCGTCGACGTTCGCCAGGTGCGGGAATTCGGCATAGAGGGCCGAACGCAGCTGGGTCAGCGAGTTATACGGGAGCGGCTTGCCGATGGCGCCGGAAAGGGCACGGACGATGGCCCAGTCTTCCTTGGCGTCGCCCGGCGGGAACACGGCGCGGGCGGTCTGCTGGACGCGGCCCTCGGTGTTCACATAGGTGCCAGACTTCTCGGTATAGGTCGCGCCCGGCAGGATGACGTCGGCGCGGTGTGCGCCCTGGTCGCCATGCGAGCCAACATAGACGACGAATGCCTTGCCCATGGCGGACATGTCGTATTCGTCGGCACCGAGCAGGAACAGGACGTCGAGTTCGCCCTTGCCGGCCAGAGCGATCTGGTCGGCCGAGCAGACACCGCCATCGTGCGGCACGAAGCCGATGTCGAGGCCACCAACGCGGCTGGCCGCATTGTGGAGCAGCGCGAAACCGTTCCAGCCCTCGGCGACATTGGCGCCGGTGGCGAGCTTGGAGGCAATCGCGATGACATCGCGGCCGACCTGCTTGCCGAGATTGGCATGCGAGACAGCGGCTTCGCCGACGATGATGATCGGACGCTGGGCCTTGGCGAGGATTTCGCCGAAGGAGCCCTTGCCGGCTGCCACGTCAACGAGGGTTTCAAAGCCTTCGCCGAGATAGTCGTAAGTGTAGGTGAGGTCGGCACGTTCGCCGATCACACCTACCGGGATGTTCTTGGCGCGCCAGGTCTTGCGGATGCGCGCATTGATGAGCGAGGCTTCCTTGCGCGGATTGGCGCCGATGATGAGAACGGCGTCCGCTTCTTCAATGCCGGCAATGGTCGGATTGAAGATGTAAGCCGAGCGCGGCATCGAGGGATCGATGCCCGACATGGCGGGACGCACGTCGGTCATGCCCGAACCGATGGAAGCGAGCAGGCCCTTGAGGGCATACATTTCCTCGACGGCAGCGAGATCGCCGGCAATGGCGCCGACCTTGTTGCCGGCCTTCTTGATGCGGGCGGCAACAGCCGAAAGAGCTTCTTCCCAGGTGGTGGCCTGGAGCTTGCCGTTCTTGCGAACATAGGGGCGATCGAGGCGCTGGTTCTTGAGGCCATCCCAGATGAAGCGGGTCTTATCCGAAATCCACTCTTCGTTGATGGCTTCGTTGACGCGCGGCATGATGCGCATGACTTCACGGCCGCGGCTATCGACGCGGATGGCCGAACCGACGGCATCCATCACGTCGATGCTCTCGGTCTTGGTCAATTCCCACGGGCGGGCGTTGAACGCATAGGGCTTGGAGGTCAGAGCGCCAACCGGGCAAAGGTCGATGACATTGCCCTGGAGTTCGCTCGACAGCGCCTTTTCGAGATAGGTGGTGATCTCGGCGTCTTCGCCGCGACCAAGCAGGCCCATTTCGGCAATGCCGGCGACTTCGGTGGTGAAACGGACGCAACGCGTGCAGTGAATGCAGCGGTTCATCGAAGTCTTGACCAGCGGCCCGATGTACTTGTCTTCGACAGCGCGCTTGTTTTCGTTGAAGCGCGACTTATCTACACCATAGGCCATGGCCTGGTCCTGAAGGTCGCACTCGCCGCCCTGATCGCAGATCGGGCAATCGAGCGGGTGGTTGACCAGCAGGAATTCCATCACGCCTTCACGGGCCTTTTTGACCATGGGCGTGTTGGTGAACATTTCGGGCGGCTCGCCATTCGGGCCGGGACGCAGGTCCTTGACCGACATGGCGCAGGACGCCTGCGGCTTCGGGGGACCGCCCTTCACCTCGACGAGACACATGCGGCAATTGCCCGCGACCGAAAGACGGTCGTGGTAGCAGAAGCGCGGGATTTCCGCGCCGGCTGCTTCGGCTGCCTGCATGAGGGTGTAGTAGTCAGGGACTTCGACGAGCGTGCCGTCGACTTTAATAGAAGCCATTGCCCTACTCCGCAGCGATCGACGGAACCGCGCCGTCGCTGGTGGAAGAATAAGTGTACTGGTCGATACGCGCTTCGATGACGTCACGGAAGTTGCGGATCAGGCCCTGGATCGGCCAGGCGGCCGCGTCGCCAAGGGCGCAAATGGTGTGACCTTCGATCTGCTTGGTGACCGAGAACAGCATGTCGATTTCGCGCTTCTGAGCGCGGCCTTCGACCATGCGCTCCATGACGCGCATCATCCAGCCGGTGCCTTCGCGGCATGGCGTGCACTGGCCGCAGCTCTCGTGCTTGAAGAAAGCAGCGATGCGCCAGATGGCACGGATGATGTCGGTCGACTTGTCCATGATGATCATGCCGCCGGTGCCGAAGGACGACTTCTTTTCGCGCATGCCGTCGAAATCCATGATGGCATCCATCATGTCTTCGCCGCGCACGACGGGGCACGAAGCGCCACCCGGAATGACGGCGAGGAGATTGTCCCAGCCGCCGCGGATGCCGCCGCAATGCTTTTCGATGATGTCCTTGAAGCTCTCGCCCAGGGCTTCCTCGAAGGTCGCCGGCTTGTTCACATGGCCCGAGACCATGAACAGCTTGGTGCCGACATTATTCGGACGGCCGATGGAGGAGAACCAAGCGCCGGAGCGGCGCAGGATTTCCGGAACGACGGCGATCGACTCGACGTTGTTGACGGTGGTCGGGTTGCCATAGACACCCATGCCGGCCGGGAACGGCGGCTTGAGGCGGGGCTGGCCCTTCTTGCCTTCGAGCGATTCCATCAGCGCGGTCTCTTCGCCGCAGATATAAGCGCCGGCGCCGTGATGGACGATGATGTCCAGATCCCAGCCGTGGATATTGTCCTTGCCGATAAGCTTGGCGTCGTAGGCTTCCTGAACGGCTTCCTCGAGGCGCTGACGCTCGCGGATGAATTCACCGCGGACATAGATAAACGCGAGGTGCGCATCCATGGCGCGCGATGCGATCAGGCAGCCTTCGATCAGGTGGTGCGGATCGTGTCGCAGGATCTCGCGGTCCTTGCACGTACCGGGCTCGGATTCGTCAGCGTTCACAAGGAGGTAATGCGGACGGCCATCGCTGACCTTGGGCATGAAGCTCCACTTGAGACCAGTGGGGAAGCCGGCGCCGCCACGGCCGCGCAGACCCGAGCCCTTGACCTCGTTGGTGATCCAATCGCGGCCCTGATCGAGAAATTCCTTCGTACCAACCCACGAGCCGCGCGCCCGCGCGCCTTCGAGGCGCCAGTCGTGCTGGCCGTAGAGATTGGTAAAAATGCGGTCTTTATCAGCGAGCATTAGCGCGGGTCCTTCCCGAACACCTTGCGATATTCCTCAACCCCGCCGCGGGCGAGGACTTCGGCCTGTTGCAGCCAGTTGTCACGCGCAACGCGACCCTTGAAGTTGAGGCTCGATTCAAGAGCAGTGATCTGTTCCGGCGTCATCGCGGCAACCTGGCTCCACTTGGTGATGCCAACGGCGTTGAGCTTGCCTTCGAGAACCGGACCGACGCCCGAGATCAGCTTGAGATCGTCGGCAGGGCCTTCCTGCTTCTGGAAGATCGGCGTGGGGCCGCCGGTCTCGGCAGTCGGGCTCAGGCCTTCGGCGGGAGCGGCGACGACCTTCTTGGCCGACTTCTTCACAGAAGTGGCAGCAGCATCCCCCGCGGGCGCTTCGGCCGATTTCTTGCCCGGAGCCTTGCCTGCATCGATCTTGGCGGCCTTGGATTCGGCGCCGACGGCGTCTTCGCGCATTTCCTTGGCGGGCTTGCCATTGGCAGAGGCGCTGGCGGCCTTGCGCTCGCCCTCGGCCTTGGCCTGGGAAACCTTGGCTTCCTGGGGCGTGCCCTTGAGAGCCGGAGCGGATTCTTCCGAAACGTCCTTGGGCTTGGCGGCCGTGGTCGGCGCGGCTGCCTTGGCGGCAGGAGCCGGAGCAGCGGCAGGAGCCGGAGCGGCAGC
>DATMSG010000069.1:0-19786 GCA_035565515.1 Devosia sp.
GAGAGCACGCCGACGATTTCAGCCGGATAGTCAGGAGCCTTCGACGCCTCGATCAGCGCGGACATGTTCGAGCCGCGGCCGGAAATGAGAACGCCGACTTTCTTGCGGCTCACAGGGCGAGCTTCCCGCGGAAGGTGACGGGTTCGCCGCCGCGGGGCGTGAGTTGACCGACAATGGCGGCGGTTTCGCCGGAGGCGGTGAGGTGTTCGACGAGCTTTTCGGCGTCTTCGGGGGTGACGGCGACGAGCATGCCGACGCCGCAATTGAAAGTGCGCAACATTTCGCGCTCGCTCATGCCGCCGACCCTGGCGAGCCAGCCGAAGACGGCGGGCACGCTAACGGCGTCAAGATCGACATCGGCGGCGAGATCATCGGGCAGGACGCGCGGAATATTGTCGATGAAGCCGCCGCCGGTGATGTGGGCGAGGGCCTTGATGCCGATGCCGGCCTTGAGGGCGGCAAGGAGCGGCTTTACGTAGATGCGGGTGGGTTCGAGGAGGGCCTCGGCAAGGGTCTTGCTGGAGGCGAAGGGTGCATCGGCGGTCCAGGCGAGGCCGGAAAGCTCGACGATTTTCCGCACCAGCGAATAGCCATTGGAGTGAACGCCGGAGGAGGCGATGGCGACGAGCGTGTCGCCGGCGGCAATATCCTTGCGCGGCAGGAGGGCATTGCGCTCGGCAGCGCCGACGGCGAAACCGGCGAGATCGTAGTCGTTGCCGTGATACATGCCCGGCATTTCGGCGGTTTCCCCCCCGATCAGCGCGCAGCCGGCGAGACGGCAGCCATGGGCAATGCCTTCGACAATGGCGGTGCCCTGAGCAACGTCGAGTTTGCCGGTGGCGAAATAATCGAGGAAGAACAGCGGCTCGGCGCCCTGCACCACGAGGTCGTTGACGCACATGGCGACGAGATCCTGGCCGATGGTGTCGTGCTTGCCTGTGTCGATGGCGATTTTCAGTTTGGTGCCGACGCCATCATTGGCCGCGACCAGAACCGGATCCGTGAAGCCGGCGGCCTTGAGATCGAAAAGCCCGCCGAAGCCGCCGATTTCGCCATCGGCGCCGGGGCGGCGCGTGGAGCGCACGGCGGGCTTGATGGCCTCGACCAGAGCATTGCCAGCATCGATGTCGACGCCCGCCTGCTTGTATGACAGGCCGTTTGATGGCAGGTTTTGCGCGTCGGACATGAGCCTAAAGCCATTGCTGGGGATATCGGGAACGCTTTGGCTACCGAGACCCGGTCTGGTTGAACTTAACGGTGCTGGCCGCTAGAGCTTTTCGTGCGATAATCGAATCGCTGAATGCTCCAGGTCTTTGTTTTTCGTGGCGATTTCGTAAGCCGAAAGTGATATTCGCTCTCTGCTCATTTTGCCTGAAGGCCTGATAGCTTCTTGGATAGTCAGACGCAAGGGCCGCCCGGCACCATGAACCTTAGAAATCAAGTGCTGATCTGGATCGGCTTCTTCGTCTTCCTGATCCTTGCTCTCTGGATCTTCCGTGGCATCCTGCTGCCCTTCGTGGTGGGTGCGGCGCTGGCCTATCTGCTCAACCCGCTGGTGACCCAGCTGCAGAAATGGCGGTTCAACCGCGGCTGGGCTACGGCGGTCGTGCTGCTATGCGTGGTCGCCATCATTTCGGGCATCTTCGTCATGATCGTTCCGATGGTGGCGCAGCAGATCGTGGGGCTGGTGCAGCGCCTGCCGGGCTATGCGGCCGACCTCGAGGCCATGGTGCGCAAATGGGCGCCCGAACTCAACGAATGGCTGGGGCCGGAGCGCGCCGCGCAGGTGGAGCGCACGGTTTCGGATATGCTGGGGCAGATCGTCGGCTTTGCCGGTGTCGTCACCTCGGAAATCCTGGCCTCCGGCATGACGCTGATCAGCGTCATCGGCTTTGCCATCTTCACCCCGGTCGTCGCCTTTTATCTGCTACTCGACTGGGACAGCATGGTGCGCGGGTTGCACGATCTCCTGCCCCGCAAACAGCGCCCGGAAATTCTGGGCATTCTGCGGGACATCGACAGCTCCATGGCCGGCGTGATCCGCGGGCAGGGCGGCGTGCTGCTCATCGATGCGGTATTTTATGCCGGTGCCCTGTCTTTGGTCGGGCTCAACTACGGCCTTGCCGTGGGTCTCATCGCGGGGCTTCTGAGCTTTATTCCCTATGTCGGGTTCGGCGTCGGCTTCGCCCTCTCCATGGGCATTGCCACCGTGCAGTTCTGGCCCAATTGGTGGATGGTGGCGCTGGTCTTCGCCATTTTCATGGGCTGGCAGTTCATCGAGGGCAATGTGCTCTATCCCAAGCTCGTGGGCAGCTCGATCAATATCAACCCGGTCTGGCTGATGTTTGCGCTGCTGGCCTTTGGCGCGCTGTTCGGCTTTGTCGGGCTGTTGCTGGCCGTGCCGCTGGCCGCGATCGGCGGGGTGCTCGTGCGCTACGGCATTCGCAAGTATAAGGGAAGCAGCCTCTATCTCGGATCAACCCATGGTGGCCAGGGTGGTAACCCCACTGCGTAACGACCGGCTGCGGCAATTGCCGCTCGAATTCGAGCATACGCCATCCCATGCCGCGGACGATTTTCTGGTGGGGGAGGGCAATGCCCTGGCCCATGGACGTATCGCCGCCTGGCCCCACTGGCCGGATGCCGTCACGCTGCTGATCGGGCCGGCGGCGTCGGGCAAGTCGCATCTGGCGCGGATTTTTGCCGATCGCAGCCATGCCGTGGTGGTGACGCCCGAGACGATCACCGCCATTGCAGAGGCCGACGGGCGCGGGCCGCTGGTGGTCGAGGACGTGGATCGGCTGGGCTATGACGAGCCGAGCCTGTTTCACCTGCTCAACCAAGCCATGCGCGGCAACCGGACGCTTTTGCTGACGGCGCGCGAGGATATTGCCAAATGGCCGCTGGCGACGGACGACGTTCGCTCGCGCGTGCGCCGGGCCCCGGCTTTTCGGCTCGAGGTCAGCGACGACATAGAACTGTCACACATGTTCGCCAAACTTTTCGGCGATCGTCAGATCAAGGTCGATCCGAAAATCATCCACTATCTCGTGGCGCGCATGGAACGCAGCCCCGAGGAAGTGGCGGTTTTGGCCGACCGCATGGATCGGCTGGCGCTCGCCAGAGGCACGGCCATTACCCGAACGATTGCAGCAGAGGCCCTGGCGCTCCGGGAGGCGGAGCGCGAGGGTGGCAGCCAACAGGACTGGGACCCTTCAAGCGATGAATGACATGAGCGAGATCACCGAGGCAGAAGGCGCTGGGCCGGATGTCGAGGCGTTGCGGACCAGCCCGGCGCGGTTCGTCAACCGTGAGGTGAGCTGGCTGCAGTTCAACATGCGTGTGCTCGAAGAAGCCGGCAACGAGGCGCATCCGCTGCTCGAGCGCCTGCGCTTCGTGTCGATCTCGGCCAATAATCTCGACGAATTCTACATGGTGCGCGTGGCGGGCCTGAAGGGGCAGATTCGCGCCGGGCTCACCAAGCAGAGCGCAGACGGGCTGACCCCGGCCGAGCAGCTCGAGGAAATCGCGACGCTGGCGCAGCATTTGCAGCGCGACCAGCAGGATCACTGGGAAACGCTGCGCGAGGAACTCTTCGCGCAGAATGTCGTCATCCACGAATCCAACGATCTCAGCGAAGAGCAGGTCGCCTATCTCCAAAAGCTGTTCCGCGAGGAGATCTTTCCGGTGCTGACCCCGATCGCGGTCGATCCGGCGCATCCGTTCCCGTTCATTCCCAATCTGGGGCTGGCGCTGGCCTTTGAACTGAAGCGCCCCGACAGCGATCAGCCGCTGACGGCGCTGGTCCGCATTCCGGGCAATCTCGACCGCTTCATCAACTTGCCCAATGAACTTGTTTCGGAAGGGCGGACGGAGGTCGTGACCATCGACACGCTGGTCAAGCTCTTCTTCCACAAAATGTTTCCGGGCCACCAGGTGGTCGGCTCCGGCGCATTCCGCATCATTCGCGACAGCGAAATCGAAATCGACGACGAAGCCGCCGATCTCGTGGTGGAGTTCGAAAGCGCCCTGCGCCAGCGCCGTCGCGGGCAGGTGATCCGGCTCGAAATCGAGCGCTCGATGCCGCGCGCGCTGCAGCGCCAGATCGGCGAGCAATTGGGCATCAAGGATGCCGACGTGTTCGAGGTGAACGGCTTCCTCGGCCTCGCCGACGCGCGGAAGGTTTGCGATGTCGAGCGGCCGGACCTGAAATTCCCCCCCTATATCGCGCGCTTCCCCGAGCGCATTCGCGACTATAACGGCGACAATTTCGCTGCGATCCGGGCCAAGGACATTCTGGTCCATCATCCGTTCGAGAGCTTCGACGTCGTTGCGCAGTTCCTGATGCAGGCGGCGCGCGATCCGGACGTGGTGGCGATAAAGCAGACGCTCTACCGCACCTCGTCGGACAGCCCGATCGTCAAGGCGCTGGTGATGGCAGCCGAGGCCGGCAAGTCGGTGACCTGCCTTGTCGAGCTCAAGGCGCGCTTTGACGAGGAAGCCAATATCCGCTGGGCCCGCGATCTCGAACGCGCCGGCGCGCAGGTGGTTTTCGGTTTTATCGAGCTGAAAACCCACGCGAAACTGAGCCAGGTGGTGCGACGCGAAAAGGGCAAGCTGGTCAGCTATTGCCATATCGGCACGGGCAATTATCACCCGATCACGGCCAAGATTTACACCGACCTCAGCTACTTCACCATCGATCCCGCGATCACGCGCGATGTGGCGCGCGTCTTCAACTTCATCACCGGCTATGCGCGGCCGACCGAGCTTGAAACCATCGCTGTTTCGCCGGTCAACCTGCGCGAAACGCTGGTCAACAATATCGCCCGCGAAATCGAATTCGCGCGTTCTGGCCAGCCCGCTTCGATCCTCCTGAAGATGAACTCGCTGGTCGATCCGCAGGTGATCGATGCGCTTTACGACGCGAGCCAGGCCGGGGTGAAGGTCGATCTGATCGTGCGTGGCATCTGTTGTCTCAGGCCCGGTATTCCAGGGTTTTCGGACAATATCAGGGTGAAATCGGTGGTCGGGCGGTTCCTTGAACACAGCCGCATCTATTGCTTTGGCAATGGCGAATCCATGCCCTCGCCGCGGGCGCTGGTCTATATTTCCTCGGCGGACCTGATGGGCCGGAACCTGGATGGGCGCGTCGAGGTCATGGTGCCGATTCTCAACAGAACCGTGCACAAGCAAATTCTTGACAGAACGCTAGTTGCCTATTTGAAGGACAATCAGCAAAGTTGGGAAGTCTTGCCAGATGGCAGTTCCCATCGCCTGCGCGTTGCCGAGGGCGCGGAACCCTTCAATGCGCACGACTATTTCATGACCAATCCGTCACTGTCCGGACGCGGCAGCGCCGGTATTGGAGACGACGAGGGCTGAGTTTGACACAATTCTGGGGCGTAGACGCCGATCCTACGGCCCAGGGCCGTCTCAAGGGCGCCCAGCCTGTGGCTGTCCTCGATATCGGGTCAAACTCCGTTCGCCTTGTCGTCTATGAGCGTCACGCGCGCTCGCTGACCCCGCTCTACAACGAAAAGTCGGCCTGTGCGCTCGGTCGGGGCATTGCCCAGAGCGGGCGGTTGGCCGATGCCAATGTCGCCAAGGCCCTCGACGCCATCAAGCGCTTCGCGCTAGTGGCCCGGATGATGCGCGTCGGCAAGGTGCATGTGCTGGCGACCTCCGCCGTGCGCGACGCCGCCAATCGGCAGGAATTCGTCTCGGCCGTGGAAGCGATCATGGAAGCGCCGGTTCGCGTGCTTTCGGGCGAGGAAGAGGCTCACTTCGCGGCGCTCGGCGTGGTAGCCGGCATTCCTGGTTTTACTGGCGTCGTCGGCGATCTCGGCGGAGGCAGCCTGGAGTTGTCGATCATCGCCGGCGGCCGCGATGCCGACGGACAATCGCACGAGCTGGGCGTCATTCGCCTGCAGGACGATGCCGATGGGTCGCCCAAGAAGGCGGCGGCGCTGGTGCGCGAAAAGCTCAAGAAATCGCTGCTCGCCGATGTCAAGCCGGGCGGGCAGTTCGCGGCCATTGGCGGCACCTGGCGCTCGCTTGCCAAGCTGCACCTCGAATTGCGCGACTACCCGCTACATATGGTGCAGGACTATGTCGTGCCTGCCGCGGAGATGATTGCGGTCTGCGAGGAGATCATCGCGGCCGAGTCGCTGAAAACCTATCCCGGGTCCGGAAGCGTCAGCAATTCGCGCCGGGAACTGGTCCCGTTCGGCGCGGCCGTGCTGGCCGAACTCCTCCGCGCGGGCGCATTCGACAGCGTCGTTTTTTCGGCGCTTGGGGTACGCGAGGGCTATTTGCACGGGCTGCTGTCCGAGGCGGAGCAGGCGGTCGATCCATTGATTCAGGGCGCCGAAGAACTGTCGGTGCTGCGCTCGCGATCCCCGGCACATGCGTCGGACCTGGTGGAGTTCAGTGCCCAGTATTTTGCGGCAGCAGGCATTGTCGAGACGGCCGAGGAAAGCCGGCTGCGGCAGGTGGCCTGCCTCCTGGCCGACATCGGCTGGCGGGCGCATCCGGACTATCGCGGGCCGCAGAGCGTCGATTCGGTGGCTTATGGCTCGCTGACAGGGGTCGATCATCCCGGCCGCGCCGTGCTCGCCCATGCCATTTCGGTGCGGTATGACGGGCTCAAGAGCAAATCGGCCAATATGCTGATCCCGCTGGCCTCGCCGGAAATGATCAAGCGGGGCCGGCTGATCGGCACGCTGTTCCGGGTCGCCTATCCGATGACCGCGGCCATGCCGGGCATCCTGCCGCGCATTCGCTTCCGGCTGGATGGGGATGTCCTGGTGCTGCAACTGCCGGAGGATTTCGCCTTCCTCAACGGCGAGCATCTGCGCAACCGGTTGAGCCAGTTCGCCAGCTTCGCCGACCACGCCGAGGCGCGGGTCGAGGTCGGCTGAGGGTCATTCAGTGTCTGAGACGGCCCTCATCATTGCCGTGACGGCTTGGTCGAGTGACTCCAACTCGGTGGTATAGATATCCCACAGCGACTTGGCGTCGCTCTTGTGGTATGTGTGCCTTAGAACGTTGCCCAAGTCCCCCACATTGCGCCACGGAACGCCTTGTCCATGGCTGTTCTTCAAGTCGTCTGGGACATGCCGAGACGCCTCGCTCGCAATCTCAAGGTATCGTTCGAATGCGGCTCGAATGTCCGGATCGGCGTACATCTGTTCGAAGGTCTTGCCATCGAGCAGTCGGCGAATGTTGGCAATCGAGTCCCTGATGTCGGTCAGCCGATAGATCGTGCGCCGCGTCATCAGAAGATCCGTACCAAGTCTGGTTGAACCTCCCTGACGAATTTGTCGTCCAGGCTTCGCCTGAGAAAGATGTTTGCCGGTAGGCCGATACTGTCCTCGACGATGTGGCCGATGCCGACAACCTTCAGCATCGAGAACGGCTGATCGTTATTGACTTCGATCATCAGATCTACGTCGCTGTCCAGGCGATGGTCGCCCCGGGCCCGTGAACCAAACAGGCTCATATGCGTCACGCCATCCCGCTCGAGATCGGGGCGCAATCGCCTCAAACTGGTCAGCAATTCATCGCGGGCAATATTTCGCATGCAGGAAATATAGCATGCGATCCCCCCTTTGCCATCTCGGCTATTCAGCCGCCTCTGCCTGATTGACGGCAAACTCGATCACGCCTTTTCGCGTGGCGGCGAGGCCGATGCGGCCGTGTTTGATTGCCAGGGCTTTTTCGCCGAACAGTTTGCGGCGCCAGCCTTTGAGGGCAGGGACGTCGGCTTCGTCGTCGAGCACGAGGGCGTCGATGTCATCGGAGGTCGCGAGGATGCGCGCGGCCACGCCGTGTTGCTCGGCGACCGATTTTAGCAGCACGCGAATGAGATCGCCGACCGCGCCCTTGGGCGAGGGGCCGCGATAACGCTCGGGCAGGGCGGGAAGGTCGGCCTTTTGCAGGGCCTCGACGCCCTTGAGGAGTTGGATGATTTCGGCAGCGGCTGAACTGCGGCCAAAGCCGCGCGGTACGGCGCGCAGCTTGTCGAAGGCATCGGGGGTCAGCGGGCGCTGCACGGCGAGATCGAAGAGCGCGTCGTCCTTGAAGACCCGGCTCCGCGGCTGATCCGTCGTCTGCGCCTTGCGCTCGCGCCATTCGGCCAGAACCTTGAGCGCGGCGAGATCGCGTGGCCGGTTGATCTTCATCTTGAGCCGTTCCCAGGCCTCTTCGGGCTGGACGACATAGGTCTCGATGCTGCGCAGGACCGTGAGTTCGTCTTCGACCCAATCCCAGCGGCGCGTCTGTTCCACCTGCTTGCGCAGTTCGCGATAGATGTCGCGCAGATAGGTGACGTCGGCCAGCGCATAAAGGCGCTGTTTTTCCGACAGCGGGCGCGCCGACCAATCGGTGAAGCGCGAGGACTTGTCGAGCTCGACCTTGCAGATGGCGCGCACGAGGCTGTCATAAGACGCGCTATCTCCAAAGCCGCAAACGCTGGCGGCGATCTGTGTGTCGAAAATATTGTGCGGCACGGCGCCGGTCAGTTTGACAAAGATTTCAATATCTTGCCGGGCGGCATGAAACACTTTGGTGACCGATGGATTGGCCAGGAGCGCAAAGAACGGCTTGAGATCGAGGTGGTCGGCCAGAGGGTCGATGAGCACCGCTTCGTCGTCGGTGGCGACCTGAATGAGACAGAGGCGGGGCCAATAAGTGGTTTCGCGGAGGAATTCGGTGTCCACCGTCACGAAATCAAACTGGGCTGCACGCTCGCAAAATGCCGTGAGCGCCTCTGTGGAAACAATCAGGTCCATATGAATACCGTCTCAAAATAGTCACTATCGTTCCTAGCAGGTGCGGAAGGATTGCTCCACCTCGGATTTCCGCCATGGCCAGGGAAAGGCCCGGCGCTTGACATTCGGGGTGCTCCATGCGCTTTTCCCGCCCACGAATCCGGCCCTTTTTGCACTTTTTCGGAAAAGAAAATGACGACACATCGCTACCGTACCCACACCTGTGGCGCTCTCACGGCGAACGATGCCGGCAAGAATGTGCGCCTTTCCGGTTGGGTTCACCGCATCCGCGACCATGGCGGCCTGCTGTTCATCGATCTTCGCGACAACTATGGCATCACCCAGTGCGTGATCGACCCTGATTCCGCCGCCTTTGCCGACGCCGAAAAGGTGCGCTCGGAATGGGTGCTGCGCATCGATGGCGAAGTGAAGCTGCGCGACGCTGCGGCCGTGAACACCAACATCGCGACCGGTGGCATTGAAATCTTCATCCGCGAAATCGAGGTTCTCTCGGTTGCCAAGGAATTGCCGCTGCCGGTTTTCGGCGATGCGGAGTATCCCGAGGACATTCGCCTGCGCTATCGCTTCCTCGATCTGCGCCGCGAGAAGCTGCATGCCAACATTCTCAAGCGCACCAAGATCATTTCGTCCATGCGGGCGGGGATGGGTGAGGCCGGCTTTACCGAGTTTTCGACGCCGATTCTGACGGCCTCGTCGCCGGAAGGCGCGCGCGACTTCCTCGTGCCGAGCCGTATCCACCCCGGCAAGTTCTTTGCCCTGCCGCAGGCGCCGCAGCAGTATAAGCAGCTGCTGATGGTGGCCGGGTTCGACCGGTATTTCCAGGTGGCGCCGTGCTTCCGCGACGAAGACCCGCGTGCCGATCGCCTGCCGGGCGAATTCTATCAGCTCGACCTCGAAATGAGTTTCGTGACCCAGGAAGATGTGTGGAACACGGTCGAGCCGGTGATCACCAATGTTTTCGAGAAGTTTGCCGACGGCAAGCGCGTCACCAAGAGCTGGCCGCGCATTCCCTATGACACGGCGATCCGCAAATATGGCTCGGACAAGCCCGACCTGCGCAACCCGATCGAGATCGATGCGGTCACCGAGCACTTTGCCGGTTCCGGCTTCAAGGTTTTCGCCAACCAGATCGAAGCCGACCCGAAGGTGGAAGTCTGGGCGATTCCGGCCAAGAACAAGGCCGGCGCCGAGCCGATCGGCCGCGCCTTCTGCGATCGCATGAACGCCTGGGCGCAGGGCGAGGGCCAGCCGGGCCTTGGCTATATCTTCTTCAAGGACGGCGCCGGCTCCGGCCCCATCGCCAAGAACATTGGCGAAGAGCGCACGGCTGCAATCAAGGCCCAGTTCGGCCTTGAGGACGGCGATGCCGTGTTCTTCGTCGCCGGCCGGCCGGAGAAATTCTACAAATTCGCTGGCGAAGCCCGCACCAAGGTCGGGACCGATCTCGGTGTGGTGGACACCGAGCAGTTCGCATTGTGCTGGATCGTCGACTTCCCGTTCTATGAATGGAGCGAGGAAGAAAAGCGCATCGACTTTGCGCACAACCCGTTCTCGATGCCGCAGGGTGGTATCGAGGCGCTGAACTCGGCCGAGCCGCTCTCGCTCAAGGCGTATCAGTATGACGCGGTGTGCAATGGCTACGAAATCGCCTCCGGGTCGATTCGTAACCAGGAGCCGGAAACCATGGTCAAGGCGTTCGAATTGACCGGCAAATCGCGTGAGGAAGTCGAAGAACAGTTCGGCGGGCTCTACCGCGCCTTCCAGTACGGCGCTCCGCCACATGGTGGCGCAGCCTTCGGTATCGATCGTATCGTGATGCTGCTGTGCGGCGTGCAGAACCTGCGCGAGATCACGGCCTTCCCGATGAACCAGCAGGCCGAAGACCTGTTGATGGGCGCGCCGAGCCCGGCTTCGGCCAAGCAGATGCGCGAATTGAGCATCCGCCTCAACGTGCAGAGCTGATCTGCCGTAAATTTCTATGAAAAGGCAGGCCGCAAGGCCTGCCTTTTCGTTTCCACCGGCGGCTGGAATCCTGGTTAACGGGTCTTTAAGATCGCAACGTTACCAATGGGATAGAGCTGATAGAAGTGGATATGGCCGGTGAAGGCGAAGTTCTCGCACGTTCTTATGTTGCTGGGCGCCTTGCTGGCCTTCGTCCCCATAGTCGCGATCGATTACCTGCTCGACGCCTATGCGCGGAACAAGGAAGTCGCCGCGCTGCAGACGCGGATCGACGCCCTCAGTTCCGAGATCAACTACAATGCCGCCAATGCGGTAACGGCGCTGCGGCGGGTGATTGCCGAAAGCCCTTCATTCTGCACGCCGACGTTTAGTGGCCTTGCCCAGACGGCGATCGACAACAGCTTCAACGTGAAGCAAATCCTCGTCGAGAACATGGACGGGGTGCAATATTGCGACGCCTATGGCCGCAACGTTGCCTATTCGCCGCTGTCCGAAACCCTGCCGGTGCCCGGGCTCACCGAGACCATCACGGTGGTCAAATTTGCCGAGATGGTGATGCCGGCCCTCAAGGTCACGCAGACCCTGGGCGGGGTGCGCCGTGTTTCGGCCTTCACGCCGCTGATGGCCACGACCCAGGAATCGCTCGTCGACAACCTGCCCGATGGCGCCATGCTCGATATTGCGCTGACAAGCGGCCTGCCGGTTCTCTCGCTCGGGGCTTCGGTCGATTTCGACCGTCAGGCAGCGCGCGGGGATTATATTGCGGTGCAAAGCTTTGCCGGCGAATTGCCGATCAAGATTCGCTATTTGCTGCCCTTTGCCGAAGCGCGGGCGGGCTATGCCGATCTCGATATGCTTTTCACCGTTCTCGGTTGTCTGGTGAGTGCGGGGCTATTGCTGCTGACGCTGCGCTATGCGCGCCGCTCGCGGACGCCCTCGTTCGATCTCGAACGGGCCATCGGCCGCAATGAGATCAAGCCCTATTATCAGCCGGTCATCAACCTGCGCACCGGCGGTCTGATGGGGTGCGAAGTGCTTTGCCGCTGGGAAAAGCCGAGCGGGGAAGTGGTGCCGCCGGGCGTCTTCATCGACTATGCCGAAGCATCGGGCATGGCTATTCCCATGACGCTCTCGCTGATGCAGCAGGTGCGCTACGACCTCAGCGACCTCTCGCAGAAAATTCCGGGCCTCAAAATCTCGATCAATCTCTTCGAGGGGCATTTCCGCGATGTCGGCATCGTGGACGACGTGCAGGCGATCTTCGGCAATTCGCCGATTTCCTACGACCAGCTCGTGTTCGAAATCACCGAGCGCCGGCCGCTGGAAAACTCGCTGGCGGTGAACAGCGTCATTTCGGGGCTCCACGCACTGGGCTCGCGCATTGCCATGGACGATGCGGGCACGGGCCACTCGAACCTTGCCTATATCGCCACGCTCGGCGTCGATGTGATCAAGATCGACCGCATCTTCGTCGATATGATCAAGCCGGGCACGACGCAGGTTCCGGTGCTCGACGGGCTGATCGCCATGGCCAAGGATCTCGGTTGCGAAATCGTGGCCGAGGGCGTCGAAACCGAAGCTCAGGCGATCTATCTGCGATCGCGCGGCGTCATCCAGGCGCAGGGTTACATCTTTGCGCCGGCCCTTAAGGTGGGTGCATTCAAGGAACTGGCGCTGGCCCTGCATTCGGCCCCGGCCGGTTACTCGGATATGCACGGCACCGCCGAAATCGTTACCGACGCGGCCTGATCGGGCTTTCGACCAATTGCCTATAGCGGCGGCGCCGATTCTTGGCTTCGCGAGGGCGCAACGCCTCTTTCCATCGGAGCTGATTGGTGGCACGTACGGCACCATCTAAGCTGTGTCGGAGGAAAGCGTGTCGACCGATCCAAATGAACAACGCAAGGTTCTGCGCGACGCTGCTTTGCACTTCCACGAATTCCCCAAGCCCGGCAAGCTGGAAATCCAACCTCTGAAGCCGCTTGGCAACCAGCGCGACCTTGCGCTTGCCTATTCGCCCGGCGTGGCGGCTCCCTGCGAGGAAATTGCGGAGAAGCCGGAGACGGTCGCGCGCTATACCTCGCGGCAAAATCTGGTGGCGGTGATTTCAAACGGCACCGCTGTTCTGGGCCTCGGGAATATCGGCGCGCTGGCCTCGAAGCCAGTGATGGAAGGCAAGGCGGTCCTGTTCAAGAAGTTCGCCGGCATCGACGTGTTCGATCTCGAAATCGACGAGATCGAGCCGAAGAAATTCATCGATGCCGTGGCGCCGCTCTGGCCGACCTTCGGCGGCATCAATCTCGAAGATATTCGCGCACCGGATTGCTTCGAGATCGAAGAGACACTGCGCGAGCGCATGCCGATCCCGGTTTTTCACGACGACCAGCATGGCACGGCGATCATCGTCGGCGCGGCGGTTCTCAACGGGCTCGAGCTGACCGGCAAGAAGATCGAGGATGTGAAGATTTGCACCTCGGGGGCAGGGGCCGCGGCCATTGCCTGCCTCAATGTGCTGGTGGCGCTTGGCGCCAAGCACGAAAATATCTGGGTCGCCGACAAGGATGGCCTCGTTACGCACAAGCGCAACGACGTCAATGACAAGTGGCGCGGCCAGTTCCGCCGCCAGAGCGATGCGACGAGTTTGGCCGAGGTGATCGAGGGCGCCGATGTGTTCCTCGGACTTTCCGCGGCCGGCGCGCTGAAGCCGGAAATGCTGGAAAAGATGGCGCCCAAGCCGCTGATCCTGGCGCTGGCCAATCCCAACCCCGAAATCATGCCCGAAGTGGCGAAGGCGACGCGGCCCGACGCCATGGTCTGCACCGGGCGCTCGGACTATCCCAACCAGGTCAACAACGTCCTCTGCTTCCCCTTCATCTTCCGTGGCGCGCTCGACGTGCATGCGACGACGATCAATGAAGAGATGAAGCTGGCGGCCGTTCGCGCCATTGCCAAGCTGGCGCATGAGCCGGGTCTTGAAGTGTCGCCTTCGGGTGCGCCGGCCGTGTTTGGGCCGGACCACATCATTCCCAATCCCTTCGACCAGCGCCTGATCCTGCGCATTGCCCCGGCCGTGGCACGGGCGGCGATGGAATCAGGTGTCGCCAAGCGCCCGATTGCCGATTGGGACGCCTATCAGGACCAGCTCAACCGTTTCGTGTTCCGCTCCGGCCTTGTGATGAAGCCGATCATCGATCGGGCACAGGGCCAGAACAAGCGCATCGCCTTTGCCGATGGCGAAGACGAGCGCGTGCTGCGCGCCACCCAGGTCTTGCTTGAAGAGCGGATTGCCCGCCCGATCCTGATTGGCCGTCCGGCCGTGATCGAGGCGCGTATCGAGCGCTTCGGTTTGAGTATCCAGCCCGGCCGCGATTTCGAGGTAATCAATCCCGAAGACGATCCGCGCTATCGTGACTATGTGACGCTGTTCCACTCGCTGGTGGGCCGCAATGGCGTGACGCCGGACACGGCGCGCACCATCGTGCGCACCAATACGACGGTGATCGGGGCTCTGGCGGTGAAGCGTGGCGAGGCCGATGCGCTGATCTGCGGCTTGCAGGGCCGCTACATCAAGCATGTCCGCGACATTCGCTCCATCATCGGGCTGCAGGACGGCGTGAGCGATGTTTCGGCGCTCTCCATGCTGATCATGCCGCGCGGGGCGTTTTTCCTCGCCGATACCTATGTGAACCAGAATCCGTCGGCCGACGAACTGGTCAGCATTTCGCTCCAGGCGCGGGAGCATCTCAAGCGTTTCAATATCGAGGCACGGATGGCACTGTTGAGCTATTCGAACTTCGGCTCGCGCGATGGCGACAGCGCCTTCAAGATGCGCGAGGTCTACGAAAAGCTCAAGGCGGCGGCTCCGGACCTGATCGTCGAGGGCGAAATGCAGGGCGATCTGGCGCTCAACCAGGAACTGCGCGAACGTTATGTGCCCGAAACCGTGCTGAAGGGCGAAGCCAATCTTTTGATCTTCCCCGATCTCGATGCGGCAAATCTCTCGATGACGCTGCTCAAGGAAATGAACAACGCCCTAGCCGTCGGGCCGATCCTGATGGGCACGCGGGCGCCAGCGCATATTCTTGCGCCATCGGTGACCAGCCGCGGCATCGTCAACATGGCGGCGATTGCCGCCAATGAAGCCGTTGGAGCCGTGTGATGATCCGCCACACGGTGGTTTTCAGCCTGAAACATGCGGCGGGCTCGGAAGCCGAGACGGCGTTTCTGCGCGATGCGCTGGTGCTGAAAAGCATTCCCGGCGTTGAGAAATTCGAGCGCCTGAAGCAGGTCAGTCCCAAGGCCGACTTTGCTTTTGGCTTCTCGATGGAGTTCACCGATCAGGCCGCCTATGACGGCTACAATATCCACCCGGATCATGTGGCCTTTGTCAGAGACCGTTGGGTGCCCGAAGTCGCAAGGTTTCAGGAGATAGACTACGTTGCGCTCTGAGGCTGCGTAGGCTGACCGTTTTGTCGGTGGCACCGGCTCTGGGCGAGGCCATGCGGCGCGTCAATAATGGGGAATCGGTCAGCGCGCTTTTCGAGGAAGGTAGCCTGCCGGCGCGGGTCGCTGCGGAATAGCTAAACCGGGTATTAATTCCTCCTGCGGCATAGTGGGGGTCCATAGACCGGTCAATACATGCCCACAAGACTCAAACGCCCACCATTCTGGCGTCCTCTGGCCCTAGCGGTGACGCTACTGGCTTTTCAGGGCTATCTTGGCTATTCCGCCATCAGCGGCCAATTCGGCATCGAAGGTCGCGACGAAATCCATGCCGACATTCAGGTGCTCAAGGATCGCTCGTCCGCGCTGCAGGCCGAAATCGACAGTTTCCGTCACCGCAATTCGCTGATGAATCCGCGCCATCTCGACCCCGATATCGTGACGGAGCGGGCGAGGGCGCTGCTCAACATGGCCAATGCCGATGACATTCTGATCATGGTCGACCCGGCGAGCGGTAAACCGATTTCCGGTAAATTCCAAGAATTAATCGATGATCAGTTAATCAAGATTATCGAAGCGGATTCAACGCTTTAACACACTTGTTGCCCTCGGTTCAGGGCAATTTTATCTGTCATTCGCTTGCGCTATAGTGCCAGAAGTGGCCTGATCGGGCCAAGCGGCAAATTCCATTCTATACGGGAGCCCCACCCATGGCGCGCAAGGCGACGGCCACTTCGGCCAAGACGCAGCCCAATGCCCCTCAGTTCACAGGTGAACAGGACCTCGAAGCCTTCCGTGAAATGCTGCTGATCCGGCGTTTCGAGGAAAAGGCCGGCCAGATGTATGGCATGGGCCTGATCGGCGGCTTCTGCCACCTCTATATCGGTCAGGAAGCCGTCGTTACCGGCATCACCATGGCCTCGGAAAAAGGCAAGGACGCCCAGATTACCGGCTATCGCGACCACGGCCATATGCTGGTCATGGGTCTCGACCCCAAAGGCGTCATGGCCGAATTGACTGGCCGCCAGGGTGGTCTGTCGAAGGGCAAGGGCGGCTCGATGCACATGTTCTCCAACGAGCACCGCTTCTATGGCGGCAATGGCATCGTTGGTGCGCAGGTTTCGCTTGGCACGGGTCTGGCCTTTGCTTCGAAGTACAAGGGCGACGGCTCGGTGAGCCTTGCCTACTTCGGCGACGGCGCGGCCAACCAGGGTCAGGTCTACGAAAGCTTCAACATGGCCAAGCTCTGGAAGCTGCCGGTCGTGTTCGTGATCGAGAACAACAAATACGCCATGGGCACCTCGATCGAGCGCGCCGCGGCCACCACCGATTTTTCCATGCGCGGCGCTTCATTCGACATTCCGGGCGAACAGGTCGATGGCATGGATGTCCGCATGGTCTATGACGCCGCCAAGCGCGCCATCGAGCATGCCCGTTCGGGCAATGGCCCCTACATTCTCGAAATGCTGACCTACCGCTATCGCGGCCACTCCATGTCCGATCCGGCGAAGTACCGCTCCAAGGACGAAGTGACCAAGTATCGCCAGGAACGCGATCCCATCGAACAGGTCCGCGCGCGTCTCCTCGAAGCTGGTGTCATCACGGAAGACGATCTCAAGAAGATCGAGACCGACATTCGTGCCATCGTCACGGACGCGGCGGATTTTGCCACCAATGATCCGGAGCCTGATGCTTCGGAACTGTGGACCGACATCACGATCGAGGCCTAACGCACGATGGGCATCCTGCTCGGCGTCATCATGCTGTTCGCTGTTCTGTCCGGCCTGCTCGCAGCCGGGCAGGCGGTTTCCATCAGCCGCATCCCCACCGCCTCCGGTCCAGGCTGGCGCGACTGGGTTTTCAGCTGGTGGCGGTTTGATCGCATCGCCGGCTGGGCCGGCCTCAGCGGCGAAGTGCAGGCTGCCATCTACAAGCGCGCCGTGATTGCGTGCCTGGTTTTCGTGATCCTGGGTCTGATCCTTAGTGGCTGGGTGGTCAACCAGCGTCAGGCGCCGGCGCCTGTCTCTGCGGCCACACCCCTCAACGATTGGCGCGTGCTGCCCGCCGCGCAATTTGCCGAACAATTCGAACTTCGCCGCGTGGCCCCCATGCCCGGCAATACCATTCTGGAGAGCTGATATGCCTCAAATCCTCATGCCCGCCCTGTCGCCAACGATGGAAGAGGGCAAGCTCGCCAAATGGCTGGTCAAGGTCGGCGATAGTGTGAAGTCCGGCGACGTGCTGGCTGAAATCGAAACCGACAAGGCGACGATGGAAGTCGAATCCGTCGACGAAGGCGTGGTTCGTGAAATCCTCGTGGCCGAGGGCACCGAAGGCGTGAAGGTGAATACCCCGATTGCGCTGGTTCTGGCCGAGGGCGAAAGCGCCGGCGCTGCCCCGGCCAAGGAAACCGCGCCCGAGCCGGCCGAAGCGCCTGTCGTCCCCGCCGAAAAGGCGAACGAGGTGGCTCCGTCCGCTGCCGTTCCCGCCGCGCCGAAATTTGAAGCCCAGGCCGATCCGGATCTTCCTGAAGGCGTCGAAATGGTCGAATTGACCGTTCGCCAGGCGCTCAATGAAGCCATGGCCGAAGAAATGCGCGCCAATCCCGACGTCTTCATCATGGGTGAAGAAGTCGCCGAATATCAGGGCGCCTATAAGGTGACCCAGGGCCTGTTGCAGGAATTTGGGCCGCAGCGCGTGGTCGATACCCCAATCACCGAGCATGGCTTTGCCGGCCTTGCCGTCGGTGCGGCCTTTGCCGGTTTGAAGCCGATCGTCGAATTCATGACCTGGAACTTTGCCATGCAGGCAATCGACCAGATCATCAACTCGGCCGCCAAGCAGCTTTATATGTCCGGTGGGCAGGTCAAGGCGCCGATGGTGTTCCGCGGCCCGAACGGCGTCGCTTCGCGCGTGGCGGCCCAGCACAGCCAGGATTATTCGGCTTGGTATAGCCACGTTCCGGGCCTGACGGTGATCGCGCCCTATAGTGCGGCCGACGCGAAGGGCCTCCTCAAGGCGGCGATCCGCTCGCCCAACCCGGTCGTCTTCCTCGAAAACGAAATTCTTTATGGTTCGACCGGTCTTGTGCCGAAGGTCGACGACTATGTGCTGCCGATCGGCAAGGCGCGTATTGCCCGCAAGGGTGCCGATGTCACCATCGTCTCCTTCTCCATGGGCATGCGCTATGCGACCCAGGCGACGGAAAAGCTGGTGGCTGCCGGCGTCGACGTCGAACTGATCGATTTGCGCACGCTGCGCCCGATGGACAGCGATACGGTGATCGAGTCGGTCAAGAAGACCGGCCGCCTCGTGACCGTGGAAGAAGGCTGGCCGCAGGGCGGCATCGGCGCCGAACTCGCCGCCCGCGTCATGGAACAGGCTTTCGATTATCTTGATGCGCCCGTGCTGCGCGTGACCGGCAAGGACGTTCCCATGCCCTATGCCGCGAACCTTGAAAAGCTGGCACTGCCCCATGTTGACGAAGTGATCGCGGCTGTGAACGCCGTGACCTATCGCTCGTAAGGAGACCCGGTATGCCAATCGATATCACCATGCCGGCGCTCTCTCCCACGATGGAAGAGGGCAAGCTCGCCAAATGGCACGTCAAGGAAGGCGACAGCGTTTCGTCTGGTGACGTGATCGCCGAAATCGAAACCGACAAGGCCACGATGGAAGTCGAGGCCGTGGACGAGGGCAAGATCGGTAAGATTCTCGTTGCCGAAGGCAGCGAGGGTGTGAAGGTCAACGCCGTCATCGCCGTGCTGCTGCAGGAAGGCGAAGACGCCAGCGCCGTCTCTGCGCCGAAGGCGGAAGCGCCCAAGGCTGCCCCGGCTCCTGAAGCGCCGAAGGCGGCAGCGCCCGCGCCGGCAGCGCCGAACGCCAATACCGGCTCCAGCGCTCCTGCGGCTGCGGCCAAGGCACCGGCGAAGTCGGAAGGCGGCCGCGTATTCGCTTCGCCCCTGGCCAAGCGTCTCGCCAAGGAAGCCGGCATCGATCTCTCGAGCATTGCCGGTTCGGGTCCGAAGGGCCGCGTCGTCAAGTCGGACGTGGAAGCTGCCAAATCCGGCAAGGGCGTGAGCAAGACGGCCGGTGCGCCGGCTGTTGCTGCCCCCGCGACCGGCATGAGCAAAAACCAGGTCATGGCCCTGTTCGAGGAAGGTTCCTACGAAGTCGTTCCCAATGACGGCATGCGCAAGGTCGTGGCGGCGCGCCTGACCGAAAGCAAGCAGACCGTTCCGCACTTCTACCTGACGCTCGATTGCAAGATCGACGCGCTCATGGCCGCCCGCGAGCAGATCAATGCCGCTGCGCCCAAGGGCAAGGACGGCAAGCCGGGCTACAAGCTCTCGGTCAATGACTTCGTCATGAAGGCCTGGGCCGTTGCCTTGCAGCGCGTGCCGGCCGCGAATGCAACCTGGGCCGGGGACTCGATCCTCTATCACAAGCGTTCGGATGTGGCCGTTGCCGTTTCGGTGCCGGGTGGCCTCTTCACGCCGGTGGTGAAGTCTTGCGATACCAAGACACTCCGCGAAATCTCGGAAGAGGTGAAGGATCTGGCGACCCGCGCCAAATCCAAGAAGCTG
>DATMSG010000070.1:0-8604 GCA_035565515.1 Devosia sp.
GTCGGGCTGGGTCTCGGGCGGAGCCGGCGGCATGGGCGCCGGTTGGTTGCCGAAGAGGCGCTGGAAAAAGCCGGGTTTCTTGTCGGTCATATTTGGTCTTTCCCTCGCCGTCTCAGGCGGCAATACGCAGCTTTTCGCCCATAAGGCCATCTGGCCCACGGCCGGTAATGGCGACGGCAGCCAGTTCGCCCGGCTCCATGCCGGCAACGCTGACGGGCACGAATTGCTCGGTGCGCCCGAGCCCCCCGCGTTCCATCAGCACATTGTCCACGCCGCCAAGGCGCGTGCCACAGAGTGCCGCAAATTGCCTTTCGCCCTCTGCGCGCAACAGGCCGGCGCGCTGGCGCGCCACGCCCTTGCTCACCTGCGGCATGCGCGCGGCCGGGGTGCCGGGGCGCGGCGAATAAGGAAAGGCGTGGATATAGGTAAGTCCGGCCTCGCCGATGAAGCGCAGCGTGTTTTCGAACATCTCGTCGGTTTCCGTCGGAAAGCCGGCAATGATGTCGGCGCCGAAAACCATGTTCGGCCGCAGCGTGCGCAATTTTTCGATCACGCCCAGCGCGGCCTCGCGCGAATGCCGTCGCTTCATGCGCTTCAAAATGAGGTCGTCGCCCGATTGCAGCGACAGATGCAGATGCGGCATCAGCCGCGGATCGGACACCGCCTCATAGAGCGCAGCGTCTGCCTCGATGGAATCGATCGAGGAAATGCGCAGCCGCGGCAGGTCCGGCACGTGTTTCAGGATCGCCTGGGTAAGCAGGCCCAGCGTCGGCGCGCCGGGCAGGTCGGGACCATAGGAGGTGATGTCGACGCCGGTCAGCACAATCTCGCGATAGCCATTGGCGACCAGCTTCTTGATCTGATCGACCACCAGCCCCATTGGCACCGACCGCGATGGGCCACGCCCGAAGGGAATGATGCAAAAGGTGCAGCGATGATCGCAGCCATTCTGCACCTGCACGAAGGCGCGCGTATGCGCGTCCATGCCTTCGATGAGGTGCCCCGCGGTTTCCCGCACGCTCATGATGTCGTTGACCTGCACCTTGTCATTGAGCGGCAGGCCGAAGGTCATGGGCCGATAACTCTCGGCCCTGAGCTTGTCGGCATTGCCGATGACGAGATCGACCTCTTCCATATCCCCGAATGTGCGCGCCTCGGTCTGGGCGGCGCAGCCGGTGACGATGATGCGGCTATGCGGATGTTCCCGCCGCGCCTTGCGCACCGCTTTTCGGGCCTGGCTGACCGCTTCCTGCGTCACCGCGCAGGTATTGATGATGATGGCGTCCTCGAGCCCGGCCTTTTCGGCCTCAGCCTTCATCACTTCGCCTTCATAGGCATTGAGACGGCAGCCGAATGTCAGCGTGCGAACCGCCATCAGGCCGCCTCGGCGCGCGTCCAGGCGCCCGTTGCGGGGTCGAACGCGCCGCGCCATTCGAATTCGGCAGGGCCGGTCAGAGTGACATGATCGTCGGCCTGCCATTCGACCACGAGATCGCCGCCCGGCAGGGTGACGGTGGCCTTGCGCTCGGTACGACGTGTGCGGGCGCCGTTGACAACGGCAGCGCAGGCCGCTGTGCCACAGGCTTCGGTAATGCCGGCGCCGCGCTCCCATACGCGCAAGATAATCTTGTCGGGCGCAGTGACCTGGGCGATGCCAATATTGGCGCGCTCGGGGAAAATCGGATGGTTTTCGAGCAGCGGCCCAAACCGGTCCAGCGCATAGGACCAGACATCGTCCTTGACCCAGAAGGTGGCGTGCGGATTGCCGATCGACATCACTGAAGGCGAATGCAGCACCGGCGCATCGATCGGTCCGATCTGCAGCTCGATCTTGCGGGTGTCAGCGAATTCTTCGGCCAGCGGAATGTCATACCAGGCGAACTTTGGCGTGCCCATGTCGATGGTAATCAGCCCGTTTTCGGCCTCTTCGCCGAAGAGAATGCCGGCCACGGTTTCAAAGGTGAACCGCTGGCGTCCCTGTTCCGCTGAAAGCGCCTGCACCACACAGCGCATGCCATTGCCGCAGGCCTGGGCGCGCGAGCCGTCGGAATTGATGATTTCGATATAATTGGCCGTGCCGGGCGTGCGCAAATCATGGATGGCCATGATTTGGTCGAACCTGGTTTCGGCCCGTGCATTGATGGCAATGGCCGCTTCGGGCGTAACGCGATCCCGGCGGCCGCGCATATCGGCCACGATGATCTGGTTGCCCAGCCCGTTCATCTTGAGAAAGGGTGCGTTGCTCAAAGCCATGGCCTATCGTGCATAGAATTTTTGGCGCTATACGCCTTTATGAAGCCTATATGGCGGATCGGGCGAAGAATTGCCAGTGTAAGCCGCGGGAGGGCGCGATCGGCATTGCTGCACGTCATCGATTGGCCGTCGAGGCACTGGCGCTTTCGGGCGATGAAAACGTGCTTGAGATCGGCTGTGGCCACGGCGTCGCGACGCGCCTCGTGCTCGAGCGTCTGACCACCGGCCGCATCACCGCGCTCGATCGATCGGGGAAAATGACAGCATCGCTCAAAAGCGGGTTACCCGATGCGGGCGATCGGCTGCGCGCCATTGCCCGGGCGTTTGAAGACGTGGATTGGGCCGATCAAAAATTCGACGCGATCTTCGCGGTCAATGTCGATCTCAACCTGCGCCTTGGCCCCCGCTGGGCGCCGCTCATGAAAAGCCTGCTGCGGGCCGATGGCCGGATTGTTCTTGCCTTCGAAGCGCCGCCGGGATCGGACAAGGGCGGCCGTTTTGCGGATGCGTCGCGGCAATATCTCGCCGCCCAGGGATTTGGCGTCAAAACCATGCACGACGAGAGCGGCGTGACGCTGGTTTTTGCGCGGTTTCATTGACTCCGCGCTAAATCTGTCATAAACGCGCCCTGTTCATCAGGCCTTTGCTCCTGACCAGCCGACCGGGACCCCGACAGGGTGCCACGATCCCGGAGGCCAACATCCGCCAGCGCGTTGCGCCCGCGGGTGGGTTTTGCGTTTGGCCTTTTGGTACTTATCTCTCCGGGGATCGTCCCCGCGAGCGAAAAGGAAATAGTATGTTCGAGAGCCTCTCAGACCGGCTTGGCAAAATTTTCGATGGTCTTCGTGGACGCGGCGCGCTGAACGCTGCCGATGTCGATGCGGCCATGCGCGAAATCCGCCGGGCGCTGATCGAGGCCGATGTCAGCCTCGAGGTCGTCCGCGCCTTTGTCGAACAAGTGCGCGAGCGCGCCGTCGGTGCCGAGGTTACCCGTTCGGTGACCCCGGGCCAGCAGGTCGTCAAGATCGTCAATGACGAGCTGGTCGCCGTTCTCGGCTCCGATGCTGTCACCATCGATCTCAATGCGCCCGCACCCGTTACCCTCCTCATGGTGGGCTTGCAGGGTTCGGGCAAGACGACGACCACGGCCAAGATCGCCAAGCGTCTCAAGGATCGTCAGAAGAAGAAGGTTCTTCTCGCTTCGCTCGATACCCGCCGCCCGGCTGCCATGGAGCAGTTGCGCGTGCTCGGCGAGCAGGTCGGCGTCGATACCCTGCCGATCGTGGCGAGCGAAACCCCCGTCGAAATTGCCCGCCGCGCCGAGCGCGAAGGCCGTCTCGGCGGCTATGATGTTCTCATCCTCGACACGGCCGGCCGCACCCATATCGACGAAGAACTGATGGTGGAAACGGTCTCCATCAAGGAGATCGCAAAACCCCACGAAATTCTGCTGGTCGTCGATGCTCTGACCGGCCAGGACGCGATCAATGTCGCGCGCAGCTTCGATACCCGGCTCGATGTGACCGGTATCGTCATGACCCGCGTCGATGGCGACGGCCGCGGCGGCGCGGCGCTCTCCATGCGCGCGGCCACCGGCAAGCCGATCAAGCTGATCGGTGTCGGCGAAAAGATGGATGCGCTCGAGGATTTCCATCCCTCGCGCATTGCCGACCGGATTCTGGGCATGGGCGACATCGTTTCGCTCGTGGAAAAGGCCGCCGAGCACGTCACGGCCGAAGACGCCCAGAAAATGGCGGCCAAGCTCAAGAAGGGCTCCTTCGACCTCGACGATCTGCGCGCCCAGCTGCTGCAGATGAAGAAGATGGGCGGCATGGGTGGCCTGATGGGCATGCTGCCCGGCGCAGGCCAGATCAAGAAGGCCATGGCCGGGGCCAATGTCGACGAGAAGGTCTTTGACCGCCAGATCGCCATCATCAATTCCATGACCAAGAAAGAGCGGGCCAATCCCGACCTGCTCAATGCCTCCCGCCGCAAACGCATTGCCGCCGGCGCCGGCGTCGAAGTCTCGGAAATCAACAAGCTGTCCAAGCAGCACCGCCAGATGGCGGACATGATGAAGAAGGTTTCCAAGGGCGGCATGGGATCGCTGGCCGGCATGTTCGGCGGCAAGATGGGTGGCATGCTCGGTGGCATGCCCGACCTCTCCAAGATGGACCCCAAGCAGCTCGAACAGATGGCCCGTCAGGCCGGCATCAATCCGGACCAGCTCAAGGGCCTGCCCTCGGCCGATCTGCCGATGACCGACAAGCTGCCCACCGACGTCAACAAGCTTTTGAAATCCGCTGGTGGTCCCGGTCTTCCCGGCCTTGGCGGCGCTCCCCGTTTCCCTGGCCTTCCGGGCCTGGGCAAAAAGAAATAACCCCCAATTTCAACGACAGCCTAGGAACTAAAAATGGCACTGAAAATCCGTCTTGCCCGTGGCGGCACCAAGAAGCGTCCTTTCTACCAGATCGTGGTCGCCGACGCCCGCTCGCCGCGCGATGGCCGCTTCATCGAAAAGCTGGGTACCTTCAACCCGCTGCTCGACAAGACCGCTGAAAACCGCGTCGTCCTCGATGCCGAACGCGCCAAGCACTGGCTGTCGCACGGCGCCCAGCCGACCGACCGCGTGCTGCGTTTCCTCGACGCTGCCGGCCTCGTAAAGCGCGAAGCCCGCAACAACCCGAACAAGGGTCTTCCCGGCGAAAAGGCCAAGGAACGCGCTGAAGAAAAGGCCGCCAAGGCCGCTGCCGCCGCCGAAGGCGCTGCAGAGTAATTTTCGCGATCCTTTTGGGTCCCGCCAATACAAAAGCCCCGGTCTTTCGACCGGGGCTTTTGCTTTCTCGAAGACCTCATGGTGAGCTTGTCGAACCACGAGGTCAGGTGAGGTCTGGTGAATTACTGCTTGAGCTTGGCCAGGATAGCCGCACCCATTTCTTCCGTGCCGACCGTCTTGCGATTGTCCTGGGCGATATCGCCGGTGCGCAGGCCATCGCTGAGGACGGCCGAAATGGCGCCCTCGATCTTGGTGGCGAGCTCGATCTGGTTGAACGAATAGCGCAGCGCCATGGCGAGCGAGGCGATCATGGCGATGGGGTTGGCAATGCCCCTGCCGGCAATGTCCGGCGCCGAGCCGTGGACAGGCTCATAAAAGGCCTTGCGCTTGCCGGTCGCCGGATCGGGCGCGCCGAGCGAGGCGGAGGGCAGCATGCCGAGCGAACCGGTGAGCATGGCAGCAACGTCGGAGAGAATGTCACCAAAGAGATTATCGGTGACCATGACGTCGAACTGCTTTGGCGTACGCACCAGCTGCATTGCGGCATTGTCGGCAAGGATATGGTGGAGTTCGACGTCCGAATAATCCTTGGCGACGCCCTTGACCACTTCGTCCCAGAGCACGCCCGATTTCATGACGTTCTTCTTGTCGGCCGAATGCACCTTGTTATTGCGGGTGCGGGCGAGATCGAAGGCGACGCGGGCAATGCGGTCGATTTCATAGGTTTCGTAGACCTGGGTGTCCACGGCGCGCTTCTGGCCGTTGCCGAGGTCGGTAATGGTTTTCGGTTCGCCGAAATAAACCCCGCCGGTCAGTTCGCGAACGATGAGAATATCGAGACCCTCGACCAGCTCCTTCTTGAGCGAGGAGGCCTCGGCCAGCGCCGGATAGCAGATCGCCGGGCGCAGATTGGCGAACACGGCCAGTTCCTTGCGGAGGCGCAGGAGAGCGGCTTCCGGGCGGTGCTCATAGGGCACGTCGTCCCACTTTGGTCCGCCCACGGCACCGAAGATGACGGCGTCGGCGGCCTTGGCCTTGGCGACGTCTTCGTCGGTAATGGCAACCTGGTGCTTGTCATAGGCCGCGCCACCGGCAAGGCCCCGATCGAGCGAGAAGTCCGTCAGGCCCTCGGCATTGGTCCAGGCGATGATCTTTTCGACCTCGACCATGATTTCCGTGCCGATGCCGTCGCCGGGCAGAAGAAAGAGGGAATGGGTGGCCATGTGGGGAAAACTCCTCGCCGTACTGGTGGGTACACCTTGGCCCGGCACATAGCTTTATTTTGGCTTTTTGCGCAAGAGCGCCCAAAACAAAACAGCGCCCCCAAAGGGAGCGCTGTTAAATGTTCGGTCTGGTTCGCACTCAGGCGTGGCTGGTGGCAGCGCCGATGCGCGCGGTCACTTCGATCTCGATCTTCATGCCTTCCTCGATCATCGCAACGATGAGCATGGAGGCGGCCGGACGAATGTCCTTGAACACCGGGCCAACGGCGGCCACGACTTCGTCCACATAGGAACGATCGCCCACATAATAGACGACGCGAACCGTATCCTCGATCGAGGATCCGGCTTCCTTGAGCGCCTTGCCGATGGTGGCAAGCGCATTTTTCGCCTGCTCGCCAACGCTCTCGGGCATCTTCATGACCGAATAATCATAGCCCGTCGTGCCCGACACATAGACCGTATCTTCGTGCCGCACGGCACGGGAATAGCCGAAGGTCGCTTCGAAGGGCGAGCCGGTAGAAACGCGCTGAACCATTTTTATTCCTTTGAGCGTTTTCAGGAAAAGTGGACGCCACTTTCCGGTTCGAAAACACGACCAGATTAGAGCCAGGGACGCTCGGCGGCCATCTTGCCCTCGAAGGAGGAGATGGCGAGGTCCGACTTCAGCGTGCCGGCAATATCGTCGAGCCCTTCGAGCAGGATATGCTTGCGCGCCGGGTCGATGTCGAAATTGAGCGTGCCGCCATCCGGACCCTTGATGGTCTGGGTTTCGAGATCGACGGTCAGCGTCGCATTCGAGCCGCGCTCGGCATCGTCGAGAAGAAGCTTGAGCTGCTCGGCCGAAACCACAAGCGGCAGAATGCCGTTCTTGAAGCAATTGTTGTAGAAGATGTCGGCAAAGCTCGTCGAGATCACGCAGCGGATGCCGAAATCGGCCAGCGCCCAGGGGGCGTGCTCGCGCGAGGAACCGCAGCCGAAATTGTCGCCCGCGATAATGATCTTGGCCTGACGATAGGCCGGCTTGTTGAGGACGAATTCGGGATTTTCCGAACCGTCTTCATTATAGCGCATTTCTGAAAACAGCGCCGTGCCGAGACCGGTCCGTTTGATGGTCTTCAGATATTGCTTGGGAATGATCATGTCGGTGTCGATATTGATGATCGGCAGCGGCGCCGCGACACCCGTCAATGTGGTGAATTTTTCCATCGGAAAACCTCGCTTTGCCTGGGTCTTTGGGGCAAACCGGGTTCGGGGTCAAGTCGGCAGGCGGGGAAAGCGTTCGGCGCTTGACCTTGAGGGCCGCGTTTGTCTACTGCTGACGCCCTGAACGGTCTTACCTTCAACTTGCGCTCGGGGGGCGGGTGATGCAGGGACCAATGCCTCCAGTGCCGGAACACGGCCAGAGAAAATCCTACCAGCCGACATCGCGCCAGCTTTTGCGGGCACTCGAAACCATGGCGGGTGTCGGTTTTTTCACGCTGTCCTTCGCCGATGGGAAAGTTCAACCATCGGCGGGCCTGCATGTGCTGGCAGGAACGCTCGATCAGGCCGGCCAGCCCATCGGCATCGAATTCATCGAAGCGCGCACCCATCCCGACGACCGCGCCGGCCTCGTCGAAAGCTTCCATATGCTGATGCGCGACACGCTGCCCACGCAGCGCGACCTGCGTATCCTGCGCGAGGACGGCACGGTGCGGCGTCTCGAAATGCGTTTCGAGCGCATGGTGGACGACAGCCGGCGCCCTCTGGGCTGGATCATCTGCGTCCTCGACCGCACCGAGGAAGAAAGCCTGAGGAAAAATTTCGAACTGATGCGCCGGCGCCTGCACGCCGTGCTCGATCAGCTCGACGTCGACATCGCCTGGTTCAGCTCCCTCGATGGCATCCGGATCGAGCGGATCAAACAGTCCGCCAATCTCGGCACACCCACGGCATCGCTCTTCACCATCGACAGCTGGTTCGATGCCGTTCATCCCGATGACCGGGCCAAGGTGCTGGAAAATCTGGAACGTGGCGAGGCCAGCGTCACCGAGGTGCGGGTTGAGCTCAAACCCGGGCAATATATGCCGCTGCGTTCGGTGCGCCAGCCGGTCCGCGACGAACGGGGCGAGCCGGTCGAGTGGCTGGGCTTGACGACAGTGGTGCAACCGGGCCGTGGCGGGCTCGAAGCCGATGATGCCGCCAGCGAGGAATTGCTCAATGGCCCCTTGTTGCGCGCCGCGCGCAACCTGCTGGGCTGGACCATTCCCGTACTGGCCGATCAGTCGGGCGTCTCCGCCTCGACCATCATGCGGATCGAAGAGGCGCCGGTCGCCGTGATCGAGGTCGCCCGGCGGCGCACCGCCGAGCGGC
>DATMSG010000071.1:0-11456 GCA_035565515.1 Devosia sp.
ACCCAGTCTTGCGGCCGAAGCCTCGAATGCCGCCCCGGCCCCCCGCCTCGTCCCGCAGGCGCAGAAGGGCGATGCCCTGGCCGGCAGCGCCATCGATTCGCGCATGACCTTCGACACTTTCGTGTCGGGCGAAGCCAATGAAATGGCTTTCGGGGTCGCCAAACAGATCGCCAATGCGGCGATCAACAACACCGTCACCTTCAATCCGGTCTATATCCACTCGACCGTGGGCCTGGGCAAATCGCACCTGCTCAATGCCATCGCCCATGCCGTCAGCCAGGCCGATAGCACCAAGAACATCGTCTATCTGACCGCCGACCATTTCATGTACCATTTCATTACCGCCGTGCAGCGCCAGTCCGCGCTCGGCTTCAAGGAATGGTTGCGCAAGGTCGATCTCCTGCTCATCGACGACATGCAGTTCCTCCAGGGCAAATCGGCCACCGAATTCGGCCATACGCTGGGTGCGCTGCTGACCGGGGCCAAACAGGTCGTGGTGGCCGGCGACGCGCCGCCGCGCGATCTCGAAATGCTCGACGAGCGCGTGCGTTCGCGCCTCTCAGGTGGCCTCGTCGTGCCGATCTCGACCTTTGACATGGATTTGAGGCGCGCCATCGTGCAGCGCCGGGCCGACCAGTCGACCGCCCGCTTCGGCATGCATTTCCCGCCGGCCGTGCTCGATTATGTCGCCCGCGCCGTGACCAGCCATGGCCGCGACCTCGACGGTGCCGTCAACCGCCTGGTTGCCGCCAATCAACTGACCGGCGAACTGATCACCGTGCCGCTGGCCGAAAAGACCCTGGCCGACCTGATCCGGGCGCGCGATGCCAAGCGCGTCCGCATCGAAGATATTTTGAAGATCGTCTCGCGCCACTACAAGGTGCCGCGCAACGAACTGCTCTCCGCCCGCCGCTCGCGCGACGTGGTGCGTCCGCGCCAGATCGCCATGTATCTGGCCAAGGCGCTGACCTCGCGTTCCCTGCCCGAAATCGGCCGGCGCTTCGGGGGCAGGGATCACACGACGGTTCTGCACTCGGTGCGCAAGGTCGAGCAGATGATCAAGGACGATCTCGAACTCGGCCAGGAAATCGAACTTTTGAAGCGCATGCTGGAAGAGTGAGGGGCGGCGGCGGCATGGCCGCCTCAAAATCGCTCCGGTGGAGCGGTTTTGACCCATACGCCCGAAGCTTTGGCAGGCGCCTCGGCGCCTGCCCTGTGTCCTTAGGGCGACAATCCCCAAAACTCTGGTTGATGACGGAACTGTGCCTTGCTCTTGCCAGGGCCGGCCTGCACCCATTCCCGCATGATCCGATTAGCCGCTCTTTTCCTCGCTCTCCTTTTGGCCTCGCCCGTTTCGGCGCAGGGCCTTTCGGCCGAAGCCATCGCCAAGCAGAACCAGGCCATCGCCATGCGCGTGCAGCAGCAGCTCATGGCCTGCTGGATCGTGCCGCCGGGCGAGGAGGATCAGCGCCTGGCGCTCGATATCGCCTTTTTCGGCGATGGCTCGCTCGATGGCGAGGCCATGCTGGCACCCGAATCGATCAAGGCGGCGAGCAAGCGCGGCGCCTTGACCCAGAGTATTCTGGCCGCGGTCGAGCGCTGCGTGCCCTTCAAGGGTCTCGAGGCGCTGGGTGCCCAGGCGGACGAGCGCTTTTCCGTGACCATCTATTTCCAGAGCTGATCCACAGTTTGGCGGCCGCCAAAAGGCCGCCGGCCTTGCCAATCTCTTACGAGAATGTAAACGTCCCTGCCCGGCCCCGGCCGGGTTTGCCGTCGCTTTTTTGGGATAGATGCCGAATATGAAAGTCACGCTCGAACGCAACCATCTGCTCAAGTCACTGAGCCATGTGCATCGGGTTGTGGAACGCCGCAATACCTATCCCATCCTCGCCAATGTGCTGTTCAAGGCCCAGGACGATCATGTCGAGCTGCGCGCCACCGATCTCGATATCGAGGTGACCGAGAGCGTGCCCGCCATGGTGTCCACGCCGGGCACGACCACCGTGCCGGCCCATACGCTCTATGAAATCGTGCGCAAACTCTCCGACGGCGCCGAAGTGCGGCTCGAAACCGATGGCGGGGAGAACATGGTTCTCACCTCCGGCCGTTCGCGGTTCAATCTCGCCTGTCTCTCCCCGGACTCGTTTCCCGATTTGAAATCGGGCGCCTTCGCCCATGAATTCGATGTGTCGGCTGCGCTCCTCCGCGAGTTGATCGAGCGCACCCAGTTTGCGATCTCGAACGAAGAAACCCGCTACTATCTCAACGGCATCTATTTCCATGCTGTCGACAATTCGCAGACCGGTCCCCTGTTCCGCGCCGTCGCCACCGACGGGCACCGCATGGCCCGGGCCGAAATCGCCGCGCCCGAAGGCGCGCGCGGCATGAGCGGCATTATCGTGCCGAAAAAGACCGTCGGCGAAGTGCAAAAACTGCTCGATGGCGTCGATGGCGACGTGCATGTGGAAGTGTCGGACACGAAAATCCGTTTCACGGTCGGCCCGGTCGTGCTGCTCTCGAAACTGATCGAAGGCACTTTCCCCGACTATGACCGGGTGACGCCGAAGAACAATGACAAGCAGATGCTTGTCGATCGCGCCGCCTTTGCCGTGGCCGTCGATCGCGTTTCGACCATTGCCTCGGATCGCGGCGGCAAGGCGGTCAAGCTTCAGGCTCATGATGGCCTGCTCGAACTGTCGGTGACCAATCCCGACCACGGCACGGCAAGCGAAGAGCTGGCGGTGGAGTTTGACGTCGATGCCTTCGAGATTGGCTTCAATGCCCGCTATCTGCTCGATATCATCACCCAGATCCGGTCCGAGAGCGCGGTCTTCCTCTTCAACGACGCCAATTCGCCGACCCTGGTGAAGGAAGAGGGCGAGGCAAACGCGCTTTACGTGCTGATGCCGATGCGCGTCTAGGCGACGTCCCGAAGGGGAAATCGCTCCGGTGGAGCGATTTAAGCCGACTAGGCCCGGAGAGCTATGCTCGCAGGGCCCAGGTCAACGGCAAACTCGATCTCCCTTCTCCCCTGCGGGAGAAGGTGCCTGAAGGGCGGATAGGGGTATGCGGTGACGCAACGAGCGCCTCTGCGGAGGAAAGAACCCCTCACCCAGGATTTTTGCTGGAAGCAAAAATCCCGTCCCTCTCCCGCAAGGGGCGAGGGAGGGGCTGGAGCCTAAAATGATCCGCCATATCTCCCGCCTGCGCCTCACCGCCTTCCGCAATTATGCCTCGGCCGCGCTCGATCTCGATGAGCGCCATGTCGTGCTGACCGGATCGAACGGCTCGGGCAAGACCAATCTGCTCGAAGCGGTCTCCGTGCTGTCCCCGGGGCGGGGGCTGCGCGGGGCCAGTTTCGAAACCCTGCAACAGCAGGGCTCGGATATCGGCTGGGCGGTGGCGGCAAGCGTGGAAACCGACAATGGCCCGGCCGATATCGGCACCGGCGCCCTGCCCGATGGCGGGCGGCGGGTGCGGGTCAATGGCGCCAATGCGCGCTCGATCGAAGCCATGAGCGATTATCTGCGCGTGCTCTGGCTGACCCCAAGCATGGATGGCCTTTTTTCCGGCCCGGCGGGCGAGCGGCGGCGATTTCTCGACCGGCTGGTGACGACGCTGATCCCCTCGCATTCTTCGGCGGTGTCCGACTATGAAAAGGCCATGCGCCAGCGCAACAAGCTGCTCGAGGAGAGCGCCGATCCGCGCTGGCTCAATGCGGTGGAAGTGCAGATGGCCGAGCTCGGCGCCTCGATCCATCTCAATCGGGCCGATAGCCTGGCCCATCTCCAGGCGCTGATTGCCGAAAGCCTCGATGATGCCAGTTTCCCGGCTGCCAGACTGTCGCTGACCCCGCTTTTCGAGGATGGCGCCGAGGCGACCACCTCGGCCGAGCTCGAAGCGCTCCTGGCGCAGCGCTGGCATGCGGCGCGCGGCCTTGATCGGGCCGCCGGACGCACCACATCTGGACCGCACCGGGTCGATCTCGAGGTCATGCATGCGCAAAAGCACATGAAGGCCGCCTTGGGTTCGACCGGGGAGCAAAAGGCGCTGCTCATCGGCCTCATCCTTGCCCATGCGCGGCTGGTTCGCCTGCGCACCGGCATCGTGCCCTTTCTGCTGCTCGACGAGATTGCCGCCCATCTCGATCCCGACCGGCGGCGAGCGCTGTTCCTGGCGCTCGACGGGCTCGAAACCCAGTGTTTTCTCACCGGCACGGACATGGTGCTGTTCGAGGCGCTGGAGGACCGGGCGCAGCGTTTTACCGTCCATGAGGGCCGGGTGGCGCGGGACTAGTTGCCCTTGAGGGGCCTGCCGTTCCCGGCCAGGGCGGGGCCCGTCCTTGCCCTGGGGCAGCCCAAAAACAGCGGTTCCCGCCCTGGCGGCAATGACATCGGGTTTTTGGCCGCCTTATGCCCACCAAAAGCCACGAAAACCGGCAATTTTCTTGGGGTTCCAGCCCCATTCCGCTAGAACGAAATGACCAGAAATACGAGTGATTCGGACCCCATGAGCGATAGCGAAAATCCGACCCCGAACGAGTATGGCGCCGACAGCATCAAGGTGCTCAAAGGGCTCGACGCCGTGCGCAAGCGCCCCGGCATGTATATCGGGGACACGGATGACGGTTCGGGCCTGCATCACATGGTCTATGAGGTGGTCGACAACGCCATCGACGAGGCGCTGGCGGGCCATGCCGACCTCGTGACCGTGACGCTCAATGCCGATGGGTCCTGCTCGGTCAACGACAATGGCCGCGGCATTCCTGTGGGCATCCACAAGGACGAAGGCGTTTCGGCCGCCGAGGTCATCATGACCCAGCTCCATGCCGGCGGCAAATTCGACCAGAATTCCTACAAGGTTTCCGGCGGCCTTCACGGCGTGGGCGTTTCGGTGGTCAACGCGCTCTCGGTGTTTTTGAAGCTCAACATTCGCCGCGATGGCGAAATCCACGAGATGAGCTTTACCCATGGCGATGCCGATGCCCCGCTCAAGGTCGTGGGAACCTATGTCGAGAACAAGCAGCCGGGCACCTATGAGGGCCGCTCGGGCTCGGAAATTACCTTCCTGCCAAGTCCGCAGACCTTCACCATGGTCGAGTTCGATTTCAAGACGCTCGAACATCGCCTGCGCGAACTGGCCTTCCTCAATTCGGGCGTGCGCATCCTGCTGCGCGACCACCGCCACCCCGAGCCGGTGGAAGTCGAACTCTTTTACGAGGGCGGCCTCGAAGCCTTTGTCAGATATCTCGACAAGTCCAAGGCGCCGGTGATCGAGACCCCGATCACCATGATTTCGGAAAAGGACGGCATCACCGTCGAAGTGGCGCTGCAGTGGAACGACAGCTACCACGAAAACGTGCTGTGCTTTACCAACAATATCCCCCAGCGCGATGGCGGCACGCACCTTGCCGGGCTCCGCGGCGCCCTGACCCGCCAGGTGACGAGCTATGCCGCCTCTTCGGGCCTGGCCAAGAAGGAAAAGGTCGAGCTCACCGGCGACGATACGCGCGAGGGCCTGACCTGCGTGCTCTCGGTGAAAGTGCCCGACCCCAAATTTTCGAGCCAGACCAAGGACAAGCTGGTTTCCTCCGAGGTCCGTCCCGTTGTCGAGAACATCGTCAACGAAAAGCTCGGCCAGTGGTTCGAAGAGCATCCGAACGAAGCCAAGATCATCGTCGGCAAGGTGGTGGAAGCCGCCGCCGCCCGCGAGGCCGCCCGCAAGGCGCGCGAGCTGACCCGGCGCAAGGGCGCGCTCGAGATTTCCTCGCTGCCCGGCAAGCTTGCCGATTGCCAGGAGCGCGACCCCGCCAAATCGGAAATCTTTATCGTCGAGGGCGATTCGGCAGGCGGTTCGGCCAAGCAGGGGCGCGATCGCTCCAATCAGGCCGTGCTGCCGCTGCGCGGCAAAATCCTCAATGTCGAGCGCGCGCGGTTCGACCGCATGATCTCGTCCGATCAGGTCGGTACGCTGATCACCGCGCTCGGCACCGGCATCGGCCGCGAAGAATTCAACGCCGACAAGCTGCGCTACCACAAGATCATCATCATGACCGACGCCGACGTCGACGGCGCCCATATCCGCACGCTGCTGCTCACTTTCTTTTTCCGGCAGACGCGCGAATTGCTCGAACGCGGCCATATCTATATCGCCCAGCCCCCGCTCTATAAGGCGACGCGCGGGCGTTCCGAGCAATATCTCAAGGACGAGCGGGCGCTCGAAAATTACCTGCTCGATGCCGGGCTCGACGAGGCGGTGTTCACGACCCGCGATGGCGTCGAGCATGCCGGGGCCGATCTCATGTCGATCCTGCAGCAGGCGCGCGATATCGACTATGCGATCAAGAACCTCAACCTGCGCTACAACCGCAATCTGGTGGAACAGGCCGCCATTGTCGGCGCGCTCGATCCCGATGGCATGGCCGATCCCGAAAAGAGCGCAGAAACGCTGAAACGCGTCTCCAACCGCCTCGACCGCATTTCGGACGAACTGGAACGCGGCTGGACCGGCGAAATTACCGATGAGGACGCCCTGGCCTTTTCGCGCACCGTGCGCGGCGTGACCGAGACGCACCAGATCGACCGGGCATTGCTGCAATCGGCCGATGCGCGCAAGCTCCGGCAATTGGCCGGGCGTCTGGACGAATTGTTCGGCGGCGTGCCGACCCTCAAGCGCAAGGGCGAGAGCATTCCCATCTTCGGGCCGAGCACCCTGTTCAAGGCCGTCACCGATGCCGGGCGCAAGGGCGTCAGCCTCCAGCGCTATAAGGGTCTTGGCGAGATGAATGCCGAGCAGCTTTGGGAAACGACGCTCGACCCCAATGCCCGCACCCTGCTGCGCGTCGAGATCGACCAGACCGACGAAGCCGACCAGATTTTTACCGCGCTGATGGGCGACCTGGTGGAACCGCGCCGCGATTTCATTCAGGACAATGCGCTCAATGTGAGCAATCTGGACGTCTAGCCTATGCTCCGCAGAGCTCGTTCGACCGGCAGGACGTCCTTGAAAGAAATCCCCGCGAAAGCGGGGATTTTTTTAGGTCAGTACCGGTTGCGCTCCCGGCTGCGTGGGTCATCCACCATGCGGGCGCGATAAATGTCACCCAGCCGCGCCCTGGCCCGCCATGGGCGGGCCTTGTTGAGCGCTATGTCATAGTCTGGATTATTGCGATCGAGCGTCGCGACGGCGAAGTCAGGCTCTGCGGCGGCCCGGCAATGGACGATCACCTTGCCATCGGGGCCGATGATCCCCGCCGGACCCTCGGGCGCCTTCTGTGCCGGGGTGGCGCCGGCGACCCAGAGGCAGTTGAGCCCGGCATGAGCGCGCAGCGCAATCTGGAAATATTGGGGAATGCCGTAACTGCCAAAAAGCACGGCATCGACCCCCAGCGCCTCATACTGGCTGAAAATCTCGGGAAATTGCGACTCGATGCAGATGGCAAGACCAAACCGGAAACCATTGGCCTCAAAGATGACCGGCGCGGTGCCGGGCGTGTACCAATCGGTGATTTCGGTATGGGAGAGGAAGCGCTTGTCGTAGCGCGTCAGCAGGTCCCCCGAGGCAGACAGGACATAAAGACTATTGTGCGGGCGGGTAGCGGCATCCAGTCTGTGAGCGCCCCCGATGACCGCAAAAATGCCCAATGTGCCGCAAAGGGCCGCGATATCGCTGCGCCGCCCAGTCGAAGGCGTGCCATTCGTCCGGGCGCTTGATCTGGGATTTGGCATAGCCCGACAGTGCGCCTTCGCAGAAGACGACGAGCGCTATGCCCTGCGCGTGAGCGGCGCGCAGCACGTTCCGGATCGTATCGCCATTGGCACCAATGTCCTGCGCGACCGGGGTTTGCGCGGCGGCAATCTTCATTTTCGGCCCTCCGGCATGAAAGCCGAAGGTGGCCGATTCGGATGACGTCTGCGCCGGCTTTTTTGGTCGGTTCGGCGGGCTAGCGCTTGCGCACGAATTCGGTGCGCAGAACGAGGCCCTTGATCGCGTCGTGGCGGCAGTCGATCTCTTCGGGATTGTCGGTGAGCCGGATCGACTTGATGACCGAGCCCTGTTTCAGCGTCTGACCGGCGCCTTTCACTTTCAAATCCTTGATCAGCACGACGGAATCGCCATCCGCAAGGAGGTTGCCTGAAGCGTCGCGAACTTGGCTGGCCTCGTGCGAGGCGGCGGCGATTTCGGCGGCGGGGCGCCACTCGCCCGTCACCTCGTCATATAGGTAGTCATCATCGGAATTGCTCATGCCATCCCTATTGCAGGTGGGGCCGGGCTTGCCAAGCCGGCCATGGCAGAGGTGATCGTTCACCGGGCAGAACCAAACCGTTCCGGCTGATTGCCTTGCGCCCGTCTCCCCGGGGCCCTAGCTATGGTCCAGCACAATCGAGCCCCAAGAGGCAAAAGTGAAGAAAATCGGTTTTTTGTCCTTCGGGCATTGGAATCCCTCGCCCCAGTCGGGCACGCGCTCGGCTGCCGATGCGCTGCTGCAATCGATCGACCTGGCGGTCGCGGCCGAGGAACTGGGCGCCGATGGCGCTTATTTCCGCGTGCACCATTTTGCCCGCCAGCTGGCTTCGCCCTTCCCGCTGCTGGCTGCCGCCGGCGCCAAGACCAAAAGGATCGAACTCGGCACCGCCGTCATCGATATGCGCTATGAAAACCCGCTCTATATGGCCGAGGATGCCGGCGCGGCCGATCTCATTGCCGGCGGGCGCCTGCAGCTCGGCATTTCTCGCGGTTCACCCGAACAGGTGATCGATGGCTGGCGCTATTTCGGCTTTGCGCCCGAAGAGGGCAAGACCGATCAGGATATGGCGCGCCAGCATGCCGAAGTGTTTCTCGAAGTCCTGAAGGGCAAGGGCTTTGCCCAGCCCAATCCGCAGCCCATGTTTCCCAATCCCCCGGGCATGCTGCGGCTCGAGCCCCATTCCGAGGGTCTGCGCAACCGCATCTGGTGGGGCGCGGCGAGCGATGCGACGGCCATCTGGGCGGCCAAGATGGGCATGCATCTGCAATCCTCGACGCTGAAATTCGATGAATCGGGAAAGCCCTTTCACATCCAGCAGGCCGAACAAATCCGCGCCTATCGCGCCGCCTGGAAGGAAGCGGGCCACAGCCATGAACCGCGCGTCTCGGTCAGCCGTTCGATCTTTGCGCTGGTCAATGACCAGGACCGGATGTTCTTCGGGGCCGGCCGGCCCGAACAGGACCAGTTCGGCTATATCGAGCCGGAAAAGCGCGCCGTCTTCGGGCGTGGCTATACCGCCGAGCCGGACAAGCTGATCGAGGAATTGAAGCGCGACGAAGCCATTGCCGAAGCCGATACGCTGCTTCTGACCGTGCCGAACCAGCTTGGCGTCGACTACAATGCCCATGTGATCGAGAGCATTCTCACCCACGTGGCGCCCGGCCTCGGCTGGCGCTAGGGCCTGAATTTAGCGGCCAACCATTGCCATGTTGACCTCACCTCACATTTGGTTGTGAGGTGAGGCATGGCTAACGCGCTGCTGACCAATAGCCCGGACATTGTCCGCCGCCTCGCAGCGGATGGCTTCGTGCTTGTATCGTCACGCGGTTCGCACCATAAATATCGACATGCCGCGAGCGGCCGAACCGTTGTTCTACCGCATCCGCGCAAGGACATTCCTATCGGGACCGTCAGGTCCATCTATCGGCAGGCAGGCTGGGCCCTCGATGGCAGCAAGTGAAACGCACTATGTGGCGCTGATCCACAAGGATGAGAACTCGGGCTACGGCGTCTCGTTTCCCGATGTGCCGGGCGTCGTGGCGGTGGCCGACACATTGGACGAGGCGATTTCCGAGGCCGCGGCAGCGCTGCAATTTGCCTTCGAAGATTGGATCGGCCCCATGCCCGTGCCACGTACGCTTGATGTGCTGCGGGACGATAGCGACTTCCAGGCCGACGCCATTGGCGCGGTGATCGCGGCGATCAGGCCCTCCTATAGCTACTACGCCGCGGCCGAATGATCACGGCAGGCTGAAGCCCGAGCCGCCGCAGTTATTGGCGCGCCAATAGCTGCGCACATCGGTGAAGCGGCCGGTCGCGGCCTGTTCAATATGGGCGGCGAAAGCCATGGCGCGGCATTCATCGGGGCCGGCGACGACGTGGACCAGCTCGTGCAGAATGGTGAGGCTGCGCAGGGCATCGGCGCCGGGCGTGAAAAATTGCGGGCAGAGGACGAGGCTGACCCCTCCCTTGCTCGGGGGCAGGCGCACGAAGGCGGCGAAGCGGGAACAGGAATTGTCGCTCGCGCTGCCGTTTTCGACGCGCATGATGACCCTATCGCCCCAGTGGCGCGAGGTGAATTCGCGAAAGGTGAGCGCGGCGCGATAGGCTGCGACATCGACCCCGAACAATTCGGCCGGCAGGCCGGGCCGCGCCGTTTCGAACTGGCCGATGGCCCGGTCGAATGCGGCGTCCACGATGTCGGCCCGGGCGGGCGAGGCGGCGGATAAAAGGAAAATCAGGAGCAGGAGGCAGAAGCGCATGCTGCTTTCTGCCCGCTCAATGGGGCGCTCGCAAGGCCCCTGGTGAGCGCATGAGGTTCAGCTCGATGGCCCGGTCAGAAACGGCATGATGTCGACGCCATCGCCGGGAAAGACCGAGAAATGGGGATGGTTCTCGAAGAGTTTTGCGGCCGCCTCGATGCTTTCGGCCTCGACCACGATATAGCCGCAGAAGGGATTGCTCGCGGGGGCGATGCCGTTCCTGTTGACCCGCAGGGTCTTGCCGACCATGCCGCCGGTGTCGGGGAAGGAGGCCGCATGTTTCTGTTCCCATTCGGCCCATTGCTTGAGCCCGATGTCGTCGATCGCGTCCTGTTCGGCCTTGGGCAGGGCGCGGAAGTGGGCGAGGTCTTCCGGCTGCATCGTATAGACGGCGAGAAAGCGAGGCATGGCGCGCTCTTCATGCTGAAATGACGGAGCCCAGATTACGTCCGGCGCGCCCCGAAGTCATCCGCCACACAATGCTGTTCCAGATCGGGTCAGCAAAAGGGCTGTGGCGGCGGGGCCACACTGGCGTCGACACTGTCGCAAATCCCATAAACCGGCCACATTTACCGCGGAAAAGCGTTTCATCCGAACGCGAGACGCAGCCGGGACGGGAAATCCCGTCCACAGCGCCGCCCAGGACTTTAACCTCCTGCTTACCTTTTGTTTCCCTCATGGAGAGAACAGGATAGAAGCGGGATGAGACCCCCTAGGACAGGTTTGCTCGATGGACTTCCGCATTTCGGCCGATGACCGCGTTGGTGCCCAGCCCAATAGGGGCGCCAAGCCGCAAGCGCGTGCCGCCAAGGGCCAGCGCGTCGAGCCGAGCCTCGGCCAGTCCGTCGGCGGCTTTGTCGATGATGAACGCTCCGGCGGCCCTATCGGTGGTGGCGGCAATGGCGGCAAGCCGCCGCGCGGCAAGAAACCGGCCCGCGCCCAAAAGG
>DATMSG010000072.1:0-3225 GCA_035565515.1 Devosia sp.
CCGGGCGCCCCGAAGGACGCCCGGAAAACTCTCAGCCGACCCCGGGGGTGTAGCGGGCCAGGGCCTTGATCACCTGTTTTGCCGTTATCCGGCCAATTTGCCGGCCGTGCCCGTCGAGAACGCCGACCCATTGATGCTCCGCGAACAGCGGCAGCACGTCTTCGCAGCGGGCGTCCTTGGAGACCGAGGCCGCACAGGGCTCGTATTCGCCCTTGTCCATGATCGAGCGCACGTGAATGGCCCGCGCCTTATTCACCTCGCGCACGAATTCTTCGATATGTTCGTTGGCCGGACGCAGCACGATGTCCTCGGGCTTGCCGACCTGCTGGACGGCGCCATCCTTCAGCACGGCGATGCGGTCGCCGATCTTGAGGGCCTCGTCGAAATCGTGGGTGATGAAGAGGATGGTCTTGCCCAAAGTCTTCTGCAATTCGATCAACTGGTCCTGCATGCCAGAGCGGATCAGCGGGTCGAGCGCGGAAAAGGCCTCGTCCATGAGGATGATTTCGGTATCGAGCGCTAGGGCCCGTGCAAGGCCCACGCGCTGCTGCTGACCGCCCGAGAGTTGCCGGGGGCGTGACTGTTCATAGCCCGAGAGCCCGACCGTCTCGATCCATTTGGCGGCCGTTTCGAGCCGTTCCGTCTTGCCGACACCGCGCACCTCAAGCCCGTAGGCGACATTGTCGACGACGGAGCGATGCGGCATGAGGCCGAATTTCTGGAACACCATGGCGACTTGCGTGCGCCGGTAGGTCCGCAGCTGGTCGAGGCTCATTTTGAGCACATCCGCGCCGTTGACGACGATCTCGCCCGAGGTCGGCTCGATCAGCCTGTTGACGTGGCGGATCAGGGTCGATTTGCCCGAGCCGGACAATCCCATGACCACGAAAATCTGGCCTTTGGCGATGTCGAGCGAGACCTTGTCGAGGCCGACGACGTGATTGGTTTGGGCCTGCACATCGGCCTTGGACTTGCCCGATTGGAGCAGGGCCAGGGCCCCACCGGGGTTATCGCCAAATATCTTGGTGACATTGCGCATGGCAATGGCGAGGTCGCCGGTCTCGGCGGTGCCCGGCTTCATCTCTGTCATGGCGTTCATTTAACGCACCTCCGCCAGGCCGATACGGCCCTGAAGCTGTTTGCCGAAAGATTGCGTGATGCGATCGAAGATGATCGCTAGAGCGACGATGCCGAGCCCGGCGAACAGGCCGCGGCTCACCTCGAGCCGGCCGATGCCCTGCAATACCTGATAGCCCAGCCCCCCTGCCCCGATCATCGAGGCGATGACCACCATGGCGAGCGCCATCATCGTGGTCTGGTTGATGCCCGCGAGAATCGTGGGGAGCGCGAGAGGAATCTGCACGCCGAAAAGGCGCTGCCGGGGATTGGTGCCAAAAGCGCGGCTTGCTTCCATGACCGCCGGATCGACCGAGCGCAGGCCGAGATCGGTGAGGCGCACCAGGGGCGGCGCCGCATAGACGATGGTGGCGATGAGCGCAGGGATCTTGCCCGGCCCGAAGATCATCACCGTGGGGATGAGATAGACAAAGCTCGGCAGCGTCTGCATCAAGTCGAGCACCGGCGTCACGACGTTGCGCACATGGAGCGAACGGCTCATCCATACCCCTGTCGGGATGGAAACCAGGATCGCGGTGATGGTCGCCGAGATCATCAGGGCCATGGTGGTCATGGCATCTTTCCAAAGGTCCATCACGCCCAGGAAAAGCAGCGACAGAAGCACGATAAGCGGCAGCTTCCAGCTGCGCGTGGCCAGCCAACCGATGCCCACGAGGATGGCCATGATCAGCCACCAGGGCGTGGCGATCAGCAAATCTTCGATTGCCTTGAGCAGCATGAGCAGCGGATAGGCCGCCGCTTCGAATTCATCGCCCCAATTGCGCACGATCCAGCTAAGGCCATCGTCGATGGCCCGGCGCAGCGGGCGGGTGTCGATCAGTTCGGGAAACACGTCGTTCTCTTTTCAGGATTGGACGCGCGATGCCGGAACGCGTTCCTCGGCGCCTTCGGGCATCACGCGGAATATGGCCGGGTCACGGACCCGGCCATTTCGGATTCTACTGCGAAGTGGGATCAACTCAGGCTGGCCTTGACCTTTTCGGCGACTTCGGCCGGAACCCAGCTCGACCACAGCTCTTCCTTGGTCTTGAGGAAATTCTGCGCCGTGGCGGCAGCGTCGGCCTGGTTCTCGTCGCCATAGACCAGGAGTTCGCTGATCTCGGCATTGGTCAGGCCCACTTTCGAAAAGTAGTCAGCAACGGCCGGCGCATCGTCCTGGAGCCAGGCCGCGGCACCCACCACAGCCGGCGAAGACGGATAGGCCGTTACCCCGGCTGGAGTGTCGCAATCGGGATCGGTATTGCAGGCGTAGACATCGGGGAGCGTCTCGCCGAGGTCGAGCTGCACCGCATCGTATTTGCCCAGAATGGCGGTGGGACCCCAATAGTAGAAGAGGATCGGTTCCTCGCGCGTGAAGGCGCGTGCGATGGAAGCATCGAGCGCTCCGCCCGAACCCGGCGAGAAGAGGTTCCAGCTTCCCTCCATATCGAAGGCTTCGAACAGGGCCGAGGTCGACAATTCGCAGGCCCAGCCCGGCGGGCAGGAATAGAGGCGCCCCTTATCGGGCTGTTCAGGATCGGCAAAGAGATCCGGGCGAGCAATGACAGCCTCGGCGCTGGTCAATTCGGGATGGGCTTCCTGCACATAGCGCGGAATGAACCAGCCCTCGACCGTGCCGTCGGTAATGGCATCGGCAAGCTGAACGACGTCGCCGGCGGCAATGCCCTCGGCCCAGGGTTCTTCGATAGTGCTGGTCCAGAGTTCAGGGGCTACGGCGGGCGTGCCGCGGATCAGCATGGAGGACGATGTGGGAACCGTGTCGCCGGTCACGATCTCGACAGTGCAGCCGAAGCCGGTTTCGAGAATGGTGGCGTGAATATGGGCCAGCGCGGCGGCCGATGGCCAGGTCATCTCAGCGATGTCAATCGTGCGGTCGGTGCCGCAAGAGTGGGCGCTGTCGTCCTGCGCAATGGCATTCGGAGTGGTAAAGGAAAAAAGGGCGAGCGTCATCGCGGCGGCAATGCCACCGGATTTGTAAATCATCAGGTCTGCTCCAGCAGTCTTCGGGATGCACAGACCGTAGAAAAGACAGAACAATATGTCAAATCGCCGATTACTTTCTCAATATAACTAAAACATATGAATAAC
>DATMSG010000073.1:0-15799 GCA_035565515.1 Devosia sp.
CGGCGACCAGAAAATGGCCGACCAGGGGATTCTGGAAGACCTGACGCCCTATATCGAGGCTTCGGCCAATGTGAAGGCGGCGCTCTGGCCGCACAATGTCGAGCGGCTCGCGAACTATCCCTATCTTCTCTACATCTACCCGCCGCGCGCGCCGCAGCCGGTGATGCGGACCGATTGGCTCGAAAAACTCGGGCTCGAAGCGCCGAAAACCGTCGAGGAATATGAGGCCCTGTTCCAGGCCATTCACGACGCCGATCTCGATGGCGATGGGACGGCCGGCAACACGCTGGGCCTGACCGGCTTTGGCAATACGGGCGAACTGGACTCCATCTTCAACCAGGCTTTTGGCGTGACCGGGACCTGGATGAAGAATGCCGATGGGCAATGGGTCAATTCGCGCGTGACCGACGCCGAAAAGGCAAAAATCGAGTTCTATGCGCGGCTCGCCGAAAAGGGCCTCTTCGACAAGGAATATGTGACCAACACGTTCGACGTGAAGGAAGACAAGTTCTACACCGGCAAGGCCGGCGTGATCTTCGGCTCTTCGCCCGAAGTGATCGATATCTATGCCGGCAAGATGCGCCAGGCCCATCCGGGCGAGGATATTTCCCTCACCCTGCTTCCGGTTCCCTCGGGTCCGGGCGGCCAGGGGCTGGCGGCTGTGGACGTTTCCAAGGAAGCGCGCGGCTGGGCCATTTCCTCGCTCTCCGAGCACAAGGAAGAGGCTTTCAAGGTGCTCGATTTCATGGCCTCCAAGGAAGGCCAGGATATCGACCGCATGGGCTTTGAAGGCACGCAATATACCAAGGACGCGAGCGGCAAGGTGACCTTCACCGACGCGATCTCGACCTGGTATGCGCGCTTCTTCAACGCGGCCAACTGGGCCCCGCCGACTCCGCTGCTCTCGCCCACGGCTGAGGCGGCGCTCGATACGATCAAGGCCGACTTCACGGCGGACAATGCCTTTGTCTGGCCGGCCGAATATGCCGCCGATGTCGACGCGACCGAGCAGGTCTATCGCTCCTGGGTGGCAAAATTCATCACCGGCGAAGCCGGGCTCGACCAGTGGGATGCCTTTGTCGCCGAATATAATGCGGCCGGCGGCGAGCGCATGGCCGAGCATGCGAGGACGGTGTTGGGCGAGTAATCGACCGACAGGGTCTGGCGGGATGCCGTCAGGCCCACAGGACGGCCCCTCCCCCTTGATGGGGGAGGGTGTCGGCTGAAAGCGCACGGCAAGCGCCGGGTCAGGTCCCGGCGACAACTGAAATGACAAAGAGTCGGAATCGACATGACCCCATCCTTCCAGTCCCGCATTCGGGCCATGCTTTATGGCATTGCCCTGGGAGATGCGCTGGGCGCGCCGGTTGAAAAGCTGTCGGCGGCGCAGATCAGGGCGCGCTATGGCCGCGTGACATCGGTAATGACGCGCTGGCACAAGATGGATCTGCCGCCCGAGCAGCGGAACCATCGCGTGCGCGGGGATGGCATCATCACCGACGACACGATGATGACGCTGGCGCTGATGGATATTTATGCCGAAACCGGGCGGCATCTCGACGCCTGGGACATGGCCGAGGGCATGGTCAAGCAGATCGCCTGGACGCCGCGCTGGGTGCCGGAATTGCAGCGCGAAGCCATGCTGATCGACCGGCTGTTTTATCCCGAAAAATGGATTTTCCAGCGCCACCAATTGTCCAATTGCGACCCGCGCCAGGGCGGGATCGGCAATATGGTGAATTGCGGGGCGGCCATGTATATCGCGCCGATTGGGGTCGCCAATGCGACCAATCCCCGGGCGGCCTATGACGAGGCCATCGGTTTTGCCGCGGGACATCAGGAAAGTTATGGGTTGGAAGCGGCCGGCGTGATGGCGGCGGCGGTGGCCGCGGCTTTCGTGCCGGGCAAGACCATTGAAGGCGTCGTGGAAACCGTTCTTGGCCTCGCCAAGGATGGCACGCGCGATGCGATTGCCGAGATTGCCGATGTGGCCAATCGCCTGCGCGGCAGCGGGGCGGAGCATGCCGAGGTTTGCGACGCGTTCCATGCGGCTATCGCGCCCTTTTCGGTGATGGGCGACGATGTCAATCACATGCCCGAAAAGGTCGGGCGGCTGACCGATGCCTATCGGCCGAGCCGGTTGCAGGCGATCGAGGAATTACCCCTAGCGCTCGGGTTCTGTCTGCTGAACGGGGGGGATTTCCGGGTCTCGATCGAGGACGGGATCAATTCGGGACGCGATACCGATTCCATCGGCGTCATGGCCGGCGCCATTCTGGGGGCGCTGCATGGCGAGGCGGTCATCGACGCCGCCGATCTTGCCCAACTCAATTCGGCCAATCGCCTCGACCTCATGAATTCGGCTGACGCCTTTGCGGCGACGGCTTCCAAAATCATTGCCGCCGATCGCGCTGCTGCCCGCGCGCGCGAAGAGGCGTTTTCCCTGCTCAATCTCGCCTGAAAGTTGCCCATGCTCTCCGAACAACAAATCCTTGAAAAGATCTATGCCGGCTTCATCGCCAAGGCCATCGGCGTGCGGCTTGGCGCGCCTGTGGAGCCGACCATCTGGAGCTATGAGCGCATAGAGAAGACCTATGGCGAGGTGACGCAATATCTGCGCGATTTCAAGAATTTTGCCGCTGACGACGACACCAATGGGCCCGTCTATTTCATCCGGGCGCTGCGCGATTATGGGCTCGATTGCACCGCCGAGGATGTCGGAAAAACCTGGCTCAATTATGCGGCCGAAGAGCATGGCATGTATTGGTGGGGCGGGTTTGGCGTGTCCACGGAACACACCGCCTATAAGAACCTCCAGGCGGGGATTCCGGCGCCGCATTCGGGCTCGATTGCGACGAATGGCACGACCGTGGCCGAGCAGATCGGCGGGCAGATCTTTATCGATAGCTGGGGCTGGGTGAACCCGGGCAATCCCAAGCGCGCGGCCGAAATGTCGGCCATGGCGGCGAGCGTGGCGCATGATGGCGACGGGCTTAATGGTGCGCGCTTCTGCGCGGCGGCGATTGCGGCGGCGTTCGAGGCCAAGTCGATCGACGAGATCATCGAGACGGCGATGGCTCAGATTGATGCCAGCTCGACCTATGCAAAGGTCTGCCGGGCGGTGATCGATTTCCATAAGGCCAATCCGGACAATTGGCGCCTCTGCCGCGACATGCTCACGGCGGACTGGGGGTATGATCGCTATCCCGGCGTCTGCCAGATCATCCCCAATGCCGGGGTGACGATCATGTCGATCCTTTATGGTGCGGGATCGCTGCCGCGCACGGCCGAGATCGCCACCATGGCGGGCTGGGATACCGACTGCAATGCGGGCAATGCCGCGGCCATCGTCGGCACGTTCCAGGGGCTCGATGCGAGCTGGGACAAGTATCGCAAGCCGATCAATGATTTTCTGGTCGCCTCGGGCATCGTGGGCTCGATCAATATCGTCGATATTCCGAGCTTTGCCCGGGAGCTGGCGGTGCTGGCGCTGCAATTGGCGGGGCGCGAGGTGCCGGCGCTGTGGCGCGAAGATTTTACCCGGCGCGGGCTGCGGTTCGATTTCGATCTGCCGGGGTCGACCCATGGGTTCAGGACCGAGGGTTTTAATCAGATCAGCCTCAAACATTCCGATGAGCGGCATGTGGAGGGTTCGCGCGGGTCGCTGGAAATCCAGCTCGACCGGCTGGAGCGCGGACAGGGCGGGCGGATTTTCTGGAAGCCGTTCTATCGCCGCAGCGATTTTGACGACGAGCGCTATCGCCCGATGTTCTCGCCGGTGGTGGATGCGGGTCAGGTGGTCAAATTCAAGCTGTGGCTTGATCCGTGGAACGGGGACGGCAATCTGCGGGTGGCGCCCTATGTGCGCCGCGCCATGAGCGGGACAATCGAGGAAACCGGGGCCTGGCATGTGCCTTCCCATGAAGGCTGGCAGGGCTATGAATTCGTGGTGCCCGAGGGCGTGGAAGCGATCGACGAGATCGGGATTTCGGTCGAATATTTCGGGCGGCTGAAATTCCTGGGACGGCTGTTCCTGGCCGATTTCAGCGTTTCGGGGCCGGGGCATCTCACCATCGATCCCAAGACGGAAGTGCAGGAATGGGGCGCCATTTCGCGCTTTACCTGGAACCGTGGACACTGGACCAAGCAGTTCGGCCGCATCCATGGGCATGCCTCGAACGACGCCGATATGTGGACCGGGCACTATTATAGCCGCGATGTGACGGTGTCGGCCGATATCGAAGTGCTGGCCGGGCAATCGCAATTGGTGACGGCGCGCGTGCAGGGCACCGGGCGGTTCTATGCGGCCGGGTTCCAGAATGGGGAAGCGGTCATCGTGAAGCACGACTTTGGGCAGACGGTACTCGCGCGCGTGCCGTTCAAGCCCGAGGCCGGGCGGGTCTATCGGGTGGAACTCAGTGCCGAAGGCGACAGGCTGGCGCTTGCGATCGATGGCAAGACCTTGGGATCCGCAACTGACAAAACCTTTGCCTATGGCATGTCCGGGCTTCGGCTTGGATCGGCGGGCCGCATGGCGGTTGACCGCTTTGCCGTGACGGAAAAGTAGGAGGGCACGAAAATGCCGGAAATCGAACTCCGCAATGTCAGCAAGAGCTATGGCGGCGTGACGGTGATAAGCAACCTGTCGCTCTCTATGGAAAAGGGCGAGTTCGTGGTGTTGGTCGGGCCCTCGGGCTGCGGCAAGTCCACGCTCTTGCGCATGATTGCCGGGCTGGAGCCGATTTCCGGCGGCGAGATCACCATTGGCGGGAAAGTGGTCAACAACATGCCCGCCAAGGAGCGGGACCTCGCCATGGTCTTTCAGTCCTATGCGCTCTATCCGCATATGAAGGTAGCCGACAATATGAGCTTTGCGCTGCGACTCGCCGGGATTTCCAAGGCGGAACGCGACAGCAGGGTGGCCGAGGCGGCCGCCATTTTGGGGCTCGAAAACCTGCTCGACCGCCTGCCCAAGGAGCTGTCCGGCGGGCAGCGGCAGCGCGTCGCCATGGGCCGCGCCATCGTGCGCAATCCGCGGGCGTTTCTGTTCGATGAGCCGCTCTCCAATCTCGATGCCAAACTGCGCGTGCGCATGCGCGGCGAGATCAAGGCGCTGCACCAGCGGCTGGGCAAGACCACCATCTATGTGACTCATGACCAGACCGAGGCCATGACCATGGCCGACACGATCGTGGTGCTCAATGGCGGCAAGATCGAGCAGGCCGGGTCGCCGCTCGATCTCTACAACGATCCCAATAATCTCTTCGTCGCGGGCTTTATCGGTTCGCCGGAAATGAATCTCGTGGACGTTTCCACGCTCGGGCCCGAAAGTGCGAGCGTGGCTCTGGCGGGCGGGGAAAAGCTCCCAATTCCCCGTCCGCTGCCGCTGCCTGCCGGTACGCCCGTGATCTATGGAATCCGGCCGCAGCATATCGGGCTCTCTGCCGGCGGCGTGGCTGCCGAAGCGCTGGTGGTGGAGCCGACGGGGGAGGCGCAGGAAGTGCGGGCGCGGATCGGGGCTACTGAGATCAGCGTCGTCATTCGCGATGCTCCGCTCTTGTCGCCGGGCCAGCAGATCGGGCTCGGGATCGATCCGGCAAAGGTGCTGCTATTCGACAAGGCGAGCGGGGAAAGGCTCGACCGGTGAGTTTTGCGCAACTCCGCTTCGACGGCACGGCGGCGGGGCCGCTCGAAAATATTCGCGTCGTCGACCTCTCGCGGCTGATGGCGGGCAATATGTTGAGCCTGCAACTGGGCGATTTCGGCGCCGATGTGATCAAGGTGGAGCCGCCCGAGGGCGATCCCCTGCGAGACTGGAAGGAAGAGGGGCACTCGTTTTTCTGGAAGGCCTATGGGCGCAACAAGCGCTCCATCTGCCTTAACCTCCGCGAAACGGCGCAGATGGATGTGCTGCTGAAATTACTCGATACGGCCGATGTGTTCATCGAGAATTTTCGGCCGGGCACGCTCGAAAAGATGGGGCTGGCGCCGGACATTTTGCTGGCGCGCAATCCGCGGCTGGTGGTGGTGCGGATTTCTGGCTTTGGGCAGACCGGGCCCTATGCGCATCTGCCGGGCTTCGGGACCATTGTCGAGGCGATGAGCGGCTTTGCCGACCGGACGGGATTTCCCGATCGCGAGCCGGTGCTGCCACCCCTCGCGCTGGCCGACATGATCGCGGGCGTCTATGGCGCCTCGGCGACGATGACGGCGCTTTATGCACGGGATGTACGCGGCGGAAAGGGGCAGGTGATCGACCTGTCGCTGCTCGAATCCATGTTTTCGGTGCTGGGGCCGGAAGCGGGGATTTTTGCTAAAACCGGAAAGATCAAGCAGCGGGTCGGCAGCGCCTCCAACACGGCCTCGCCACGCAACGTCTATCGCTGTGCCGATGGGGGCTATGTCGCCCTGTCGGGTTCGACGCAGGCGGTGGCGCGGCGGATTTTTGAGATTATCGGGCGGCCGGACATGAACCTTGATCCGCGCTTTGCGACCAATTCGGACCGGGTGAAACATCGCGATCTGGTGGATGCAGCGATTTCCGAGTGGTTTGCGACGCGGAGCCGGGATGCCGCTCTCACGGAAATGCGGGCGGCCGGGGCGACGGTGGGGCCGGTCTATAATATCGGCGATGCCATGGAGGATGCGCATTTTGCCGAGCGCGAGATTGTCGTGGCCCTGGAGGATGACGAGTTCGGCGACATGCCGATGCACAATGTGGTGCCGCGGCTTTCGGGTACGCCAGGAACATTCAGGCGGCCGGCGCCGGGACTCAACCAGCATGGGGCGGAACTGCTGGCCGAATTGGAGTTCGACGCAGAGTTTCGGAGGCTTGGCTGATGCGCTCGCTGCTCTATGTGCCGGCGGATCAGGAACGGTTCATCGCCAAGGCGCATCTGCGCGGGGCCGATGCCGTCATTCTCGATCTTGAGGATGCGGTGCCCGAGGCGCGCAAGGATTTTGCGCGGGGGAAGCTCAATGAGGCCGTGAAGAGTTTGCGGCAGGGGCCCGGCGCAGTGGCGGTGCGGATCAATTCCGGATCGGAAGACGATGTCGCGGCGGCGCTGGCGGCGGGGGTGGACCTGCTGGTTTTTCCCAAGGCCAATTCGGTTGCGGCGGTGGATGCACTCGATGCGATGATGCACCGGCATGGCGGGGCGGACGTGCCGGTGCTGGCGACGATTGAGAACCCGGCGGGGGTGCTGGATGCGGCGGCGATTTGCCGGCATCCGAGGCTTGCCGCGATCAATCTTGGCAGTGAGGACTTTGCGCTGGAGCTGGGCGGCGTGCCGGACCCCGATGTGCTGCGCATGCCCAAATTGCTGGTGCACTATGCGGCCAAGGCGGCGGGGAAGCGCTCGCTGGGGCTGCTGCGCTCGATCGCCGATTATGCGGATATAGAGGCCATTGCCGAGGCGGCGCGGGAGGCGCGGCGGCATGGCTTTGATGGGGCAACCTGCGTGCATCCCTCGGCAGTGGCGCTGCTCAATGCAGCCTTTGCGCCGAGCGCGGCGGAGGTGGAATGGGCGCGGGCGGTGATGGCGACCGAGGGGACGGTGAGCATTGAGGGCAAGATGATCGACAAGCCGCTGCGCGAGCGGGCGGCGGCGATTTTGCGGCAGGTGGGGTAGAGCCGAAGGGACCTCGTGGGGAGGTGCCACGCCCTCGTGGTTCGAGGCTTTGCGTTCGCAAAGCACCTCACCATGAGGGCTACTGAAGGAAAGGATCTAGGCCGGATCTTTCTTCGGCACGTCGCGGAGGTGGGTGAGGAGATAGGCATGCGTGGCGGGATTGGCGACGACGAGCGTGCCGGTCTTTTCGAAAATTTCGGGGCCGCGGCCCCACCAGTCGGTGACGACGCCTCCGGCTTCTTCCACCAGCAGGATGCCGGCGGCGGTATCGACGAAGCCGGTTTCTTCAAAATAGCCCGTCAGGCGGCCGCAGGCGACCCAGGCACAGGAATTGGCGGCACTGCCGACGATGCGGACGGCGCCGATGGGGGCGCGGATGGCGTCGAGGCGCGTATAGGCGCCGGGGTGCAGTGAAAGATTTGGCGTCGGGAGGCCCGTGCCGATGCACATCATGGCGACATCGGTCGAGCGGCTGACATGGAGGCGGGTGCCATTGAGAAAGGCGCCCTGCCCTTTTATGGCGGTGAACATTTCGTCGGCCACGGGATCGTAGACCAGGCCGCAAATGGTTTCATTGCCGCGGCGCAGGGCGATGGTGATCGTATAGTGCTGCCCGTTGAGGAAATTGGTGGTGCCGTCGATGGGATCGACGAGCCAGCGATGGGTTTCGTCCTCGCGCTCGGCGGGGGCGAATTCCTCGCCCGTCAGACCCCAGGGATAGCGCGAGAGCAGGCGGTCGCGGATCAGGGTTTCGGATTCGCGGTCGGCATCGGAGACGAAATCGCCGGGGCCTTTGACCCCGATCTCCAGATCGCGAAACCGCGCGAAATGTTTCAGGGTCAGTGCCCCGGCTTCGCGGGTGGTGGCGACCATATCGGCGAGAATGGCGTTGTAATCGTGGGTCATTTGGCGAGGGCCGCCTTCAGTCCCTCGGGATCGTCGGTGGTGATCTGATCGACTTTGAGCGCCAGGAGGCGCCGGATTTTGGGGAGGGTGGTTTCGTCTACGGTGCGGATGGTCCAGGCGTCGAGGCGCCGGCCGGCGGCGTGAATGGGCGCCACGATGTCAAAGCCCGCCGCCTCGGCTTCGAGCACCAAATCATAGGCGAGATAGATCATTTCGGCGTCGGGCGCGGTGTTGAGCGCATCGTTGATGAAGGTTTTGAAATCACCCGTGGCTTTCAGACGCGCGAGGGAGGCGCCATAGCAGGGGTCGTAGCCGGTGCGCAGATTGGGGGCCGAATTTGCCAGCAGACTGATCGCCTCGAAGTCGCCGCCCGAGAGAATGAGGGAACGCGCGACGGGGCCGACGGTGGCGCCAAAATTGGCGATCACTTCGGGCGTGAGGGCGGCGGAATCTTCCTTGAAATCGAGCTGCAGCAGCGCATCGGGATGCGGCTGGTTCTGCGCGAGGAGCGCGCAGAGGTCTTCGAGCAGCATTACCTTGTCGGCGATGGGCTGACCGTCGGTGCCGCGCAGGTGCAATTGGCGCAGGACTGCGGCGGGCGTTTCGCGCACAAGGCCGGTGCCGGTGGTCTCTTCCTCGAGGGAGAAATTGTGGAGGATAGCGCAGCCGTGGTCGGCGTGAATGACGAGATCGACCTCGACGCTGGCGCCCAGCCGCATGGCTTCGAGGATGCGGCTGCCGGTGAAGACCGGATCGGCTGCCTTGCGGCGGCCGCGATGCCATTTGAGCCAGGTGCGGTGACCGCCTTGCTCCAGATAAAGCGGATCGCTCATGCTTCGCTCCGGAAAATCTGGGCGTTGTCGCGATAGGCGGCGACGGCGCGAGGGACCAGGTTGACGCCCTGGCCGTTTTTGAACTGGCCGGGATGGTCGACCATGGCCTTTACGCGGGTGCCATCGGGCAGGTTGAGATCGAGAAGGCCATGGGTGCCGTAATCGGTGACGCGGTGGACTTTTGCGGCGCCGGTTTCGGCGGCGAGAAGATCGAGCGCTTCGGGGCGGATGGCGAGGGTGGCGGGGCCATCGGCGACGGCCAGCGGATGACTGAAGCTGGCGCGGGTGAAGGTGCCGTTGGAAACGGTGCCTTCGATGAGGTTCATGGTGCCGATGAAGCCGGCGACGAAGGGGGTCTTGGGATCGCGATAGACGACGTCCGGGCGGTCGATCTGCTCGGTGCGGCCATCGCGCATGACCACGATCCGGTCGGCCATGGAGAGGGCTTCGTCCTGGCCATGGGTGACAAAGAGCGTGGTGATGCCGACGCGCTGCTGGATGTCGCGGACTTCTTCGCGCAGGCGCTCGCGCAGGTGCTGGTCGAGGCTGGCAAAGGGTTCATCGAGGAGCAGGATTTTCGGTTCAAGCACCAGCGAGCGGGCAAGGGCGACGCGCTGCTGCTGGCCGCCGGAAAGCTGGGTGACGCGGCGGGTGCCATAGCCGGCAAGGCCGACGAGGTCGAGCACGGCCTCCACCTTGCGCTTGATTTCGGCGGCGGGCAGGCGGCGGAGCTTCAGGCCGAAGGCGAGATTTTTGAAGACGTCCATATGCGTCCAGAGCGCGTGACTCTGGAACACCATGCCGGTGGGACGCTTTTCCGGCGGCAGGTGGGTGATGTCCTGGCCGTCGATGGTGATGAGGCCCGAGGTCGGCCGTTCGAAGCCGCCAACCATGCGCAGGAGCGTGGATTTTCCGGAGCCCGAGGGGCCAAGGAGGCAGACGAGTTCGCCGTTCGCCACTTCGAGCGAGAAGGAATCCACGGCCCTGGTGCCGCCGGGGAAGAGCTTGGTGACGTCTTTGATAGTCAGAACGGACATTTTTAGTTCCTGGGTCACGCGTGGATGCGGTGGAGCGCAAGAGCGCCTACCAGCACCGGGCTGCCCTCGGACTTGATCCGAGGGCCACTTTCAGCGCGGCAGATGCGGTGAGTGGTCCTCGGGTCAAGCCCGAGGACAGCACCGTGGATGAGAGGGGTTAGATGACAAGGCAAAATCACGCCCCGAACCCCTTGGCGAAGGAGCCGGAATTGACGACGCGGCGGGCGAACAGGAGGGCGATGAAGCTCGGGACCCAGAGGAGGACCGAGAGCACGGCGCCATATTGGATGACGGGCTGATTGTTGATGAAGGAGATCATCAGGACCGGCAGGGTGCGCACCTGGGGCGCACCGATGAGCCAGGCGCCTTCGGTCTCGTAAAAAGTGCCGACAAAGCTGAGGAGCAGGGCCGCGGCGATGGTCGGGCCGGCCTGTGGCAGGGTGATCGACCAAAAGACGCGGAAGGGGGAGGCGCCGACATCTCTCGCGGCTTCTTCCATGCGGCGATCGACGGCCTGGAAGGCGGCAACGGGAATCCAGATCATGAACAAAAGGGTGCCCACGAGCTGGATGAGGACGACGCCCCAGAAGGTGCCGATGAGGTTGAGTTGCAAAAAGATGCCGGCAATGGCGACCAGCAGGCCGAATTTGGGAAAGGCGTGGCCGGCAAGGAACGAGAAAAACAAAATGTCGCGGCCGGGGAAATCGAGGCGGGCGAAGGCGTAAGCTGCCGGCAGGCAGATAATGGCCGAGAGCAGTGTGACGGTCGTCGCCAGCGTCAGGCTCATGGTGATGGAGCTCCAGACGTCGGCGCGGGCCAGCGTCTGGTACCAGAATTTGAGGCCAAATTCCTGCGGGATGACCGAGGGGAAGCGCCAGACATTGGTGAACGCCCAGGTGCCGACGACGAGCAGCGGCACGACGATGACGACGGTCAGGACGACGGCGAAGACGATGCCGGTCCAGTCTATGGGTTTGGCGATTTTGACAGTGGCGCTCATGTCAGGGCGTCCTGTTTTTGGCGACGGAGCGCACATAGAAGAGCCCGAAGAGAATGCAGAAGCCGAAGGTGATGACGGCCTGGGTCAGGGCATTGGTGGGATCGAAGAGATCGCGGAAGGTGCGCTGCATGAAGGGGCCCATCATTTCCGGCGCCGCAGGACCGAGCACATAGGGCAGGGTGAAGGCGGAGAAAATGCCCAGCACGGCAAAGGAAATGGCCACGAGAATGGAATTGGAAATGCGCGGCAGGATGATGTGCCAGAGAAGCGCGAAGCGCCCTGCCCCGACATCGCGCGCCGCCTCGATGGCCTGATTGGACACATTGCCGAGGCCGGAGAGCAGGATCAGCACGGTCAGGGGGATATTGTCCCAGACCAGGCCGATGACCGGACCCCAGGGGGTGAGATAGGGCGACTTGATCTTGGGCAGGCCCACCGAATTAAGCACGAGATCGACCGTGCCATTGGGGCCGAGCACGCGGATGAAGGCAAAGCTGAGGATGATCGAGGGCACGAACATCGGGAAGATGGCGAGGCCCTGCACATAGGCGGCGATGCGCGAATCGGAAAAGCGCAGATAGAGCGCGATGGGCAGGCAGACGACGAGGAGCAAGGCGGCGCAGACGCCGGTGGTCCAGAGTGTAACGGCCAGATTCGAACGGCTATAGGGATCGCTGGCGAAGAACTGGTAGCTCGAGAGGGACAGGGCACGGCCGCCATCGGGCGTCGGCAGCCAGATGGTCTGGATCATGGCTGCAATGATGGGCCAGATGATGAGCCAGAGAACCAGCAGAACGGGGACGGCCACGAGCAAGAGGCCGATGGGCCTCTTGCCTTGCGTGGGTGCGGGCGCCAGGGCGCCCGCTGCTTGAGTGGTCACGAGGCGGGGTCCACATTGGGCGCGACGGCGCGATACCAGCCATCGTTGATGGCGGTTTCCCACTTGCCGCTCGGAAAGTTCGGGATGGTCTGGGGAATGATGTCGGCGAATTTTTCGCGCAGGTCGGCCGAAACATAATCCCAGGAGACGCCCGGGAAGCCGCCAAGTTCGGTGAGCACGGCGGACTGGATTTCCTCGGTGAGGAGGAAGTCAGCCAGCTTGAGGGCAGCGTCCTTGTTGGTGCCGTTGGACAGCACGGCGAGCTTGGTGAAGCCGCCGGGCAGGCCAAGGTCCTGAAGCTGAACCAGGCCCGTGGTTTCGGGGAGAACGCCCTGGGCGATGGCCGAAAGGGCCTGATCGGACCAGGCCGGGATCATGGTGACGGCGGACTGGCCGAGCAGCTGCAGCGACTGGGTATTGCCCGAGGTATAGGCGCCGCCGTCAAAGAGCGAGGGGGCGAGTTCGAGCAGCATGTCGAAGGCGGGCTTCAGGGCCTGCTCGCCGAATTCGGGCGTGAAATTATCGACGGTGAACTTGCTCGGGTCCTTGCCATTGACTTCGTAAATGGCGCGGCGGACGAAATTGCCACCCGAACCGCCCTTGTTGGGACGATTGTAGATGAACTCGCCGGGATTGGCCTTGATCCAGGCGACGAGGTCGGTCCAGGTTTTCGGCACGGAAGCCGGATCGAGCTTGGTGGTGTCGTAAGCAAGCAGGACCTGGCTGCCGCGATAGGGCAGATTGGTCGGGATGTCGAAGGCGAGCGGGTTGATCTTGGAATAGTTGGAAAGGCCAGCCTTTTCGAAATCCACATAAAGGCCCTTGGCGATGCCGTCGACGGTGATGCGGGTATCAAAACCTTCGAAGAGGTCAGCCTGGGGATCGCTGCCGCTGGCAAGCGCGGCAAGGGCGCGATCGCCGATGGCGGCAACGCCGGCGCTGTCGCCACCGTCAACCAGGTTGAGCGTGATGCCGGCATTGGCGGCTTCGAATTTGGGCTTGACCACATTGGTCCAGAAATCGATGACGTTCTGGTCCGAGGTGAAATAGACGTCGATCACGCCTTCGGCGGCGAAGGCCATGCGCGGCATAATGGTGACGCCGGCCGTGACGGCAGCGGCGGAAAGCAGGAAATGGCGGCGTTTCATCGTGTTCTCCCAAATGGGCGGCCCCTGGGGGTGCCCTGGCTGCGCTGGCGACGGAGTCCATGAACCGGCAAGGCCGACAAGCAGATGCGCACCAGCCCGCACCCGCAAACTCTAATGGAACTCCCCTCCTCTGCTGCAGAGCACGGCGGGCAATTCCGAATTCTTCTGTCGGATATTGCCGGGCCGCGCAGAGCGCCCACCTAGACAACACCGAATGAGGCTTGCACACAAGTGCATTTGCATCTCTTTCGGTGACGCTAGATATTTGGCTTCGATAACGCTTTCATGACAGCGAATTGATTGCCACCGTGTGCAACGGCTTCCACAGGGGCGATCGGCGGCTTAGTCCGCTGATGGCCTTACACTTTTTCGCCAGATGGGAATGGGCTCGAAAATGCGCCGCCCGGCTGCCGCTGCAACGGTCTGACCCAGCAATTCAACCAGGTGATCGCCCATGGCGGCGAAGGGCTGGGCGAAGGTGGTGAGCTTATAGGATTGCCAATCGCCCTCATCGATATCGTCAAAGCCGACAAGGCAGAGATCGCGCGGCAGGGAGAGGCCGAATTCGTGGCGGGCGGCATCCATGAAGCCGAGCGCGAGCAGATCGGTGACGCAGAACACGCCATCGGGACCATCGGAGCGGCCGAAGAGGCGCCGGGCGCTTTCATAGCCCGAGGCATAGCTGGTGGGGCCCGAAGCCATGACCGTGACGGCCATGCCGGCGTCTTTGGCGACCTCGACGAAGACGCGCTCGCGCTCGAGCAGGCTCGCCGTGCTCGCGGTGGAGGTGACGAGGGCGAGGCGACGGCAACCGGCGCGGCGGAGGAGGAAGAAGGCCTCGCGCCCGGCCATTTCATTGTCGACGCTCAGATTATGGCAGCCGGTGAGCGGATCGTCGCGATTGATGAGAACGACCTGCTGGCCATTGGCGAGGCTGGTTTCGATCAATTTGGCCGAGGGGGTGCCGGACAGGACCACGGTGGCATCGGCGCGATAATTGAGGGTCTGGCGCAGGGCCGAGGCGGTGCTCTGCTCGTCGGTGCCGGTATTGATGATCATGGTCACCTTGCCGGCGGCCTGCAATTTGCGGGTGAGCACATCGACAAGGCGGGCGCGGATGGGGGTCGTCATATCGGCGACGACGAGGCAGACGATATTGCTGCGCTCGCGCAGGCCCCGGGCGAGGTGATTGACGTGGTAGCCGAGCTCACCGGCGGCCTCGAGCACCTTGCGGCGGGTTTCCTCGGAAACGCTGGCGCCATCGGTAAAGGTGCGCGAGACGGCCGAGCGGGAGACGCCGGCGCGTTCGGCGACCGTGCGGGCGCTGACAAAGGGGCGGCGTTCCGGCTCGCTCATGATGGGGCCCTTGGTTGACGGCGGGGATAGTGCTGGCTCTGCGGCCGCCGTCAAGAGGGGCATGGCGAAGCCTCCACTCTCTCGCCCTCGTGGTTCGAGGCTACGCTACGCTGCGCACCTCACCACGAGGGTTCTGAGAGAGGCGGTTCACGCCTTGAGGGCTGCCGCGTGGTGAGCGATGTGGGTGCCGATGAAGCTGGCAATGAAATAATAGGAGTGATCGTAGCCGGGGCGCAGGTTGAGTTTTACCGGGTGATCGTGGCGCGCGGCTTCGGCGGTGAAGATTTCGGGCTTTAGCTGCACGACGAGGAAATTGTCGGCTTCGCCCTGGTCGATGAGGATGGGCAGACGTTCGGTGACCGAAGCGAGGAGCGCGGTCGCGTCGTATTGTTTCCACGTGTCCCGGTCGGGGCCGAGATAGGCGGTAAAGGCTTTTTCGCCCCAGGGGACCTGGCTGGGCGCCACGATGGGCGAAAAGGCCGAGACGGCGCGATAGCGGCCGGGATTCTTGAGAGCGATGGTCAGGGCGCCGTGGCCGCCCATGGAATGGCCCATGATCGAGCGGTTTTCGCCGGCCGGAAAACTGGTTTCGATCAAGGCGGGCAGCTCGTCCACGATATAGTCATACATGCGGAAATGCTTCGCCCAGGGTTCTTCTGTGGCGTTGATGTAAAAGCCTGCGCCCTTGCCGAGGTCGTAGGCGGGATCGTCGGCGACGTCATCGCCGCGGGGGCTGGTGTCGGGGGCGACGAGGATGACGCCGTGTTCGGCGGCATAGGCCTGGGCGCCGGCTTTGGTGATGAAATTCTGTTCGGTGCAGGTGAGGCCCGAGAGCCAGTAGATGACCGGGAGGCGCGCGCCTTCGGCATGCGCGGGAATAAAAATCCCGAAATTCATGTCGCAATTGAGGGTTTTGGACGTGTGCCGGAAAACGCTCTGCGTGCCGCCGAAACTGGCGTGTTGTTCGATGAGGTTCATTGTTTGGGGCCTCGGTGTCGGGTAGATCGG
>DATMSG010000074.1:0-6292 GCA_035565515.1 Devosia sp.
GATGGGAGGGGGTGACCCCGGCCCGAGAGATAAAACGGAGGTTCCCGCTTTCGCGGGAATGACACCGAGGAATACGAGGAGTGGCCATGAGCCAGAAAACTGTTCGATTGACGATGGCGCAGGCTGTTGCGCGCTTTCTGACGGCGCAGAAGACCGTCATTGCCGGGGAGACGGTGCCGATCTTTGGCGGGGTTTTTGCCATTTTCGGGCATGGCAATGTGGCCGGGGTGGGCGAGGCGCTTTATGGCGTCAAGGACACCCTGCCGACTTATCGCGGGCAGAATGAGCAGGGCATGGCGCATGCGGCGATTGCCTATGCCAAGGCCAGCTTCCGGCGGCGGTTCATGGCGGTGACCTCTTCCATCGGACCGGGGGCGCTGAACATGGTGACCGCAGCGGCGCTGGCGCATGTGAACCGGCTGCCCATTCTGTTGCTGCCGGGCGATGTGTTTGCCAATCGGCTGCCGGACCCGGTGTTGCAGCAGGTGGAAGACTGGGGCGACGGCACGGTTTCGGCCAATGACTGCTTCCGCCCGGTCAGCCGCTATTTCGACCGGATCACGCGGCCGGAGCAGATCATTCCGGCGCTGCGGCGCGCCATGCAGGTGCTTACGGACCCGGCCGAATGCGGGCCGGTGACCCTGAGCCTTTGCCAGGATGTGCAGGCGGAAGCCTACGACTATCCCGAGAGCTTTTTTGCCGAGAAGGTTTGGGTACCGCGGCGGATCATGCCCGATGCCGACGAGTTCGCGACGGCGGCGGCGGCGATCAAGCTTTCCAAGAAGCCGGTCATCATTGCGGGTGGCGGCGTACTCTATTCGGAGGCGAGCGAGAGCCTCGCCGCTTTTGCCGAGGAGCATGGCATTCCGGTGATGGAGACGCAGGCGGGCAAGAGCGCCCTGCCCCATGGGCATGAGCTCAATATGGGTAGCGTCGGGGTTACCGGTTCTTCGGCCTCGAATGTGCTGGCGGAAGAGGCCGATGTGGTGATCGCGGTCGGTACGCGGTTGCAGGATTTTACCACCGGCTCCTGGGCGCTGTTCAAGAACGAGGCGGTGAAGATCGTCGGGCTGAATGTGCAGCCGTTCGACGCCGGCAAGCATGAGGCGCTGCCGCTGGTGAGCGATGCTCGCGTAGGACTTGAAGCGCTGGATGCGGCGCTGATGGGTTGGCAGGTTGATTCCGATTGGACCCATAAGGCCATGCGGGAAAAGGACAAATGGCTGCTGGATGCCGAGGCGGCGACGGGGCCGACAAATGCGGAACTGCCATCCGACGCGCAGGTGATCGGGGCGGTGCAGCGGGCGCGAACCAAGGCGACACTGGTCTGCGCTTCAGGTGGGTTGCCTGGCGAATTGCACAAGCTCTGGAAGGCCGATGGGCCGGGCAGCTATCACATGGAATATGGTTTTTCGACCATGGGCTATGAGATTGCCGGGGGGCTCGGGGTGAAGCTGGCGCGACCGGAAGACGACGTGGTCGTGATGGTCGGCGACGGCAGCTATCTGATGATGAACTCGGAGATCGTGTCGTCGATCATGCTCGGCGCCAAGCTGACCATCGTGTTGCTGGACAATGCGGGTTTTGGCTGCATCAACCGGCTGCAGATGGCGACGGGCGGGGCGAACTTTAACAACCTCTTGAAGGATACCGCGCACGTGGCGCTGCCGAACGTCGACTTTGCGGCGCATGCGGCGGCTATGGGGGCGGTGAGCCGCAAGGTTGGCTCGATTGCCGAGCTTGAGGCAGCGCTGGCCGAAACGGCGGATGCAGACCGGACCACGGTGATCGTCATCGACACCGATCCGCTCATCACCACGGATGCCGGTGGGCATTGGTGGGATGTGGCGGTGCCGGAGGTGAGCGAGCGGCCGGCCGTGAATGCGGCGCGCGAGGGTTATCTGAAGGCGTTGCGGGCGCAGCGGATTGGGTAATGCCGAATAGACCTCATCCTGAGCTTGTCGAAGGGCGAGGTCGTGGCACCAATTACGGCACGACCTCGTGGTTCGACAGGCTCACCATGAGGTCTACTGGATAATCTTCCTTCTCCCCTTGCGGAGACGGGGAAGCCAGTGAACGGGACGAGATTTGCGCATTGGCGCGGGAGAAAGCATGAAAGCCAAACTTGGGATGTCGCCCATTGCGTGGTGGAACGACGATCTGGTGGAACTGAGCGACGACGTGTCGCTCGAAGAGTGCCTGAGGCAATCGCGGTCGGCCGGGTTTACCGGGATGGAAAAGGGGCGGCGCTTTCCGGATGATCCGGAGGTGATGTTGCCGATCCTCAAGGCCGCCGATGTGACGCTGTGTGGCGGGTGGTTTTCGGGGACGCTGGTGGATGAGGATATTTCCGCCAACAAGGACCGTATTCTGCCGATGATCGAGCTGTTCAAGGCGGTCGACGCGCCTTGCATCGTCTATGGCGAAGTGGGCCGCTCGGTGCAGGGGAAGCGGGAGGTGCCGCTGGCGCAGAAACCGCGGCTTTCGGACGACGAGATGCAGGCTTATGGGCGGAAGGTGACTGCATTCGGCGAATGGTGCGCCGAGCAGGGCATGCCACTCTCCTATCATCATCATATGGCGGCGGTGGTCGAGACCGAGGCGGAACTCGATGCTTTCATGGCGGCTTCAGGAGAAGGCATTCCGCTGCTGCTCGACGCGGGGCATCTGGCTTTCGCCGGGGGCGATGTTTTGCGGGCGATCGACAGGCATCACGGGCGGATCAACCATGTGCATGTGAAGGATATTCGGCGCGCGGTGGTCGATGGGCTGGACCGGACGAAGCAGAGCTTTCTCGATGCCGTGGCGCTGGGCGCCTTTACGGTGCCGGGGGACGGCTCGCTGGATTTCGGGGCCATCGTGCAGCGGCTGGCCGACCATGGCTATGAGGGCTGGTTCGTGGTCGAGGCCGAGCAGGACCCGAAGAAGAACCCGCCGCTGAAAATGGCGCAGGTGGGCCACAAGGAACTGATGCGCGTGATGACCGCGGCTGGGTACACAGTCGAGACGCAAGGTTTTCCAAGCGCCTGAGTTTTGCTAGAGCATTCGCAAACAAAGGATTGGCGGATGGCTCTCAAGCAGAATGATTTGAACTGGTTCCGGCCGCTATGGCGGCGGGTTGCCGTGGTGGCGTTTCTTGTCGTCTGGCTCGCCTGGGAGGTGTTCTATACCGGAGAGCAGCTCTGGATGATCCTCGTCGGCGCGGCGCTGGCCTATTCGCTCTATAATTTCTTCTATGCCTTTCCCAAGGAAGAGCCAAAGAATGACGAAATCCCCCCTGCTGGTGCGGCCGACGAACAAGACCGGTCGGATTCATGACGTAACGCCCGCTTCGGCGGGCTGGACGCATGTCGGCTTCGGGCTGCATCGGCTGGCGGCTGGCGAGGCCTATGGCGAGGCGACGGAGGAGCGCGAAGTCTGCCTCGTCATCGTCGGCGGCAAGGGGCGCTTTGCCGTGGATGGGGAGGATTTCGGCGAGCTTGGGGAGCGGATGAGCCCGTTCGAGGGGGCGCCCTGGGCGCTCTATGTGCCGGCGGGGCGCAACTGGGCGGTGGATGCGACGACGGACCTGGAACTGGCCGTGTGCTCGGCGCCGGGCGGCGGGGAATATCATGCCAAGGTCATTCCGCCGGGAACGCATCCGCGGCTGACGCGCGGCAAGGGTGCCAATATCAGGCATGTCTACAATATCATGCCCGAGGACGATGGTTCGGCCAATGCGCTGCTGGTGGTGGAAGTGATTACCCCGCAGGGGAATACCTCGTCCTATCCGCCGCATAAGCACGACGAGGACAATCTTCCGCATGAGAGTTTTCTGGAAGAGACCTATTATCACCGCATGAACCCGCCGCAGGGTTTCGCGTTTCAGCGCGTCTATACCGACGACCGGAGCCTCGACGAGGCGATGGCGGTGGAGGATGGCGATGTGACGCTGGTGCCGCGGGGCTATCATCCGGTGGCAACGACGGCGGGCTACGATCTCTATTATCTCAACGTCATGGCCGGGCCCAAGCGCGTGTGGAAATTCCACAATGCGCCCGAGCATGAGTGGATGCTGAAATAGCTAGTCCAGCATGTTTTCCGGGGCGGAGCCGTCGGTGAGCAGGGCGAACTTATAGACGATGCCGGCGGCGTCGGTGGCCTCGCAGGTATAGTGCGCGGGGCCGGATGTGGGATCGCCGGCAAGCGTGCACTTGCCTGAGGCTTTTACCTCGACATTGTTGTTGCCGCTGCCGTCCTTGCCTTCGATGATCCGGTCGATGGCCAGGGCAAGGTTGCCGTTTTCGGCGCTTGCCGTGCCGCTGAGGACGAAGAAGCGGCCGGAGGGGGCATCGGTCCAGATGGAAAGATCCATTCGGCTGTCGGTGTAGACGACCTGCAGGACTTCGCCGGCGCAGATGCTGGTGAGATCCTCGGTTCCGGCCACGAAGGTCTGGCACTCGCCGCGGAGGGTGAAGACCGAGTGCGGATCGGCGCTCTGGGCCGCGGCGGGCGAAACGAGGAGAAGGCCGGGAAGCATGGACAGGAATTTCATTGGTTCAACGGGGTTTGCATCGATCCCAGACTAAACGGAAAAAGGGCGCCCAAGTGGCGCCCTTCGTTTTTCGTGCGGCGAGGGTTCAGCGGCCCTGGAAGACCGATTTGTCAGCCAGGACGCCGGTGATTTCGCTCACTTTCACCGCGCGGCCTTCTTTTACCGATTTCAGGGCCGCGTCGGCGAGCGCGAGGGCAATGAGGCCGTCCGTGCCGCTCGGGCTAGCCGGGGATTTTGATTCAACGAAATCGATGAAGCTGCTGATTTCACGCGCATATGCTTCGGTGTAGCGGGTCATGAAGAAGTCGTGCAGCGGGGGGCGGGTATAGCCGGTGGCATTGGCGATTTCGATGGAGACCGGGCGCTGGTTTTCGGCCGCGACGGCGCCCTTGCTGCCGTGGACCTCGATGCGCTGATCGTAGCCATAGGTGGCGCGGCGGGAGTTGGAAATGGTGGCATGCTTACCCGAGGCGGTCGAGAGCATGACCGAGACGCTATCATAGTCGCCGGCGGTGCCGATGGCGGGATCAACGAGGACGGAGGCCTGGGCGGAGACGGTGTCGATCTCTTCGCCGAGCAGGAACCGGGCCATGTCGAAATCGTGGATCGTCATATCGCGGAAAATGCCGCCGGAGCGCTTGATGTAATCGACCGGCGGAGCGCCGGGGTCGCGCGAGATGATGGTCACCATTTCGACCTCGCCGATCTGGCCGTCGGTGATCGCTTGCTTGACGGCTTGGAAGTGGGGGTCGAAGCGGCGGTTGAAGCCGACCATGAGGGTGGCCGAGGTTTCGTCGACGACGCGGATGCAGGCCTTTACGCGCTCGATGTCGAGATCGACCGGCTTTTCGCAGAAGATGGCCTTGCCGGCGCGGGCGAAGCGCTCGATGAGGTCGGCATGGGTGTCCGTGGGGGTGCAGATGACGACGGCGTCGATGTCGGCGGAAGCGAGAATGGCGTCGATGGTGCGGACTTCGGCGCCATACTGGGTGGCGATGGCGGAGGCGGCGTCGGCCATGGCATCGGCAACGGCGACGAGTTTCGCCGTGGGATTGGAGCCGATGGCTTTCGCGTGAACTTTGCCAATGCGGCCGGCGCCAAGCAGGCCAAAACGAACGGTCATTGTGGGGTTCCTCCACCAGATTGTCGATGGAATGAATAGGCGATTTTTTGGCGAGATGGAATGAGAATTCTAATAGGAGGGTGGCATTTGTGGGTGCCGATCGCCCCCTCCCGGCCTCCCCCATTCAGGGGGAGGTGAAGGGATCGTGGCTGGGGCGAGATGGTGCCATACCCTCGTGGTTCGAGGCTTTGCTTTGCAAAGCACCTCAGCATGAGGGCTGCTTAGTGCTCGCGGGCGCGTTCCAGGATGCGTTTGCACTCGAGGAGTTCGCGGAGGACTTCGGAGAGTTTTTCGCGCGATTCTTCGTCGAGGCTGGGGTCGGCCGTCATCACGGCTTCTTCGATCTCGGCTTCGTCGGCGGCGGCCTGGGCTTCTTCGATGAGGGGGATGATCTCGTCGAGGCCCTTGCCTTCGCCGACGGCGATGACATAGCGCGGGCCCTGGTCCCTGAGGATTTTTTGGACGCCCTTGATCGTAAAGCCCTGATCGTAGAGCAGATGACGGATGCCGCGCAGCAGCAGGACGTCTTCGGGGCGGTAATAGCGGCGGCCGCCGCCACGCTTCAGGGGCTTGATGGTGGCGAAGCGGGTTTCCCAGAATCGCAGGACGTGCTGGGGAAGATCGAGCTCTTCCGC
>DATMSG010000075.1:0-12851 GCA_035565515.1 Devosia sp.
TGATCGCAAGGCTCGCCGGGCGCTATCGCGTTCTCTCCTATGACAAGCGCGGGCATGGGCTGAGTGACGTTCCGGCGGGCGACTATTCGCTCGATGACCATCTCGACGATCTCATGGGGCTCGCCGATCACCTGGGGATCATGCGCTTTGCGCTGGGTGGGGTGTCGATCGGCGGGCTGATTGCGCAGGGCGCGGCATTGCGGGCGCCGGAGCGGCTGACCGCGCTGGTGATCTGCAATTCGGCGGCCAAATCGGGCGACCATGCCTTTTGGACGGCGCGGATGGAGGCGGTGCTGGAAAGGGGCGTAGCCTCGATTGCCGATGGCATCATGGAGCGCTGGTTCAGTCCCGCCTTTCGCGCGGAGCGGACCGAGGAACTGGCGGGCTGGCGCAATATGTTCCTGCGCTCGGATGCCGGGGGCTATGCCGCCACTTGCGCGACGCTGCGCGATGCGGATTTGCGCGAGCGGATCGGCGCCATCGCCCTGCCTTCGCTCTTGGTGGCAGGCGGGGACGATCTCGCCATGCCGGCGGCGCAGGTCGAGGCGACGGCCGCCGCCATTGCCGGCGCGCGCTACGTGGTTTTTCCCCAGGTGGGACATATTCCATCGATCGAGGCGCCGGACAGGCTGGCGGATTTGATGACAGAATTTTTCAAGGAGGCCGGTCATGGCTGAGACGACGCTTTATGAGCGGGGCATGGCGACGCGCCGTTCGGTTCTGGGCAATGTTCACGTGGACAATGCCTCGGCAAAGATGACCGACTTCGATAGTGATTTTCAGCAGTTCATCACCGAAGGCGCCTGGGGCACGGTGTGGTCGCGGCCGGGACTGAGCAAGCGCGAGCGCTCGATGATCACCCTCGCGCTCCTCGCCGCCCTGGGCCATGATGAGGAAGTGGCCATGCATGTGCGCGCCACGGCCAATACGGGCGCCACGCCCGAGGATATCAAGGAAGCGCTGCTGCATGTGGCGGTTTATGCCGGCGTGCCGGCGGCCAACCGGGCCTTCAAGATCGCCCGCGAAGAACTGGCCAAGCGCAAGGAGGGCGCAGCATGAGCGGCATTATTCTACCCGGCGCCGATGGGACGCTCTATCAGCGCGACCGCGCCTGGCATCCGGCGGCGGATACGCCGGGATATAAGAGCACGACGTTCCGCGCGCCCAGGCATAGCCTGCTGGCGCTGGGGCCGACGAAATCGGAACTGACGGGGCCGACATTCGGGCACGAAAAGCTCGGGGCCCTCGACAATGACCTCATCCGCAATTTCAGCCAGGACGGCACGGAAGCCATCGGGCAGCGAATGATCGTTTACGGCCAGGTGCTCGATGAAAATGCGCGGGCGGTGCCGGGCACTCTGGTGGAATTCTGGCAGGCCAATGCCGGCGGGCGCTACCGGCACAAGAAGGAAGCCTATCTGGCCGCGCTCGACCCCAATTTCGCCGGTTTTGGGCGCGCGGTGACCGACGAGAACGGATTTTATTCGTTCCGCACGATAAAGCCCGGCGCCTATCCCTGGCCGAATGGCGGCAATGACTGGCGGCCGGCCCATATTCATTTTTCCGTCTTCGGCCACGCCTTTGCGCAAAGGCTGATCACGCAGATGTATTTCGAGGGCGATCCGATGATCTGGCAGTGCCCGATCGTCAGGACGATCAACGACAAGGCGGCGATCGACCAACTGACGGCGCGGCTCGACCGGCACAATACGACGCCGATGGATGCGCTGGCCTATCGCTTCGACATCGTGCTGCGCGGGCGGCGCTCGACCATGTTTGAAAACAAGTTGGAGGGGAACTGATGCTGCATCCCGTTCCGAGCCTCAAGGAAACCCCGTCGCAGACCGCGGGCCCCTATGTGCATATCGGCATGACGCCGAATTTCTGCGACCTGCCCGGCGTTTATGCCGATATGGGCGCAAGGATGATCAATGGCGAGGTCGAGGGCGAGCGGATTACGCTGGCGATCCGGCTGATCGATGGGGCGGGCGTGCCCCTGTCCGATGGTCTTGTCGAAATCTGGCAGGCGGATGCGGGCGGGCATTTTGCGGCGCCGGGCAATAGCGTCCCGGCCTTTACCGGCTGGGGACGGCAGGCGGCGGGGGCCGATGGGGTCGCCACGTTTGAAACGATCAAGCCGGGGCGCGTGGCGGGGCCGGACGGAAAGCCGATGGCGCCGCATGTCTCGCTCTGGATCGTGGCGCGCGGCATCAATATCGGACTGCAGACACGGCTTTATTTCGAGGACGAGGCCGAGGCGAACGAGACCGACTTCGTGCTCAACAAGATCATGGACAAAAGCCGGCGGCAGACGCTGATCGCGCGCAAAGAAGCCGCGGGGCGCTATCACCTCGATATCCATCTCCAGGGGGAGAAGGAGACGGTGTTTTTTGATATTTAGGTTTGGGGGATGGTGCTTGTGGCTCCACCCCCTCCTGGCCTCCCCCATCAAGGGGGTGGTGTCAGATCGAGTTTGAGGCCAGACCTCGCCCAACCCGCCAGCCGGCACCTCCCCCTCGATGGGGAGGCTGGAAGGGGGTGACGGCAATAACCACGCGCCGAACGGAACAAGATGTCCCTCCTCTCCGCCCTGACCGGCGATCCTGAAATCGAAGCTCTCCTTTCGGACGAGGCGCAGCTCGGTGCCATGCTGGCATTCGAGCGGGCACTGGCGGAGGCGAGTGCGGATTGCGGCTTTGTGCCGGGCGCCGCGGCAAGCGCGATTGTCGCGGCGACGGAGAATTTTGTGCCCGACTGGGCGGAGCTGGCCGCGGGCATGGCGCGGGATGGGGTGGTGGTGCCGGGGCTGGTCAAACAGCTCAAGCGCCACCTGGCCGAGGAGCACCGCCCTGCCCTCCACAAAGGCGCGACGAGCCAGGATGCGATCGATACCGCGCTGATGCTGCAATTGGCGAAAGTGTTCGGGGTCTTTGAGACACGGCTTTCTGTGCTGTTGGCGGGGCTGGAAGAACTGGCCCATCTCAATGGCGAAAAGCCGCTCATGGCGCATACGCGCATGCAGGTGGCCTTACCGACGACATGGGGCGCAAAGTTCTCGAGCTGGGGCGAGCCTTTGCAGCGGCATCTACGCGCGCTCAACGGCATGCGGCGGAGCCTGCTGGTCATTCAGCTTGGCGGTCCGGTGGGGGACCGCGGCAGTTTTGAGGGTTTTGGCGACGCGATTGCGGCCGGAATGGCGCAGCGGCTCGATCTGGGCCTGGCGACGCCCTGGCAGGCGCAGCGCGATCCGATTGCGGCGCTGGGCAATCTCTTGGCGCTGATTGCCGGGACGCTGGGGAAGATCGGCATGGATGTGGCGCTGCTGGCGCAGAACGAAGTGGCGGTGCTGACGCTCGAAGGCGGCGGCGGGTCTTCGGCCATGGCGCACAAATCCAACCCGGTGAATGCGGAAGTGCTGGTGGCGCTGGCGCGGCAGGTGGCGGGACTTTCGGGCACGCTCAACCAGGCGCTGGTGCACGAAAACGAGCGCTCGGGCGCGGCCTGGACGCTCGAATGGCTGACGCTGCCGCAGATGCTGGTCTCCACAGGGGCCAGTTTGCGGCTGGGGTTGAGACTGGTCGAGCAGATCAGGATCGCGCCCTAGAAGACCTCGTCCTTCGACGGGCTCCAAGTGAGGATCTACTTGGTTATCGATTGACGACCATTGACGTATATCTAGCGTTTAGAAGCCCATTTATTATAACCCACAGCCTATATTTATTGGCTAGATTTCATTTCCGCTCTCTCCCCCGGGATGGCAAATATTGGCCATCATCCAGCCACGACCTCTTCCCTCGAAGCCGCGCTTCGTTCCGCGCGGCAGGAGGAGGTCCACTGGGAAAGGACAGGACGATGGACAAAAAAGTACCCGATCTCGCCACTGCCGTGGGGGGAATCGAGGATGGCATGGTGCTGATGGTGGGGGGCTTTGGCGGCTCGGGCGCGCCCATCGAGCTTATTCATGCGCTGATCGACCGGTTCAAGGCGACGGGAAGCCCGAAGAACCTGACCGTGGTCAACAACAATGCCGGCAATGGGCGGATCGGCATTGCCGCGATGATCGATGCGGGCATGGTGAGCAAGATGGTCTGCTCGTTTCCGCGCTCTGCTGATCCCAGGGCTTTTACGGAAAAATATCTCAGGGGCGAAATCGGGCTGGAACTGGTGCCGCAGGGGACGCTGGCCGAGCGCATTCGGGCCGGGGGCGCGGGCATTCCGGCCTTTTATACGCCGGCGAGCTTTGGGACGGATGTGGCCAAGGGCAAGCCGGTCGCCGAATTCGACGGCAAATCCTATGTGCAGGAGCGCTGGCTCAAGGCCGACGCGGCGCTGATCAAGGCGGAGCTGGCCGACAGCATGGGGAACCTGACCTATCGCAAGGCGGCACGGAATTTTTCGCCCCTGATGGCGGCGGCGGCAAAACTCACCATCGTGCAGGCGACGAAAGTCGTGACGCCGGGGGAGATCGATCCCGAGCATGTCGTTACCCCGGGGATTTTCGTCAATCGCGTGGTCGAGGTGGCCGATGCCAGACAGGAAGAAGCGCTGATGCGCGAGGGAGTGACTTACGCATGAGCAGCAAGCTTTCCAATGCCCAGATTGCCTGGCGCGCGGCGCAGGACATCGAAGACGGCGCCTATGTCAATCTGGGCATCGGCTTTCCCGAAATGGTTGCCAAATTCCAGCCGCCGGGGCGGCAGGCGATCTTTCACACCGAGAATGGCGTGTTGAATTTCGGCGAGGCGCCGCCGGAGGGCGAGGAAGACTGGGACCTGATCAATGCGGGGAAGAAGGCGATCACGCTCAAACCCGGCGCGGCGTTTTTCCATCATGCCGACAGTTTTGGCATGGTGCGCGGAGGCCATCTCGATGTGGCGATCCTGGGGACCTATGAAGTCGCCGAGAATGGCGACCTCGCCAATTGGTCGACCGGACCCAGGGGCGTGCCGGCCGTGGGCGGGGCGATGGATCTGGTGCATGGGGCCAAGCGCGTTGCCGTGATTACCGACCATGTGACCAAGGACGGAAAGCCGAAACTGGTGAAGCGGTGCTCGCTGCCGCTGACGGGCGTCGGCTGCGTGACGCGGATTTATTCGAGTCTTGCGGTGATCGACATCGAAGGCGGGCGCTTTGTGCTGCGCGAAAAACTGGCCTCGATGAGTGTCGAGGCATTGCAGGCGGTGACGGGGGCGGAACTGGTGCTGCCCGAGGTGATTGGCGACCTGATGGCGCCGGAGGTTTCGTGAAAATGGCTCGCTTCCGCGCGGCCGGACAATCTGGGGGGCCATTCCGCTCAAGGCACTAATGGCCGAACAGCGCGGCGTCGATTGGGACGCCGTGGACGATGTCATTTTCGGCAATGCCAATTGAGCGGGGCGCGCATTGCCGGAACGACGGCGCTGGAGCTTGCCTTGAGCGGCAAGAAACGGGCGCTGGCAACCATGTGTATCGGGGTCGGCCAGGGGATTGCAGTGGGGCTGAAGCGCGTTTGAGCACCGGTTTGGATAGACTTGCTTTAATCGAGACGGGGATTGCGGTAAGGAAGCGTAAACCTTTTGGCGGCAGAAGCCGGCATAACGATCACAATATGCTTGCGCGGCGCGCGAACTTTGTTCTGCCATCAAGGCGCCGCGATTTGGGCTTAACCGCCGTAATTGAAGCATCCGCAAAAGGACGAAGGCATGACGGCACGGGCCATACCTCTGGCGGGACTTTTGACGCTGGCGGTTTTCGTCTCGGGCTGCTCCATGTCCGGCATCAAGCCGCTGCCGGGCAATAAGTCAGCTTCTGCCGCAATTGCTTCGATGGCGCCGGTCGCCGCCACGCCGACGCCGGAGGGCCATGTGCCCAAGGCCGCCAATGTTCCACGCGCCGGTTCGGACCTGCTGCTCGGCTTTGCGGCCAGCGAGCGCGGCGCGCTCGATGGGCTGATTGCGCATTATTCGACCCAATATAGCGTGCCCGAAGCGCTGGTGCGCCGGGTGATCGTGCGCGAAAGCGGCTATAATCCGGCAGCGCGCAACGGGCCCTATTACGGGCTGATGCAGATCAGCTATGCCACCGCGCGCGGCATGGGTTTTTCGGGCGAGGCTTCGGGACTGCTCGATGCGGAAACCAATCTGCGCTTTGCGGTGCGCTATCTTGCCGGGGCCTATGTGACGGCGGGCGGCGATCATGACCGCGCCATGCAGCTTTATGCCGCCGGCTATTATTATGACGCCAAGCGCCAGGGTCTGCTGGAAAAATCCGGGCTGCGCTAGGACCCGTCTTCCCGGCCGCCCTTTACCCTCTCTTCACCATGAGTTCTTCGGCGTCACAATTGCGGCGCTGTGGAACGCGAGAACCGACCTGCGGCCAAAATGCCGGGGAGATTTTTGTGCGATTTGCATTCTTGGCCGCCGCTTTGGCGGGTGTTTTTGCCCTGTCCGTTCCGGCGGAGGCGCGCGATATTTGTACGCTGATCGCCGATCCGGCGACGCGAACCGTGCTCCATCAGGAGGGGGACTGCGAAACGCGGGTGACGCCGGCTTCGACCTTCAAGGTGGCACTGGCGGTGATGGCTTACGATGCCGGAATCATCACGTCGGCGCATGAGCCGAAATTGCCGTTCAAGCAAGGCTATGCCGACTGGATGGGCGCATCCTGGCGGCAGGACACCGACCCGGCCATGTGGATGGCGAATTCGACCGTCTGGTATTCGCAGCGGCTGGCCGAAATGCTGGGGGCCGAAGGGCTGACGGCCTATGGGCGGAAATTTGCCTATGGAAATGCCGATTTTGCCGGCGATCCCGGCAAGGACAATGGGCTCGAACGCTCGTGGATTTCCTCGTCGCTGAAAATTTCGCCGCTGGAGCAGGCCGGATTTGTCGCCGCGCTCGTCGATGGCAAGCTGCCTGTGTCGCCGGCAGCGATGGCGGGGGCGATGGAACTGGTGCAGCAGGGTGGCACGAGCGATGGCTGGGTGCTGCAGGGCAAGACGGGATCGGCCTATCCGCGGCAGGCGGACGGGAACTTTGACCGGGCGCGGGGCTGGGGCTGGTATGTGGGCTGGGCCGACAAGGATGGGCAGCGCCTGGTTTTCGTGCGGCTGGCCCAGGACGAAAAGCGGCATTCGGTGAGCGGCGGGCTCAGGGCGCGGGACAAATTATTGGCGGATTGGGCCGGGCTGATGGCGGAAATCGGCGGGCGCTAGTCCCAGGCCTTCAGCATTGCCGCGGTGACGAAATCGAGATGGGCCGCCATGGCTTCGCGCGCGGCTGCGGCATTGCCCGCCAGAATGGCGCCCACGATCTTGCCGTGGTCGTCCAGAATATGCTCGCGCACCTCGGCAATGGCGGCCAGGTGTTCGTGGAATTTCGTATCCACCTCCTCCGAGCGCGAATTCCACAATTGGTCGAGCATGTCGCGCAGCACCGAATTGCCCGAGCCCTCGGCAATGGTGATATGCATGATCCGGTCGCTGTCGGTCGACCAGACATTGCCCACCGTTTCGGCCTGCATGCGGCGAATGGTTTCGGCGAGCCGCGCCATGCCGTCGGGCGAAATATTCTGCGTCGCCAGTGCCGCCGCTTCCGGCTCCAGCAAGCGCCGCACCTGCATGATTTCAAGGGGCGAATTGCCCTGATCGGGCAGGGCCGCACTGCCCCGGCTCTGGTCGCGCACAAAGGCGCCTACGCCCACCCGCACCTCGACGAAGCCGGCGACTTCGAGCGCAATCAGCGCCTCGCGCACCGTTGGCCGCGAGACGCCCAGGCTCAATGCCAGGTCGCGTTCGGAAGGCAATTGCCTTCCCGACTCGACCGCGCCCGCCAGGATTTGATCCCGTATCTGGTCGGCGATCTGGATATAGAGTTTGCGGTTGGATACGGCCTGAAGTTTCATTTTCCCCTCTGGGGCCGCCACGCGGTTTCCCCGACAAACCCATAGCGTTCCCGCCTCGACATGTCCACTGGTCTGACCACTTGACAGCCTGGTCGATTTGCCTTTCACTCGCCCCGCATCGCAGAGCGGCCCGAAGCAAGGAGGCTGCCTGTATCGGGAGGATTTTCCATGGCTGGGCATGTTGGGCCGGCATCCGTCGCGGGTGCGCCGGTTTCGCTGGCGAACCCGCCGGCCGCGCTGGTCGAAATGACCGATATCGACAAATCCTTCCCCGGCGTGCGGGCGCTGGCCAAGGCGCGCTTCGATCTCAAGCCGGGTGAAGTCCATGCCCTGATGGGTGAGAATGGCGCGGGCAAGTCGACGCTGATGAAAGTGCTTTCGGGCGTTTATTCGCGCGATGCCGGCACGGTGCTGCTCAATGGCCAGCCGGTCGAGATCACCTCACCGCGCGAGGCGCAGGCGCTCGGCATCGGCATTATCCATCAGGAACTGGCGCTGATGCGCGACCTGACGGCGGCGCAGAACATTTTCATCGGCCGCGAACCGCGCCGCTTCGGGATTCTGGACGAAGGCCAGCTCAATCGCGACGCGGCAGCGATCTTTGCCTCGATGAATCTCAAGCTCGAGCCAACGGTAAAGGTGGAAAGCCTGACCATTGCCAAGCAGCAGATGGTCGAGATCGCCAAGGCATTGTCCTATCGCTCGCGCGTATTGATCATGGACGAGCCGACCGCTGCGCTGAACGATGCGGAAATTGCCGAGCTTTTCGTCATCATCAACCGCCTCAAGGCCGATGGTGTGGGCGTGGTCTATATCTCGCACAAGATGGACGAGATCAAACGCATCTCCGACCGGGTGACGGTCATGCGCGATGGGGAATATGTCGGCACGGTGCCGGGCGCCGATACGCCGATCGAAACCATCATTTCCATGATGGTGGGCCGCACGCTGACCAATGAAACCCTCACCATTCCCAATACCGCCGATGCGCCGGTGGCGCTGGAGGTCAAGGGGCTCAATCGCGGCCGGGAAATCCGCGATGTCAGTTTTTCGGTGCGCAGGGGCGAAATTCTCGGCTTTGCCGGGCTGATGGGGGCCGGACGCACCGAGGTCGCCCGCGCCATCTTTGGTGCCGACCGGCGCGAAAGCGGGGAAATCTGGGTGCATGGCAAACGGGTCGGCATCGCCTCGCCCAGGGACGCCGTGGCCGCCGGGATCGGCTATCTCTCGGAGGACCGCAAGCATTTCGGGCTCGCGACCGGGCTCGACGTGCGCAACAATATCGCGCTGGCGAGCCTTGAGCGGTTCACCGGCCTTGCCGGCGTGCTCGACGAGGCCGGGATGCAGAAAGAGGCGGTCGGCTATATCGGCAAGCTGTCGATCAAGACTCCCAGCGACACGCAGGAGGCGCGCCTGCTCTCGGGCGGCAACCAGCAAAAGGTGGTCATCGCCAAATGGCTGCTGCGCGATTGCGATATTCTGATCTTTGACGAACCGACGCGCGGCATCGATGTCGGCGCCAAGTCCGAAATCTACAAATTGCTCAATGCGCTTGCCGCCGAAGGCAAGGCGATCATCGTCATTTCCTCCGAACTGCCCGAAGTGCTGCGCCTGTCCCACCGCATCGCGGTGATGTGCGAGGGGCGCCTGACCGGCATGCTGCCGGGCGGGGCTAGCCAGGAAGACATCATGCGGCTTGCGACCTTGCGCGCGCCCGCCATGGAGGTGCGCCATGCGGGTTGAGTGCTTCTCCTTTCTTCCCCTCTCCTTTGGGGAAGGGCCGCAAGGCCCCCTCACCCGACCCAAAAGGGTCGCCCCCTCCCCCAGAGGAAGAGGTGAAGAAGCGGCCGCGACAACCAGTTTTAAGGGCGAGACAGAATGACCGATACCGCAGCCCCCGCCGTGCAAAAATCCGGCCCACGCATTTCCGGCGCTTTTCACCGGCTTCTCGCCTTTTCCGGTCTGATCGCGCTGGTCGTCGCCTTTTCGCTGGCCTCGCCCAATTTCATGCAGACCCAGAATATTCTCGCCATTTTGCAGGCGACCTCGGTCAATGGCGTGCTCGCCATTGCCGCGACGCTGGTCATCATTACCGGCGGCATCGATCTGTCGGTGGGTACGCTAATGACCTTTTGCGCGGTGATTGCCGGGGTCATCCTTACCTATCTCGGCCTGCCCATGCCGCTCGGCATCGTGGCGGCGATTCTGGCGGGCGCGTTTTCGGGGCTGATTTCGGGCACCATCATCGCCAAATTGAAGGTTCCGCCCTTCATCGCCACGCTGGGCATGATGCTGATCCTCAAAGGCCTGTCGCTGGTCATTTCCGGCACGCGGCCGATCTATTTCAACGACACGCCGGGCTTTAACCAGATCGCCCTTGGCTCGGTCGTCGGCCAGATCATTCCGGCCGTGCCGGTGCCCAATGGCGTGATGATCCTGTTTGCCGTGGCGCTGATTGCGAGCTTTGTCTTGAGCAAGACCGCGCTCGGCCGCTACACCTTCGCGCTCGGCTCCAATGAGGAGGCCGTGCGGCTTTCCGGCGTCAATGTCGATCGCTGGAAGATCGGCGTCTATGCACTGGCCGGCGGCATTGTCGGGGTGGCCGGCGTGCTGATCGCCAGCCGCCTCAACTCGGCCCAGCCCGCGCTCGGCCAGGGTTATGAACTCGACGCCATCGCCGCCGTCGTCATCGGCGGGACCTCGCTTTCGGGCGGCCGCGGCACCGTGCTCGGCACGCTGATCGGGGCTCTCATCATCTCGGTGCTGGCCAATGGCCTGCGCATCCTATCGGTGGCCCAGGAATGGCAGACGGTGGTGACCGGCTGCATCATCATTCTTGCGGTCTATGCCGACATACTGCGGCGCCGCACACTTTAGGCGCCGGTTCCGTTGGCGCTCTTTGAGCGCCGACACATTGCGCACTTCCGCGCCAATAAGAGGCTTGTACAAAATGCCCAGGAAATTCAACGCAGCATGTGGGAGGAAAACCATGCTCAACCGTCGCACCCTGCTCGGCGCCCTCAGCGCCGTTGCCATGCTCGCCGCATCCAACGGCGCCGCATTCGCGCAGGAAAACTACGATATCGCCCTGATCTCCAAAGGCTTCCAGCACCAGTTCTGGCAGGCGGTGAAGGCCGGTGCCGATAAGGCCGGCGCCGAATTCGGCGTCACGGTGACCTTCGAAGGCCCGGAAACCGAGTCCCAGGTCGATCGCCAGATGGACATGCTGGCCGCCGCGCTCTCGCGCAAGCCCGACGCCATTGGCTTTGCCGCGCTCGATAGCCAGGCCGCCAGCCCCCTGCTGCAGCAGGCCAAGGATGCCGGCATTCCCGTCATCGCCTTCGACAGCGGCGTCGACAGCGACATTCCGCTAACGACCGTCACCACCGACAATGTCGCGGCCGCCGCGCTCGCTGCCGACAAGATGGCCGAACTGATCGGCGGGGAAGGCAAGGTTGCCGTCGTGGCCCATGACCAGACCAGCCGCACCGGCATCGATCGCGTCGACGGCTTCGTCAACCGCATCAAGGAAGCCTATCCCAAGATCGAAGTGGTGAGCGTTCAGTATGGCGGCGGCGACCAGCTGCAATCGACCGAAATCACCAAGTCGATCCTGCTTGCCAATCCCGATCTCAAGGGCATTTTCGGTGCCAATGAAGGTTCGGCCATCGGTGTGGTCAATGGCAAGACCGAGCTGGGCAGCAATATCGTCGTGATCGGCTTTGACTCCGGCGCCGCGCAGAAGGGCTTTATCGAATCCGGCGCCATGGCCGGCGCCATCACCCAGAACCCGGTCGGCATCGGCTACGAAACCGTCAAGGCCGCCATCGGTGCGCTCAAGGGCGAGACCCTGCCCAAGATCATCGACTCGGGCTTTGACTGGTACGACAAGACCAATATGGCCGACCCGGAAATCGCGGCCGTGCTGTACGACTAAGACTGTGTGGCCCTTCTCCTCGCGGAGAAGGGCTTTATCCCACCGCATCAGGCCGGTGGACTGGCATAGCGAAGGACAAAATGGCCGACCTCAACGGAAAGATCGTCTTCATCACTGCCGCGGCCCAGGGGATCGGCGAGGCTTCTGCCCGCGCCTTTGCGAAGGCCGGGGCGAAGGTGATTGCGACCGATATCAACCAAGCCAAGCTGCGCGAACTCGAGGGCGTGCCCAATATCACGACGCGTCTGCTCGACGTTCTTTCCGATGAGGCCGTCACCCAAGCCGTTGCCGAAATCGGCCGGATCGACGTGCTGTTCAACTGCGCCGGCGTCGTTCACAACGGCACGCTGCTCGAAATGAGCGATAGGGATCTCGATTTCGCGCTCGATCTCAATGTCCGCGCGCAAATCCGCACGATAAAGGCCATTCTGCCGCAGATGCTGGAGCGCCGGGATGGCGCCATCATCAATATGGCGACGGTCGCTTCTTCCATCAAAGGCGTGCCCAACCGCGCCGCCTATACCATTTCCAAGGCGGCCGTGGTCGGGCTGACCAAATCCATCGCGGCCGATTATACGACCAGCAATATCCGCGTGAATGCCATCTGCCCCGGCACGGTGGAAAGCCCGAGCCTGCATGAACGCTGGCACGCCACCGGCGATTTCGAGGGGGCGAAAAAGGCCTTCATCGCGCGCCAGCCGATCGGGCGCATCGCGCGGCCGGACGAGGTGGCGGACCTGGCGGTCTATCTGGCCGGAGCCACCTATACGACCGGGCAGGTCCATATCATCGATGGCGGCTGGACGGCGTAACGTCAGTGCCCAGACCTCGTGGCACCGCCAATTTGCAGAGCACGACCATGACCAAGATCACCACCCTGACGACGCACGATCTGCGCTTTCCGACCTCGGCCTCGCTCGATGGGTCCGATGCGATGAACCCCGATCCCGACTACTCGGCCGCCTATGTGGTGCTCGGCACCGATGGGGCGCTTGAGGGGCATGGGCTGACTTTCACCATCGGGCGCGGCAAT
>DATMSG010000076.1:0-3615 GCA_035565515.1 Devosia sp.
GTAACGAACCGGCAGGAAAGGCGCTCCGGCGCGCGATCTTAAATCATTGTTTATGCAGGTGAATGGGATTTTCGAGGTTTGTGAGCCACCAAGCGCGGGCTAGTGTGGCGCGGCGAGCAAGACCGCTAGCGCTGGTGGAGAACAAAAGCGGTATCTCTGTGAGGATCGCGATTCTGACACTGTTCGTTCCGGGTTTGGACTGAAGGTTAATCCGGGCGAGAAGACTGTGCCGGATCAGGACGGGCGAGGACGAATTCCGTCTTGAGGGACCGGTGTCGGAGTTCGGCTCGCGCGGCCTCGTGGTTCGAGACTAGGCTGCGTGTGCCATCATGAGGTCTTCCAAGGCTGGCTCCGCATTGGTAGCCCCTCACCGTCCCGGTTCGAAACGGTCAACGCAGAAAATTGTAAATTTGTGCCCGCGAACCTTCGGCGCTGCCGGACAGGAATCTTTAAGACGCATAAAAGTTTTACGCCGCAGTGTTTTGCAGTCCGTTCATAAATGCCTGAAAAATCACAAAATTAGGTCAATCGTAACGAAGCTGAACGGACTTTTGGTCGGGGCGCGTCACAAATGTCCCGGCGGTGGCGGCGCTAGTGGCTCGGGCTCGTCGCCGCTACCAGATGTGGTCGTGAACAAACCCTGATTCCTCTGCTGAGACCGATTCTGTCCCTGTTCGTTCTCCCTCCGTTCCGAATATTAAAATTAATGGGCCGTGTTACAAAAAGGCGTGCATTTGCGGGACAAATGTTCTGCCCCCTCGCCATGGCGGGTCCGGCACCCTAAATAGGGGGGCGATGACTTCTTTCTCCTCCCAGTCGGTCAAGGCCATTTTGGGCCCGACCAATACCGGCAAGACCCATTACGCCATCGAGCGCATGCTGGCCCATCCCACCGGGATGATCGGCTTGCCGCTGCGCCTTCTGGCGCGCGAGGTCTATCACCGGGTGGTGGAGCGGGTCGGCGAGCAGGCTGTGGCGCTGGTGACGGGCGAAGAGCGCATCGTGCCGCTAAAACCGCGCTATTGGGTGGCGACGGTGGAAGCCATGCCCATGGACATCCATGTCGATTGCGTGGCGGTGGACGAAATCCAGACGGCGACCGATTTCGACCGCGGTCACGTCTTTACCGACCGCATTTTGAAGGCCCGCGGCTTTCACGAGACCCTGCTGCTCGGCTCGGGCACCATGGCCAATGTCATTCGCAAGCTTTTGCCGCACGCCGAGATCATCGAGCGGCCGCGCTTTTCCCAATTGACCTATGCCGGTTCGAAGAAGATTTCGCGTCAGCCGAGCCGCAGCGCCATCGTCGCCTTTTCGGCCCGCCAGGTTTACGCCATTGCCGAACTGATCCGGCGTGAGCGGGGCGGGGCGGCCGTGGTGATGGGGGCGCTCTCGCCCCGCACCCGCAATGCGCAGGTCGAGCTTTACCAGAATGGCGATGTCGATTTTCTCGTTGCCACCGACGCCATCGGCATGGGGCTCAATCTCGATATCCATCACGTCGCCTTTGCCGACGACACCAAATTCGACGGCCACCAGAGCCGGCCGTTGACCCCCGCCGAGATCGGCCAGATCGCCGGACGCGCCGGGCGTCACAAGCGCAATGGCACATTTGGTGTGACCGGCGGCACCGAGGGTTTTGACGAAGAACTGGTCGTGCAACTTGAAACGCACGATTTCGAGCCGGTCAAAGTGCTGCAATGGCGCAATTCGGTCCTCGATTTTTCTTCCATCGACCGGCTGCGCGCCAGCCTTGAAAAGACGCCCGAGGACCGGACCCTGACCCGGGTGCCCATCGCTACGGATCAGTTGGCGCTGGAATTTTTATCGCGAAATGAGGCAGCGGGGATGGCCCGCGGCCACGAAGCGGTCAAACTGCTCTGGGAATGCTGCCAGATTCCCGACTACCAGGGGATATCGCCGGCGGCGCATGGCGAGATCGTCACCCGGATTTTTTCGGATTTGAGGCAAAATGTATCCATCAATGCCGATTGGATTGCCGAGCAGGTTCGCTTTTGCGACAATGCCGAAGGTGACATTGAAACGCTCAGTCACCGGATCCGCCAGATCCGGACCTGGACCTTCGTCGCCAACCGCAAAAACTGGCTTGCAGACCCACACTATTGGCGCGAAAAGACCCGTGAGATTGAAGATCGCCTGAGTGATGCCCTCCATGAGCGTCTCACCCAGAGATTCGTCGACCGGCGCACCAGCGTGCTGCTCCGCCATCTGAAAGACAAACGTATGGTATCTCCCGAGATCAATGAGCGCGGCGAAGTAAGGCTGGAAGGCCACCTTCTCGGCACGCTCGAAGGCTTCCGCTTCACCCTGGCGCGCTCCGATGGAGAGCTCGATGCCAAGGGCACCCGCACCGCAGCGGATCAGGTCGTGGCTCCGGAGATCCGCAATCGCGCCGATCGCCTGGCAGGCGCGCCCAATGAAGAATTCGTCCTCGCCACCGATGGCCGCCTGCGCTGGCGCGGCGACATCGTGGCCGAGCTTGCCGAAGGCGATAGCCTTTATCGGCCGCGCATCATCATCCTTGCCGACGAATCGTTGACCGGGGTCGATCTCGAGCGCGTGCAGGATCGCCTGTCGCTCTGGTTGCGGCATCACGTCAACACCACCCTCGAACAGGTCATGGCGCTCGAAGCGCCTGCCGATGTCGAAGGGCCGGCGCGCGGCATTGCCTTCCAGCTTTTCGAGCATCTGGGGCTGTTGCCGCGCGGCCAGGTTGCCGACGAGGTCAAGAATCTCGATCAGGATGTGCGCGGCAAGATGCGCAAGCTGGGCATCAAGTTCGGCGCCTATCACATCTATCTGCCGCTATCGCTGAAACCTGCGCCGCGCGAACTGGCTTTGATCCTTTTCGCACTGCGCAATGGCGGCATTCGCCAGCCCGGCGTCACCGATATTCCCCATATCGTGCTCTCCGGCCGCACCTCGTTCCTTGTCGATCCGGAAGTCGATCCGCGGCTTTATGAGGTCGCCGGCTTCAAGGTCGCGGGCAAGCGTGCCGTGCGTGTCGATATTCTGGAACGCCTTGCCGACATTATCCGTCCGCTGATCGCCATCGACCCCACCCGGTTCCAGGGCGAGCCGCCGGCGGGTGCGGCCGAAGGCAATGGTTTCCGCGTCACCGTCGAGATGACCAGCCTGCTCGGTTGCTCGGGCGAGGATTTTGCCTCGATTCTGTCTTCCCTCGGCTATCGCGTCCGCCGGACGCCCAAGCTCGCAGCGCCCGCAGCAGAAGCAAGCGCCGAAGCGCCGGCGCTCGAGGTGGTGCTGACCGACAATCCCTCCGCAACCGAGGCTCATGCCGAAGCGGCTCCGGTTGTCGAAGCGGCAGCCGAGGCGCCTGTTATCGCCGAAACGCCGGCCGCCGCCGAAGGGGTAGTGGACGAAGCCAAGGCCGCAGAGCCCGCAGCGCCGGCCGAGCCGGAATTCGACGAAATCTGGTTCCCCGGTGGCCGTCGCCACAACGAGAACAACCATCACGGCAAAAACCGTTCGGACAATCGCCGCCGCGATACTGCCGAGGGCGGTGACGCCAAGGCCGAAACCCGTGGCCGTCCCGACCGCTCGCGCCCCAAGGGGCAGCGTCGCCCCGAAGGG
>DATMSG010000077.1:0-17556 GCA_035565515.1 Devosia sp.
AGCGCCTAAGCCCGTTCTTCCGGGTTTTCTCCGCTAAGGGACCAAAAAAATGGCTGAAGGCCTCAAGATCGAGATCGTGTCGCCCGAGCGTCTGCTGGTTTCGCAGACCGTGCAGTCGGTCAGCGTGCCGGGCACCGAGGGCTATTTCACGGTCATGGCCGACCACGCGCCCTTCATGACCACGCTCCGTCCTGGTTTCATCACCGTGACGGGGGACAATTCGTCCGAAGTCTTCTTCGTGCGCGGCGGCTTTGCCGACGTGTCGCCGGCCGGCCTGACCATTCTGGCCGAAGAATCGGTGCCTTTTACCGAATTCGACCATTCGGACCTGCAGGCGCAGATCAAGGCGGCCGAGGAAGAACTCGCCCGGGCCGAAACGCCCGAGGACAAGTCCTATGCCCAGCAGTTCGTCAGCGCCCTGCTGAACCTGGCCCTCGAAGCCCAGCAGCTCAACGAAGGCCATATTCATTAAGCCTCGGGCCTGGCCCAAAGTTCTTTGAAAAGGTCGTCCCCGCACAGGGGGCGGCCTTTTTTGTTTTTGCCGTTGCTGGTGCCTAGAAATTGGGCAAGCCATTGGTGTTGCGTGATTTTGTGCCGATGACAAGCTTCAGTTAACGTTTCTATCGCAGTCTTCCTTCACTGCGGCGTTCGGACGCCGATGCTTTGTGGGGCAATGCATGTTTTCGATCCTCAGTCATCTGCGCTTGACCGTGGTCATTGCGGCCATGTCGATCATCGGCATTCTGCTCGTCGGCGTGACCATTCTGGCTGCGCTTTTCGTCACCCTCTCGGGCACGGTAAGCAGCGATGCGGACGACGCCATCCGCGCCTCGACGCGCATCGCGGCGCAAATCTTCCAGGTCAACCTGCCCAATCTCGAAGTGGCCGTGGATGCGAGCGGGGATGTCGAAGCGTTGACCGGCCGCAGCATGCCGCGCTTCCGCAGCAATGACATGATCGACGCCATTGCCGGCGTTGCCGGCCAGAACGTCGCCATTTATGTGTTCGATCCCGAGCAATCGGCGGATTTCACTGTCGGCACGACCAGTCTCGTCGATGCCGCCGGCGAGCGCCTTCTCGATCAGCCGATTGCCGCCGGCACCCCGCTACATGCCGCGCTCCAGGCCGATGAGGCGGTGACCTCGAGCGGTGAGATTGACGGGGAAGGATATTTCCTGCGCTACCAGCCCATCGCCAAGGCCGACGGAACCGTCATCGGCGCGCTCATGGTCGCGGTCGCCCGCGCGCCGATCGAGGCGGTGCTCAATCGCTCCATGCTGGTGCTCTCGGGCATCGTGGCGCTCGCCGTGCTGGTGTTGGGGCTTTCCGCCTTTCTCGTCTCCCGCGTCATCACCCGGCCGATTCCGCGCCTGTCGCAAGCCATGGCGGCCATTGCCGAGGGCGATCTCGGCCACGCCATTCCCTATCTCGGCAATGGCAATGAGCTGGGCCTGATGGCACGCACCGTCGAGGTGTTCCGCGCCAATGCCGAGCAAAAGGCCGTGCTCGATGCGCAGGCGCGCCAGCATCTGGCGGAAGCGGCGGACCATACCGGGCAATTGCAGGCCATTTCGCGCGCCCAGATCGTCGCCGAATTCAATCTCGACGGCACGGTGGCGACGGCCAATGACAATTTTCTCACCCTGCTCGGCTATCGCCTCGAGGAGATAATCGGGCGGCCCAATGCGCTCTTTCTGAGCGATGTCGATCCCGAGAGCCCGAGCTACAGGCAGTTCTGGCTGGATCTGGCGGGGGGCGAATTCAAAAGCGGCGAATATCGGCGCCGGACCCGCGAGGGCCGCGAAATCTGGATCCAGAGCACCTTTACCCCCATCTGCGACGCCGACGGCCAAGCCTATAAGATCGTGCAGTTCGCAACCGACGTCACGGCGCGAAAGCAGACTGTGGCGGCGCTCGGGGCCGGGTTGCAGCGCCTCGCCGATGGCGATCTCACCGGTGGCATTGCCGAACCTTTCCCCGCCGAGTTCGAAGACCTGCGTCTCGCGCTCAATGGCACGGTGGAGCGCTTTGCCGATGTCATGCACCAGCTCCAGACCACCGCACGGTCCCTGCGCGTCGCCAGCGGCGAATTGTTGAGCGGGGCCAACGATCTTTCCGATCGTACGACGCGGCAGGCCGCAACCATCGAACAGACATCCGCAGCCATGGAAGCGCTGGCGGGCACGGTGGCGGAAAATGCCGGCCGCGCCGAAGAGGCGGCGCACAAGACCGCCTCGGTCGCCTCGGTGGCGCAAGAGAGCGGCACCGTCATGGGCGCCGCCACGCAGGCCATGCAGCGCATCACCCATTCGTCCGGCCAGATCGCCAATATTATCGGGCTGATCGACGATATCGCCTTCCAGACCAACTTGTTGGCCCTCAACGCCTCGGTGGAAGCGGCCCGTGCGGGTGAAGCGGGCAAGGGCTTTGCGGTTGTTGCCGTCGAAGTGCGGCGGCTGGCGCAATCGACCGCCCAGGCATCCTCCGAGGTCAAGCAATTGGTCGAAAAGAGCGGCAGCGAAGTCAGGACCGGCGAGGAACTGGTCGCCGCGGCCGGCAGCAAGCTGATGCAGATGCTCGACGTCATGGCGCAAAATACCGAACTTGTCGGCGCCATCGCCAGGGCGAGCCGCGAGCAGGCCGCCGCCATTGGCGAAGTGACCACGTCCATCCACACGCTCGACGAGGTGACCCAGCACAATGCGGCCCTGGTGCAGGAAACCCATGCCGCCATCGAACAGACGGAGGCCCAGACCCAGGCGCTCGATCGCATCGTCGATGTTTTTCAGCTGGAGGCGAAGGAGCCGTTGCGCGGCCGGCGCGCGGCTTGAACTAAGCCAGCGCCGCGCCCACCAGCGCGCGGGCATGCAGGTCCGTGGTGTCGAAGACCGGCAGCGGACTGACGGCGTCGTCGATCAGCATGCCGATTTCGGTGCAGCCCAGAATGACCGCCTCGGCGCCCCGCGCGGCGAGGCGGGCAATGGCCTCGACATAGACCTTTCGCGATTCCTCGCGCACGATGCCGCGGCAGAGCTCATCATAGATGATGCCGTTGAGATTGGTCCGGTCGACCTCGGGAATGAGGGCGGTAAGGCCGCGCTGTTCCAGCCGCTCGCGATAAAAACCCATTTCCATGGTGAAGCGCGTGCCGAGCAGACCCACGGTCTTGTAGCCATCGGCCAGCAATGCATCGGCGGTCGGGTCGGCGATGTGGACGAATTCGGCATCGACACCTTGCATCATGGCATCGGCGACGAGGTGCATGGTATTGGTCGCAAGCCCGATGACCTCGGCACCGGCTGCCGTGAGCCGCAACGCCGAGCGGTTGAGCAGCGCACCGGCCTCCTCCCATTTTCCGGCCGATTGCAGCGCCGCGATCGGGGCGAAATCGAGCGAATCGAGCAGCACCGGCGCCGAATGCAGCCCGCCCAGCCGTGCCGCGGTCTCCTGATTGAGAATGCGATAATAATGCGCGCTCGATTCCCAGCTCATGCCGCCGATCAGGCCGATGGTTTTCATGTCTATCTCACGACTGGGGAAAGCGTTGCGGAATGTCGATAAAGGCTTCGACGACCTTTTCATAGGCGTCGCGCTTGAACGGCACGATCAGCGACGGGGTGCGCGACAGGCGCTCCCAGCGCCAGGCGTCGAATTCGGCGTGAAATTTGCCGCCGCCGGGCGCCGCGACGTCGATTTCCGCTTCGTCTCCGGTAAAAGCAAAGGCGAACCAGCGCTGACGCTGGCCGCGATACTTTCCCTTGAGCGCAATGCCGAGCGCGTCGTCGGGCAGGTCGTAGTAAATCCATTCCGGCGCTTCGGCGAGAAGGCTTACCGAGGTCATACTGGTTTCCTCGTAGAGCTCGCGCAAAGCGGCGCGCAGCGGGTCTTCGCCTTCGTCAATGCCGCCCTGCGGCATTTGCCAGGGGGCCTGCAATTCGTCTTCGTTCTCCCAGTGCACGTCTTTCTTGCGGCGGCCGACGAAGACATTGCCCCTGGTATTGAATACCGCAATGCCGACGCAGTCGCGATAGGGCAGGGATTGACGGCTCGGGGAAGCTGGCATGGCGTTACGTCTGTTCTGTTGGGTCCCTGGGGCGAAGAAGCCTCTCCGCAGGGCCTATTGCATGAGGGCGCTGGCCGGAACCAGCGCAATGCCCTTGCCGTCAAGGCTGGCCGACCATTCGGAGACGGCCTGAATGGAAATGGGCAATGCGCTTACAATACCAATTGCGCTGCCATGTTCCACCGCTTCAGCCTCAAGGCTGGCCAGCGCTGAGAGAATGGATGAGCGGGCCGGATTGGCATCGATCAGCATGCTGGCCCGCGCATAGGGCACCTTGTTGGCGCTGGCGAGCTGGGCGGATACCGAGCGATTGGAAGAGCCATCGTCGATATAGCCCACGCCGCGCGCGCCCAGCTCTTCCATCACCGGGCCGAAATCGCCGGCCGAGGCGGTGAAGCGAGCGCCCATATTGTTGATGATGCCGAAATAGCCGCCGAAACGGGCCATCAGCCAGAACAGCTTTTCGAGGTTCTCGCGCGGCGCCTGGCCTGTCAGCAAGGTGTGGGGGCCGGGATCGTTCTGGGGGAAATCGAAGGGTTCGAGCGGCACTTCGAGCATGACCTCGTGGCCGCCGCCGCGCGCGACCGCAACGGTTTTTTCGAGCGCCTTGCCATAGGGGGCGAAGGCGAGGGTCACGAGATCGGGCAATTGGGCGATGGCGTCGAGCGAACCCTGCTCGTTGATGCCGAGCCCGGTGACGATCAGCGCGATGCGCGGGCCGGCGCTTGCCGCTTCGGAGGCGTGGCGATAGGTGGCAAAAGGGGTCTGGCCGGTGCCCGAAATGCGCGGAATGGGGCCATTGGCCGTTTCCTCGCTGAGTTCGGGCACGATGCCCAAGGCATTGGGTGCCGAATGCGCCTCGGCGCTGGCGACATGGCCCGGCACGGCAGTAATCGAGCCATTGGCGGGATATTGCTGGGGGTCGGCGGTAATGGTGGCGGGGCCCGAGGCGGCCGTGTCGGCAACGCTATTGCCCACCTGGCTGTTGACGATGCCGGCTTCAAGGCTCGGCCGTCCGCCTGCCGGGTCGTCGACCAGGGCCAGCCGGGCCACCGTGCCCACGGCGATGAGACCGATCAAACCGAAGAGGATGCGCGCGATGGGCAGGTGCGGGCGGCCCAAGGCATTCTTGAGGCGCTGTCGGCGGCCGGTCAGCGGCGTACTCAAATCATTGGCCATCGGCAGTCCGGCCCTACCCGAGAGAAAAGAAAATGGGGGCGCAGCGGCGAATCAACCCGTTGCGCCCCCAGTCTAGCACGGCTCGGCCGTTACTCAGCCTTTGGCGGATAGGCCTCGTTGGTCTCTTCGCCGTTGATCAGCTTGATTGCATATTGCAGCTGGGCGTCGTCGGCTGCTTCCTGCGGCACATAGACCGAAGAGCCGACGGTGCTTTCTTCCTGCCCCTCGATCTTGATGTGACCGGCCAGGCCCGCTTCGCCGACGATCTCGTCGCGACCCTGGAATTCGGCCGGCACCACCTGGCGGATCTCGATATCGGGCGTGATGCCGAGGGCCTGAATGGAGCGGTTGTCCGGGGTGTAGTAGCGGGCCGTGGTCAGGCGCATGGCGCCATCTGGGCCGAGCGAGATGATCGACTGCACCGAACCCTTGCCGAAGGAGCGGGTACCGACAAGCGTTGCGCGCTTGTGATCCTGCAGGGCGCCGGCGACGATTTCGGAGGCCGAAGCCGAGCCGCCATTGATCAGCACGACCAGCGGCACGTCCTTGAGCTGTTCGTCGAGCGGATCGGGCTGGGCGTCATAGCGGGCGCTTTCCTGTTCGGTGCGGCCGCGGGTCAGAACCACGGCACCCTGCTTGAGGAAGGCGTCGGCGACATAGACGGCCTGGTCGACGAGGCCGCCGGGATTGTTGCGCAGGTCAAGGATGATTCCCTTGGGCGCCGCGCCGTCGCGCTTGGCATAAATATCCTTGATGGCATTTTCGATGCCGATATAGGCCTGGGCCGAAAAGCGGGCGAGACGCAGCACGGCGACATCGCCTTCCATGGTCCAGCGCACGGCGCGCATGGCGATGGTGGCGCGGGTCAGTTTGAATTCGAGCGGCTTGTCGACGCCTTCGCGGGCAACGGTCACCGTGATGTCGGTGCCGATCGGCCCACGCATCTTTTCGACCGCCTGGTCGAGCGACAGGCCCTGGATGGAGACGCCATCGAGCTCGATGATGAAGTCATTGGCCAGAATGCCGGCGCGGGCGGCGGGGGTCTCGTCGATGGGCGAGATGACCTTGATCGTGCCTTCTTCCATGGTGACTTCGATGCCGAGGCCGCCGAATTCGCCCGACGTGTCCTGGCGGAATTCATCGGCATCCTGGGGCGGCAGATAGCCCGAATGGGGGTCGAGCGAAGTGAGCATGCCCTGGATGGCGGCCCGGATCAGTTCCTGCTCGTCCGGGGGATCGACATATTCGGCACGGATGCGGTCGAAGATTTCGCCGAAAAGGTTGAGGTCGGCATAGATTTCGAGCGGATCGCGGGGCTCTTTCTTGAGCTCTTCGGCGCTCGGCTCCGGCTTTTCGCCACTCGGATTGGGCTCTTCCACCGGCGTTTCCGGAGCTGGCGTCGTGTCCTGTGCCAATGCCCCGAGAGTGGGGATAAGCAGCGCCACGCCAAGGGCGGCGGCGCGAAGGGTGGTCAAGCGCATGGAATACTATCCCGTCTGTTGTTCGCTCGGAGCCCACCAGCTTTCCGGGTCGATGGGCGCGTTGTTCTGTCGCAATTCTATATAAAGCGTCGGCTGGGCGGCGCCAGCATTGGTGGTTACGGTCCGCCCAATTGTGCGTGATCCCATCTGTCCCAGCGGTTCGCCCAGCAGGACGAACTGCCCGATATCGACGGAAATCGTATCAAGCCCGGCAAGCAGGGCCGTAAAACCCTGCCCGGTATTGAGGATGACGATCTGGCCATAATTGAGGTAAGGGCCCTTATAGAGCACCCAGCCGTCCGCCGGAGCCACGACCTGCGCCTCGGCGCGGGTGACGATCGACTGGCCCTGGGAAATGCCGCCAAAGCCGTCGCCGGCACCGAACTGCACCACGGTAACCCCATTGGCCGGCTGGGCCAGGTAGCCCTTGGCCATGGGGAAGGGCACGGCCGGCTCGGTGCGCGCCGCATTGGCAAAGGCGAGGCGGATCGCTTCGGGCGAGAGCTGGGGTACATCGGGCTGCGTCGGTGTGCCGGTCTGGGTCTGGTTGGCGCGGGCCGAAAGGGCGTCGATCAGTTCGCGCAGCGTGCTGGCGCGCTCGGCGAGTTCCACGGCCGCCTGTTCTTCCGTGCTCAATTGCGTGCCGGCCCGTTCGATGCCCTGTTTGCGCGCCGCGATCAGGGTGGCGATGCGCAATTGCTCTTCTTCGAGCACGGCATAATTGGCCTTGAGCGTCTGCTCTTCGGCCAGCGCCTGTTCCTTGATGCCCATCAGCGTCTTGAGATCGGAGCTGACCGTATCGGCGCGGCTGCGCAGCTGCGGCACGATGGCGGCGATCAGCATGGCGCCGCGGGCCGATCCGAGGGCATCGCTGGGATCGACGATCAAGGCGGGAGGAGGATTGAGCGAAATGCGCTCGAGCGCTGCCAGCACATTGGCGATCTCGGCATCGGCGCCATCGAGCCGGCCGCGCACGTCCAATTCCTCGACAATGAGATTGGACAGGCGCTCCTCGACATCGGCCACTTCGATTTCGGCCAGTTTCACGCGCTGGCCGGCGGCAATGAGGGCGGCATTCTGGCGGGTGCGGTCCCCCTCCATCTCGGCAATTTCGGCTTTCAGCGCATCGATGCGCTCGCGGCTCAGTTGCAGCGAGGCTTCCACTTCCTCGAGATCGGCCGCATTGCTCCGCGCCGTTGCTTCGCCATCGGCGGGGGGCGCGGTTTCCAGTGCCGGGGCAGTTTCGGCGGGGGCAGGGGTCGTGGTTGCGGGGGGCGGTGTCTCGGTCTGGGCGAGCAAGGGCAACACTAAACCTCCGGCAAGCAATATGCCGCCGAGCGTTGCTCTGACGATGCTGTCCGGCCAAACCGGCATGAAAACTCCTGGGCCTGCGGCTTGCCCGCATGGCGCACCGAATCACTCAGAGGCGAGATTAGCAAAGGGCAGGAAAACCGCAGGTTAACAGCGCTTAACCATAGTTTTTTGCCGCCTTGAAAAGCTCCCTATGGCCCGGAGGCGCCGGAATTGTGGCGTTTTGCCTGGGGCATGCCTCGTCCCCAGACCGGCAGGCCTGTTTCAATCGCCGCGATGATAGGGGTGGCCGGACAAAATGGTGGTGGCGCGATAAAGCTGTTCGGCCAGCATGATGCGCACCAATTGATGCGGCCAGACCATGGGGGAAAAACTCAGCGACAGGTCGGCCTGGCTGACAAAATCGGGATCGATGCCATCGGCCCCGCCGATGACGAAAGACACGGCGGGTCTGCCGTCGTCGCGCCAGCGCCCCAATAGGCCCGCAAATGCTTCCGAGCCCAGGGCCTTGCCGCGCTCATCGAGCGTCACGAGAATACCCTCGGGCAGGGCGGCGCGCAGCCCCCTGGCTTCCTCGACCTTTCGCGCGGCGGCCGAGCCGGCCCGGGATTCATTGAGTTCGGTAACCTCGAACCCGGTCAGCGCCAGCGGTCTGCCGCTGGCCGTGGCGCGGTCGAGATAGCGCGAGACCAGCTCGCGCTCCGGGCCGGATTTCATCCGGCCCACGGCCGCAATGGCTATGCGCATGGGTTCTTCCTATGCGCCGGCCGGAGGCCAGCGTCTGACGGCCATTTCAATGTTTCGGGGAAACCTTGAAATGGCCGGGATCAGTGAGCGTCAGCGGCGAAATCGGCCTGCCACATCTTCTCGATATTGTAGAATTCGCGCACTTCGGGACGGAAGATGTGCACGATCACGTCGCCGGTATCCACCAGCACCCAATCGCAATGGGGCAGGCCTTCGACGCGCGGCTTGCCGAAACCATTTTCGCGCAGGGCGCGGATGATCTGGTCGGCCACGGCACCGACATGGCGCTGCGAGCGGCCAGAGGTCACAATCATGTGGTCGGCGAGCGAGGATTTTCCGGTGATATCCACCGAGACGGTTTCTTCCGCCTTGGCGTCATCGAGCACGTTGAGGATGAGCTCGACGGCCGACTGAACGGAGGGCGTGGGGGGAATGGACGTGGGAACGGTGTTGTTGGGCAGCGCGGCCATCAGAAACGGCCTTCCGCCCATGCGCGAGCATGGGTCATGCGTTTAGTCAGCATCCTTGGTTGTTGATCGGAATATTGCGGCGTCTTGGCAAACGGCAAGCCGTCAGTTCCTGTTCCGAAACAGCGATCATTTCTTTGAATATGCCCGTTTCCGGTCATTTCCGCAAGATGAGGGCTTTAATCTCAGGAATTCCGACGATTTGCGGCGCGAATTGCGCTCGAGGAGAGGCTCGATTGCCGCCCGTGCAGATAGACCCAGGCCGGCGGCGGAAGACTCGCCAGCACCGCGGCATTTTCCTGGTCGATCTGCCCATGGGCCAGGGCGAGCGCCGCGCGCGAGGCCAGCGCCCGGTTGGATGAGCCGGGCCGCGCATAGACGGCGATCGGCACGGTGGCGGCGATATGGTGCCAGCGCTCCCAGCGATGAAAATCGGCGAGGCTATCCGCACCCATGATCCAGACGAAGCGCCGGTCGGCGAGCGAGCGGGTCAGGAACTGCACCGTCTGCCAGGTATAGTGAAACCCCTTTTGCGCCTCGAAGCCGGTGACCCGGATGCGCGGATTGTCGATCAGCGCCCTCGCCGCCCGCACCCGGTCGGCCAGTGGGGCGAGGTCACTGTGGTTCTTGAGCGGATTGCCGGGGGTCACCAGCACCCAGAGCGCATCGAGCTCCAGCCGCCGCATGGCTTCTTCCATCACCAGCACATGGCCGGCATGGATGGGGTTGAAACTGCCCCCGAAAAGGCCAATGCGCATGCCGCTGCCGGAGGGCGGCAGGTCGGTAATGCCGGGAATGCGGACAGCGGAACGAAGGGTCACGTCAGGGTCGCAACTGCCCATTGCCGCGAACGCGGTATTTGAACGAGGTCAATTGCTCGACGCCCACGGGCCCGCGCGCATGCATCTTGCCCGTTGCAATGCCGATCTCGCCGCCAAAGCCGAATTCGCCGCCATCGGCGAATTGGGTGGAGGCGTTGTGAACGAGAATGGCGCTGTCGATCTCGTTGAAGAATTTTTCGACCGCCGCCGGGTCTTCGGCAATGATCGCCTCGGTGTGGTGGCTCGAATATTTTTCTATATGGGCAATCGCCGCCTCGAGGCTGTCGACGACCTTTACCGAGATGATCGCATCTTCGTATTCGGTCTTCCAATCCTCTTCGGTCGCCGGTCTCGCTTCTGCGATCAGCGATTGCACCGTGGCATCGCCGCGGATTTCGCAGCCTTTGGCCAGCAGCGCCGCGATGACGGGTTGGAGATGGGATGACACCACATCCTTGTGCACCAGCAGCGTTTCGGCTGCCCCGCAAATGCCGGTGCGGCGCATCTTGGCATTGAGGGTGATGGAAACGGCTTTGTCGAGATCGGCCGAGCGGTCGATATAGACATGCACGAGACCTTCAAGATGGGCAAAGACCGGCACCCGGGCTTCGGCCTGCACGCGCGCCACCAGCGACTTGCCGCCGCGCGGCACGATCACGTCGATAGTGCCGCCGAGACCGCCCAGCAATTCGCCGACCGCGGCGCGGTCGGTGGTCGGCACCAATTGCACGCCGTCGGCGGGCAGGCCCGCTAGCTTCAGGCCCTGGCGCAGGCAATCGACGAGGGCGCGCGAAGAATGCACGCTGTCGCTGCCGCCGCGAAGGATGACGGCATTGCCCGATTTGAGGCATAGCGCGCCGGCATCGGCGGTTACATTGGGGCGGCTTTCATAGATGACGCCGATAACGCCGAGCGGGGTGCGCACGCGCTCGATATGGAGACCATTGGGCCGGTCCCATTCGGCCATGACCGCGCCCACCGGATCGGGCAATTCGGCAATGGTGCGCAGCGCCTCGATAATGCCATCGAGCCGAGCTTCGGTCAGCAATAGCCGGTCCTGAAACGCGGCGCTCATGCCCCTGGCCGCGGCATTTTCCATGTCGATGGCATTGGCGGCAAGAATATCGGCCTTGCGGTTGCGCACTGCCTCGGCCGCGCCGATCAGCGCCGCATATTTGCGCTCGGCGCTGGCAATGGCGAGTTTTCCGGCCGCCGCACGGGCCTTGCGGCCGAGGTCGAGCATAAGGGCGGGGATGTCGTTGGAGGCCACTTCAACAAGGCTCATTGGTTCATCTCCTCCATGGCCGTCGTGAGCACCATGTTGTCGCGATGGATCATGGCGGAGCGGCTACCGGCGCCCAACAGCTCGATCACCACATCGCTGCGCTTGCCAATGATCAGGCGTGCATCGCCGCTGTCAAAGCCGGAGAGGCCGCGCGCGATTTCGCGCCCGTCCGGATCGAGGACGGCAACCGTGTCGCCGCGTTCGAATTCGCCGTTCACCTTGGTCACGCCGATGGGCAGGAGCGAACGGCCCTGCTTGAGCGCGCTGGTTGCCCCGGCATCGACCTGTATGGTGCCCGCAACCGTGAGGGTGCCCATGATCCAGCGTTTTCGCGCCTGGGCGCGGGAGCGGGCAGGGTGGAAGAGGGTATGGCGGCCGCCTTCGGTCAGCATTCTTAGCGGATGGTTTTCCGTCCCCTTGGCGATCACCATGGCCGTCCCGGCCAGCGTCGCGATTTTTCCGGCCTCGACCTTGGTGGTCATGCCGCCGCGCGAAAGGTGGCTCGCAGCGCCGCCGGCCATGGCTTCGATGGCCGGGGTGATGCTTTCGACCACCGGAATATGCCGGGCATTGGGGTCCTTGGCCGGGGGCGCGGTATAAAGCCCGTCAATGTCGGAGAGCAGCACCAGGCAATCGGCCTCGATCATGGTGGCGACGCGCGCCGACAGGCGGTCATTGTCGCCATAGCGGATTTCCGCCGTTGCCACGCTGTCATTCTCGTTGAAGATCGGAATGGCCCCGAGCCCGAGCAGCGTCGTCACCGTCGTGCGCGCATTAAGATAATAGCGGCGCTCTTCGGTGATATTGGGCGTGATCAGAATCTGCCCCGTGACGATATTGTGCCGCGCCAGCGCTTCGGCCCAGGCCTGCGACAGGGCAATCTGGCCCGCGCTGGCCGCGGCCTGGGATTGTTCGAGCGTCAGCGACACCGCCGAAAGCCCGAGCAGCCCGCGCCCCAGCGCAATAGCGCCCGAAGAAACGACGACAATGTCGCGTCCCTCGGCCTTGAGCGCGGCAATATCCTCGGCGAGATCGTCCAGCCATGCCTTGCGCAATTTGCCGGCCTTGTCGACCAGCAGCGCCGAACCGATCTTGATGGTAATGCGCCGATAGGGCGCCAGCGCATTGGCTGACATCAAGGGGTCCACTTCTCTTCGATCTTGGGCGCAAGCGCTGCCGCTTCTTCGGCCCGGCTTTCGTCGATCACGCCGAGCACGTCATAGAGCACCTGCTCGACGCCCTGGCCGGTCGCCCCGGAAATGGCGCGCACCTCGGCCTTGCTGACCTTTTTCAGCGCCTTCATCTTGGCTTTCAACTCTTCCGGCGTCAGCGCATCGATCTTGTTGAGCACGACGATTTCCGGCTTTTCGGCCAGCACATCGGCATAGGCGGCAAGCTCGTAGCGCACGGCCTTGTAGACATGGGCCACGTCTTCATTGGTGCCGTCGATCAGGTGGATCAGCACGCCGCACCGCTCGATATGGCCGAGGAAACGGTCGCCGATGCCGATGCCTTCGCTGGCCCCTTCGATGAGGCCGGGAATATCGGCCAGGACGAATTCGCGCTCGCCGGCCCGCACCACGCCCAGGTTCGGATGCAGCGTGGTAAAGGGATAATCGGCAATTTTCGGCTTGGCCGCCGAAACGGCCGCCAAAAAGGTCGATTTGCCGGCATTGGGCTGGCCGACGAGACCGGCATCGGCGATCAGCTTGAGCCGCAGCCAGATGCCCTTTTCCACGCCCGGCTGGCCGGGATTGGCGTGACGCGGCGCCTGGTTGGAGCTGGTCTTGAAATAGGCATTGCCAAAGCCGCCATTGCCGCCCTTGAGCAGCACGACGCGCTGGCCGATCTCGGTGAAATCGGCGATCAGGGTTTCCTGGTCTTCCTCGAAGATTTGCGTGCCCTTGGGCACCCGCAGCACGATATCTTCGCCATTGGCGCCGGCCCGGTCCTTGCCCATGCCATGCACGCCGGTCGGGGCGCGGAAGTGCTGGGCATAGCGGAAGTCGATCAGCGTATTCAGCCCCTCGGTGCAGACCGCCACGACATCGCCGCCGCGCCCGCCATTGCCGCCATCGGGGCCGCCGAATTCGACGAATTTCTCACGCTTGAAGCTGACGGCGCCGGCGCCGCCGTCTCCGGACTTGATGTAGATCTTGGCTTGGTCGAGAAATTTCATGTGCGTCGTGCCTTCCAGACGCCAAGCGTCAATTGTGTGTCGATATGCTCCACCTCGGCGTCGCGCGCAAGGCAGAGCAGCCAGCTTCGCCCCGTTTGGGTAAAGCCGAGCTTGTGCTGGATGGCCAGCGAAGCGAGATTGAAATGAAAAACCCCGGAATAGACGACGGGTGCTCCGGTCTCGGCAAAGAACCAGTCGAGACAGGCAATGCTCGCCTCGGTCATGATCCCGCGTCCCCAAAAGGGCTTTCCCAGCCAATAGCCGATCACCGGCCCATCGGGGCCGGGATGAAAACCGATATGGCCGACATAGCCTTCACCCTTGGCTTCGATGGTGAAATTGGCGTCGTCCGGCTCGGTATCGGGATGGCGGGTCCGCAGCCAGGCTTTCGCATCGGCGAGATGATAGGGAAACGGCACCCGTGCCAGATTGCCCGAAACGGCGAAGTCGTTGAGATAAAGCGCAATGGCTTCGGCATCCTGCGGGCGCGGCGCGCGCAGGATCAACCTCTCCGTCTCGATAATGGGCAGCATCATCGGGCCCCTGCCTTGTTCATGCGCATAGATCGTTCCTTCTCGCGCGCCAGTCGGCCCGGCTGAGTGCGGTGGTTACATGCTCGACATTATGCTGAAGCGCCTGGGAGAAGCGCATTTCCCTGCCGGTCATGACGAAGCCGAGCCTGGCCTTGAGTTTGAGCGAGGCGATATTGTCGTGATGGGCGCTGGAGCGGATGATGTCGGCGCCCGTGCCTTCGAAATGCCAGTCGATCAAGGCCGATGCTGCTTCCATGCCATAACCCCTGTGCCAATGCGGGCGCGATATCCAGAAGCCCAGCTCTTCCATGAGAGCGACGCAGCCGATCAGCCCCTTTTTGGGATGCTCGACGACGAAAAAGGCTTTTTCGGGCGCCGGGTCGGGCACGGAGCGCAAAAAGTCCTGGGCCATGGAAAGCGTATAGGGCCAGGGCACCGGGGTCAGCCATTTGGCCACGGCAAATTCGCTGACGCCCAGGGCGTAACAGGGCGCGTCTTCAGGCCTTGGCGCGCGCAGGATCAGTCTTTCGGTAACAAGCTCGGTCATCTCTCGCCAAACTCCAACCGCATGAGCACCATGGTCTGGCCGGCAAGATTGTTCGCCGCTTCGATCGCTTCCCCGATCTCGATAAATCCGCACTTTCGCAGAACGTTGCGCGAGCCGTTATTTTCCGTGAGCGCACGTGAGCGCAGGGCGCTGGCCCCCGCCGCTCGTGCCTCCGCCACCAAGGCCCGGGCGGCTTCGCTGGCATAGCCCTTGCCCCAAAAGGGTTCGCCCAGCCAGTAGCCCAGTTCGGGAACCTCGCCGTCGGCAAAATGGAGCCCGACCACGCCGACGAATGTGCCGTCTGCCTCGATGGCAAAGCACGCTTCCTCATCGCTGGGTACGATCTGTCCCACGAAAAATTCGGCGTCGCTCACCGTATAGGGAAAGGGTAGGCGCGCCATCCAGCGATGGACGTTTTTATTGTTGGCGAGTTGGGCGATTGCTGGAGCATGAGCCATGGTCGGCGCGGTCAGCACCAGGCGCTCGGTGCGGATCGAGGCGGGCAGGCGGTCCTTGAGGGCGGCGGTCATCATGTTTCTCCAGAAGCGAAAAGGGGAACCGGTTGACCGGTCCCCCTTCGCAATTCTGGTTTGTCGCCAAAAACGCCACCGGGGAACTGGTCACCGGCGGGTCGTTGGGGCCTGCCGGGTTATTCGGCGGCCTCTGCCGGGACGACAGACACGTGTACTTTGTTGTTGGCGCGGGTGCGGAACGAGACGCTGCCATCGACCAGAGCATAGATCGTGTGATCCTTGCCCAGACCGACGCCGGTACCCACAGCCCACTTGGTGCCGCGTTGACGGATGATGATGTTGCCGGCGACGACAGCTTCGCCACCGAACTTCTTCACGCCGAGACGACGGCCAGCGGTATCACGACCGTTGCGGGATGAACCGCCTGCTTTCTTATGTGCCATAGTCTAGCTTCCTCTTATTCCTGGTCGGCCTTGGGCTCGGCCTTCTTGGCCGGGGCCTTCTTTGCCGGCTTTTCAGCGGCTTCGCCTTCAGCAGCGGCCTTCTTGGCCGGAGCCTTCTTGGGCGCAGCGGCCTTGGCTTCGGTGGCTTCGGCCTTGGGCGCAGCCTTCTTTGCCGGGGCCTTTTCGGTCACGGTTTCGCTGGCTTCGGCCTTGGCGGCAGCCTTGATCGTCGGCTTGGCGCCGCCGGTCAGGATTTCGGTGATGCGCACCGTGGTCAGCAGCTGGCGGTGGCCGTTGCGGCGACGCGAATTGTGGCGGCGGCGCTTCTTGAAGATGATGACGGTCTTCTGCTTCTTGGTCTCGACCAGCTCGGCAGCAACGAGTGCGCCTTCAACCAGCGGAGCGCCGATCACGTCGCCAACCATCAGCACTTCGTCAAAGGTGACGATGTCGCCGGCTTCGGCGTCGAGCTTTTCGATCTTGATGACGTCGTTGGCAGCAACCTTGTACTGCTTGCCGCCCGTCTTGATGACTGCAAAAGTCATATGCACAACCGAACGCTTCTAACGCCCGGTCCCTTTTCTGTCGCGCCCTGCGGCACCGCGGCTTTCATGCCAGCATTCGCGGTTTTTAAGTCTGGGGCCAAGGATTTGGCCGGCAGCCTCGAGCAGCGTTTTCAAACAAAACCAGCGCACCGGTGGGGCCAGTGCGCGTGGGATCGGGCGCTTATCGGGAAAAAGCCTGAAAGAGTCAAGCGCCGCATGGCGCCGTCCTGCCCTTTCTCTCGAACGGCAAGACGGCGCCGAACCCATATATTGTTGCGTTTTCTACCCGCGGAAGCGCCGGTCTCTGGTGCCGAAAACGCGAGAGGCTCCGGGCGGCGCCTGTCGCCCTCAGCCCTGGCCGTTCGGATACCAGTTCCGCAGCCGTACTTCGGTATGGTCGCCCACCCCGGTCTCGAGCACCGACAGATCGCTGTCGCCATAATGGTAGGGATAGACGATCCCCGGCTTGAAGCTGTTGATCGCTTCCACTGCCTGGTCCGGGGTCATCGTATAGGGCAGGTTCATGGGAAGAAAGGCGACGGCGATACTGGTGAGGCCCAGCATGTCCTCGGTCGGCTCGGTGTCACCGGCGACATAGACCTGTTTGTCGCCAAAGTTCAGAACATAGCCATTGCCCACACCCACCGGGTGGTAGCGCATCCGGTCCTCGGTGGTGTTATGCGCGGCGATGGCCTTCAGTTTGATCCCATCGAGTTCACCATCTTCGCCATTGGCGATGGATTTGGCATTGGCTTTGACGCCCTCGGGCAATTTTCCGAAAACGTCTTCATTGGTGAGAAGCGGTGCCGAGCCGGCAATGGCTTCCAGTGTCGGCACGTCAAAATGATCGCCATGGCCGTGGGTGATGAGAATGGCGGTGGGGGCGGGCAGGGCTGCATAGAGCGCCGCGCCGCCGACGGGATCGACATAGATCGCCTTGCCGCCCCATTCGAGCACGAGGCTTGCATGCTCGACCGGGTGAATGATGAGGTCGCCCTCGCTGGTGGGAATCGTCTCGGCCATGGATGGGTCCTGGGCAAATGCAAAACCGGGGCCCAAAAGATTGGCCGCCAGCCCGGCGATTGGCAAGCCCGCCATGCCGGCAACCACGTTGCGTCGCGTAACCATAAGTCTCTCCGCTGAAAAGATTAGTCCCTGACGTCAAGACAACGCAGATTTACGAAAGGAGATTGCCTGACACGGATTTGTGACCGCAACTGGCCTCTGCCGCTTTCTGTGACATCCGCGCATAAGGGGTGTTGCAGCCCGCCTCACGCTATGCCATAAGCCGCCCCGTATCGACCGGCCGGGATTTTCAACGATCCCTTTTCGATCTCGCGGAGAGATGGCAGAGCGGTTGAATGCACCGCACTCGAAATGCGGCATAGGGGCAACTCTATCGGGGGTTCGAATCCCTCTCTCTCCGCCAGTTTCCTTCAAGCCAGTGTTTTCAATGACTTAGACTCCCGGAGAATCTTCGGG
>DATMSG010000078.1:0-4319 GCA_035565515.1 Devosia sp.
ATCGGCGGTGCAGGGCAGGGCGCGGACGGCGCGGGCCATGGCGGCGAGGGTGGCGCCGCGGATATTGAGATTGAGAATGTCCGAGGGCGGAGCGCTGACGATGGCGACATCGGCGACGGCCAGGATTTCCGCAAACAGTTCTTCGCGGCGCTCGGCGGTCAGTTTCTTGGAGTCGTTGAGGCCGTTCGGGATGCGATCGGGATCGAGCCGCACGGCGGAGACGACGACCGGGCCGGCGAGGGGGCCGCGGCCGGCTTCATCGACGCCGACAACGCAACGCGCGCCGCGGGCATAGGCCATTTGCTCGTGGCTGAAATCGGGGAAATCGGCTTCCGGGGCGAAGAGTTCGGCGGTGGATTCTATCGCGACGGTGATTTTGCGCGGCATCAGCGGGCCCGGCCGAAGCCGGCCTCCATGGCGGCGCGATCAGCGGCGAAGAAATGGTGGCCGATGCGATTGGTCTCGCCGACGAAATCGGTGAGGGCCTTGCTGTTGGCCATGGCGGCGGAGATATCGCCCAGGATCACGAGGCGCATCGAATAGTTCTGCAGTTTTTGGATGAAGTGCCCGGCGAGTTTGTTGCTGAGGACGAAAAAGTCGGGGTCGAGGCGTGCAACCGGAATGGCAACGGCGTCGACTTCGAGGCCGTAAGTGGCGCCGATGACGTCGAGCGCGTCCTGCTCGGAGGCGAGCAGCGGCCCGGTCTCGTCGAGCAGCATCACATTGAGGCCATTTATCTTCTCGGTCGCCAAGCCTGTCGTCCTCTGGTCATCTTTCTGGGGTCACTGATATAAGAGTCTGGCCGGGGGGCAAAGACGAGAGTGTTTTAATGCGCGCTTGTGCCCGCCTTGTTGCCCTGTTGCTGCTTACAATTCCGGCAGCGGCCGAACCCTTTCATCATTCCTATGGCGAATGGCGCGAATATTTTCGCGACTGGCTGGCGGCGTGTCCCGACACCATCGTCGAGGATTCTCCCGACTATTATGGCTATTCTTGCTTTGCGAGCACCGGAAGCGTGGCGGTAAACAGCGCCAGCCTGCCGGTCTACAAGCTGACGCTGATCCGCAATCGACTCGATGGGGATATCGACGTGGCCATCACCGTGGCGGCGGATGAGGGCTCTTATGATGAGAGCCGGCCGATGCGGTTGCTGTTTGCCGGCGATGGGCCGATGATGCTGGCCATGGGCGAGGAGCTGGAAACGCGCTTCAATGTCACCAATCAGTATTTTGTGGCCGACGCCGACCTTGAGGCGCAGTTGATCGAGCGGATGAAGGAGCGGGCATCGCTCAAACTCATCGTGCCGATGACGGGCGCGGAGCAGCCAGCCGATACCTGGCTATCGCTGCAGGGCGTCATGGCTTCGCTCGATTTCATGTCGGCCAATGCGCGCAAGGTAAAACAATACTAGGGGCGCATGGCGAACCAGGCTTCGGCTGCCTGGATCATCGCGGCCATGCCCTCGGCGTTCTCGTGCTCCTCGGCGATTTCCCAGAGGCGGTGAATGTCGGTGAGGAGGGTGATGCGGGCGCGGTCGAGCTCGCGGCCTGTATGCTGTTCGTAGCTTGCGACGATGCGCTCAGTGAGGTCGGGCGAGGTCAGGTTGGAGTAGATGAATTCCTGGTGCAGCGGACCGAAGCCGGAATCGCCGAAATCGAAGACGCCACCGAAGCGATTTTGCACGGGATCATAGGCCATGTTCCAGCCGTGGCCGTCGAAGAGCCCATAGGTGATGCCGTGGGGATCGGGGCCGAGACTGGCGAGTTTCTCCAGCGCCTTGTTAGCCCAGGGCGCGAGGGCGGGCGGTAGGTGCGGTTCGATGCGCCTCCTGATCGTTTCGGCATCGAGCCATTCCTGCACCGGACCGGCACCGGCATTGGCGAGGAGGTCGGCATCGATGGCGTGGAGATGGGCGTAGAACTGGCCGAGGCGCTCGCCGATCTCGGCGCGCATGCTCTCCGGTACCTTGGCATAGGTGGCGGGGTCGAGGGCGCGGCCGGGCAGTTTGGCGTGGATCGTGTGGGTGACCGGGATGTCGTGGAGATCCATGCGCGGCACCGGCATCAGGACGCGCGGGGCGATAACGGAGAGCAGCAGCACTTCGCGGCGGAGCGATTGTTCGGCCACCTCGTGGCGCGGGAATTTGATGATGTAGCGGTTGTCCACATCGAGCGCGACGCTGTCCCAGCCATCGGCGAGAATGGTGAAACGGGCGCCGGCAAACTGGGAATGGCCGGCGACGGTCAGTTCGCGCAGCCGCTCCAATGACATGTGGACTGGGATTTCCGGCACAATTTGCCTCGTTGACGACGGGTTGGTCTTGGTGTGCTTTCCCCGGCGATCATCTAGGGATTGCTCATGACTCTCAAGCCCGGCGCCGGACTACTTTTTGACATCGATGGAACGCTGGTGGAAAGCGATCCGCTGCATCTCGAAGCATTCAATCGGGCCTTTGCGCCCTATGGGCACCATTTTGACCGGGAGCGCTTCGGGCGCGAATTGCAGGGGCTTGCCAATGAGGCGATCGGGGCGCAGTTCCTGCCGCACGAAACGCCCGAGCGGCAATGGGAAATCATGATGGAGAAGGAAGCCCTGTTCCGCTCGCTGGCGGCCGAGGGCGTCGAGCCGGTGCATGGGCTGTTTGCGCTGCTCGATTGGGCCGATGCCATTGGCCTGCCCGCAGTGGCGGTGACCAATGCGCCGCGGGACAATGCCCAGCAATTGCTGGAAAGCATCGGGGCCACGCACCGGTTCAAGGGGCTGGTGATCGGGGACGAGCTGGAATTCGGCAAGCCCCATCCGCTGCCTTATCTGGAAGGGCTGCGGATCCTTGGGGCGAATCCCGAAAATTGTGTGGCGTTTGAGGATTCGCGCACCGGGCTGAAGTCGGCGACTGCGGCGGGGATTGCGACGATTGGGATGGCGACGGGGCTGGAACTGGCACAATTGCTGGACGCCGGCGCGGTGCTGGCGGCCCGGGATTATACCGATCCGGTGATGCTGGAATTCATCATTGCCAGGGTAATGGCCTGAGTGCCGCGACCTCGTGGTTCGACGGGCTCACCATGAGGTCTGCTGGTGGAATCCTCTCCCCCAAGGGAGAGGCGGAACTCAAAACAAACTCATCTGCTTGCTTTCCAGTGTTGGCGGCACGAAGAGGTCGGTTCTAAGGCCCGGCAGTTTGACATCGAGGCCGTAGCGTTCGCGGGCCTTGTCGAAGCGCTGGCGGAGAAGGGTGGCATAGGGGCCTTCACCGGTCATTCTGGTGCCGAAGCGCGAGTCGTAATCCTTGCCGCCCCGGGTGTCGCGGACGAGGGCGAGGACGTGACGCACCCGGTCGGGGAAATGGCGCAGCAGCCACTCGCGAAACACGTCGCGCACTTCGCCGGGGAGACGGAGCAGGATCATCGAGGCGGCGAGCGCGCCCTGCGCCTTGCCGGCATCGAGGATGCGTTCCAGTTCCATGTCGTTGATGGCCGGGATCATCGGCGAAGCAAAGATCGCGGTGGGCACGCCCGCTTCGCTGAGAGCGCGGATGGCTTCGAGGCGGCGGGAGGGCGAGGAGGCGCGGGGCTCCATCTTGCGGCTGAGTTTATGGTCCATGGACGTCACGGAAACGGCGACCTTGGCGAGACCCAGCTTTGCGAGTTCCGTAAGAAGATCGAGATCGCGCAGGATCAGCGCCGACTTGGTGGTGATCATCACCGGGTGGCGGGTTTCGAGCATGACTTCCAGGATGGCCCGGGTCAGCTGATGCTTGCGCTCGGAGGGCTGGTAGGGGTCGGTATTGGTGCCCATGGCGATGGGTTTGGGGCGATAGGACTTTGCCGCCAATTCATTGCGCAGGGCTTCGGCGGCATTGGTCTTGACGTAAATCTCGCGCTCGAAATCGACCCCGGCGGAATGGCCGAGATAGGCGTGGGTGGGGCGGGCAAAGCAATAGGAACAGCCGTGCTCGCAGCCGCGATAGGCATTGATCGAGCGCTCGAAGCCGATATCTGGGCTGTCATTGGTGGTGATGATGGTCTTGGCGCGCTCGGCATGCTCGACCGTTTCGAAGGTCGGCAGGGTTTCGATGCTCCCCCAGCCATCGTCGAAATTTTCGCGCGCATGGGTTTCGAAGCGGCCCGAGCGATTGGTTTGCGCGCCGCGCCCGCGAATGCGGTCGCTATCGAGCAATTCGCGCCGCGCCAGATCGGCGTCGCGGCTTTGGCTGAGACGTTCGAGCGCTTCGAAGCTGGGGGCCTGATAAAGGGCCATGGCAAATCTCCTGCTGCCGTCGCCGCGGTGTGGAATCGACCGCGCCGACGCCCTGCAAA
>DATMSG010000079.1:0-15665 GCA_035565515.1 Devosia sp.
TCCCGGCCTCCCCCATCAAGGGGGAGGTGTCGCATCGCGTTTGGGGCTCGATCTATTCGCAACCTCTGGCCCGCACCCCCCAGGGGAAGCTGGGAGGGTGTGACGGCTACTTGGCCAAAGCCGACCACTTCACTTCCGGCACGAAGCCAAAATCCCGGTCGAACGGGAAGCTTGGGCGCGGGGTGTGGTTGCGGGTGGTGCGTTCGACGAATTGGTCCACGACGCCGGGGGAGAGGGCCATGATGCCGGGATTGGCGATGGGGCCGAGTTCGGGCGAGAGATAGCCGGACTTCACCACCACGATCTTTGCCGTGCGCGGATCGAGGCCGAGCCTGGTGAAGTCAGCGATATTGTGGAAGGGGCGGCGGCGGGCGGTGAGGACGAGGTCGATGCCGCCGATGCGGACGACGGCTTCGCGGAAGAGCGGATTGTCGTGTTCGAGGAGGAAGATCACTTCCGCCGTCGTGTCGACCGGGGTCGAGGAGGGGTCGAGGCTGGCGCCGATATGGAGCGGGATCGTGGCGCCGACGCCGGCGTCATAGGCGGCTTCCGTCGCGGCCCTGTCGGCGATGCCGGCGAAAATGACACCCTGGGCATTGCGGGCGATGAGGGCCGCCAGGACTTCGGCGCGGTCGCCGACGCCGCCCCCGGTCGGGTTGTCGCCGGATTCGGCGAGGACGACCGGGCCCGTTGTGCTGGCAATGGCGCGGTCGACGCATTCTTCGATGGAGCCGGTCTCCATGCCGAACACGAATTGTTCGCGCACGTCCCAATAGTCTTGAGCCAATTTCGTCGCGGCCTTTTCCATCGCCGCCGTGTCGGTGCCGGTAATGACGGCGCAGGCGGTGGAGCGGGGTTCGTCGGCCCAGACATAGCCGACCTGGAAGGAGGCGTCCCAGATGCCGGTCGGTTCTTCGACCTCGTGGAGCTGGGTGTAGAAACTCCTTGCCGGTTCGTCCTGGGTGGAGGTGCGTTCGCCGGGCAGGAGGACCGGGACGGGGGCCCAGGCGAGTTTTGGGCGTATGCCGGTGCGCAGGGCCCGGACCAGCATGGTCACGGCGCGGCGCATGGTGTCGGGCACATCGATATGGGGCGCGGTGCGATAGGTGGAAAAAATGTCGAGGCCGTCGATGATCTTCTGGCTGACATTGCCATGGAGATCGTAGCTACAGGCGATCACGACATCGGGGCCGACGGCTTCGCGGACCGAGGCGATGAAATCGCCTTCGGCGTCGAACATACCTTCAACGAACATGGCGCCGTGCATGGCGAGGTAGACGCCATCGAGCGGCAGAGCGGCTTTGATGCCGTCGAGGATTTCCGCCTTCCACTTGTTGTAGAGCGCGTTCTCGACGGGGCCGCCGGCAATGGCGCGGGCGTGGAGCACGGTGATGAATTCGGCCGGGAAATGCGTCAGGAAATCGAAATATTGGTCCCTGAGCATGCTCGGGCCGCGCAGGACGCGGAAATCGGCCTCGCGGGCGATGACGGGATTATAGGTGCTGCATTCGGTATGCAGGCCAGCAACGGCAATGCGCATCAGAGCACTCCTGGAACGTCGGCTTCTGGATTGTGAGTGGTTTTGGCCCGGCGCGGGGTGAGGCGTCCGGTCAGGAAAAGGCTGATCAGGAGGAAGGGCACGACGCAGGCAATGCCGAAGCGGATGCCGGCATGTTCGGCGACAAAGCCGATCAGCGGCGGGCCGATGAGAAAGCCGGTCAGCGCCACGAAGGAGAGCACGGCGACATTGGCCGAGGCAGCGCGATCGCCGATCCCGGCGGCGGCGGTGACGGCGAGCGGGAAGCCGACGGAAACGCCGACCCCGATAATGCCGAAGCCGATGAGGGCCCATTCGACCCCCGGTGCGAAATAGAGCAAAAGACCGCCGAGGACGGCCAGACTGCCGCAGAGGCGGGCGGTGTTTACCGCGCCAAAGCTGCGCTTGAGCGTGTCGCCGCCAAAGCGCCCGGCGGCAACCATGAAGGCAAAGAATGAGTAACCAAGGCCCACAAGCCCGCCTTCGGCCGAAAGCGCGTCGCGGAGGAAGATCGCCGACCAGTCGGCCATGGCGCCTTCGGTCATGGTGATGCCGAAGACGAAGAGGCAGATGCCGATCAGGGCCGGGCTCGGGAGAGACCAGGCCGATTTTTGTGTTTGGCCCTCGGCCGGTGTGTCATGCAGCACGGGCAGGGCGTAGCCGGTGGCGATGGCGACCGGCAGGACCAGGGCGGCGAGGAGCGGCACGGCGATCTGGGGCACGACACCGAGCGCGGCAAAGCCCGAGCCGACGAGGCTGCCGGCCATGATGCCGAGCGACCAGCAGCCATGGGAGGTGTTCATGATCATCTTGCCGCCCGCTTTTTCGACGAGGTCGGCCTGCACGTTAAGGCCGAGTTCGACAAAGGAAATGGCCGAGCCGGCCAGCATCAGGGCGATGAACAAAAGGATCGGGTGCGGCGCGAGGACGGGCAGGCTGACGGCAATGGAATAGAAGACAAAGCCGGAGATGATGGCACTGCGGGCGCCGATCCTTGCCACCAGCGGGCCGGCAAAGGGCAGGGTGACGAGCGTGCCGCAGGGCATGCCGAGGAGCGCCAGCGCCAGCGCGGCCGGGCCGAGCCCGAGACCGGCCTGGATTTCGGGGATGCGCGGCAGCCAGGAGCCGAAGGCGATCGGCTGGAGAAAGAAGACCAGCATGGTCAGGCGCTGGGGCGAGAGGAAGGACATGAGCCTGCTCAGTGTGTTCGTGCCAGTTCTATGCCGGCGAGCCACAATACGGTTCTCCCTCCCCTTGATGGGGAGGGTAGGGGTGGGGTGGGGCGGTAGCAGTGGAGTTTGCCGACCCCCACCCTCAATCCCTCCCCACAAGGGGGGAGGCGGATCTGCGATTGCGGCTGGCACCCCGCCATTCGCGCATAGCGCTCATGGCCTCGCCGCCTCAAATCGCTCCACCGGAGCGATTTGTCCTAGCGGGACGTTGGCGAGCCCATTGGATAAGGCAGATACCCCACAAAACCGGTGAGCTTCCACTGGCCCGCAACCTTGCGGCAGAAATAGAGAGTCTGCCAGTTCAGGCGATCGACGCCGCCATTGGAAAGCCTGATCTCGCCGTTGAATTTCTTGTGCGCGATGGCGCGGTCGCCGGTGATCTCGATTTCGGTCAGGCTCGTGGCGCGGTGAATGCCGGCTTCGACGTCTTCGGCATAGGATTGCTTCTGGCCCTCGTGAGCCTGGCGCAGCCATTCGTCGCGGTAGTCGGCGAGCGTGGGATAGCTGATGGTCCAGCCGTCGGGATTGTCGGATTTGTTGCCGTTGATCCCCATGAAATCGCCGGCGATGAAATCGTCTTCGACCATGGACCAGTCGGCGGCCACATAGGCGGCGATGTCGCGCGGCACCAGCATGGTCCAGATAGCGGACCGGTCGGGGTCATTGGGAAATGGATTGGTGGAAAGGCTCATTTAGGGGTCTTTCGTGATTTTCCGGGCGGCCCGCTCCTCATTTTGGGCTGCCCGATACACTCTGTATGAAATTTTCAGGCATGTCATCCGCGCTGGTGCGGATGAAAGAGGCCACATGGATACCAATTACGACATGCTGCGCGCTTTCGGCGGGCTTGTCCATATGGATTTTTCGCCGAGACCCCTGCCAAATGCCCAGAAATACGGCAAATAACCGCCCAAAAAGGCACCATTCGAGAGTGGCTTAAATTGGTATTGTCAACACTCTGAATCTGTGTTGACATTGTGTCATAAAGGCGCCTAGTCTTGAAAATCGTTTACAGAAATGCCGACCGGTCCGGAAGAGACTGGCGGAAAACAGGGTATAGGGAATATGCGGGTAGGCATTATCGGCCTTGGCTATCGCTTGGCTTATCTGGCGCGGGTTTTTACCGCTGCCCGGAGTGATTTCGAGATTGTCGGTTATGTCGATCCGGCTCCTGCCGGCCTTCCCTATACCAAGGAGCATGGCGTCTCCGTCGGCAAACAATATGACAGCCTCGAAGCGCTGATCGACAACGGCAATCTCGACCTGCTGATGGTCGGTTCGCCCAATCACCTGCATCTCGAGCACATCCGTATCGGTCTGGCGCGGGGCATGAAAATGTTTGCCGAAAAGCCGGTCGTGACCTCGATCGAGGATACGATGGCGCTAGCCGAGCTCATCAAGGAATACGGCTCGGACAATGTCATGGTGGGCCTGGTGCTGCGCTATGCTCCGCTTTATGTCGATCTGCGCAAGGTGCAGGCCGAGGGAAAGCTGGGCAATATCGCTTCGATCGAGGCTTCGGAAACCATCCCGCCCTATCACGGCGCCTTCTTCATGCGCGACTGGCGGCGCTATGGAAAATATTCGGGCAGCTTCATGCTCGAAAAATGCTGCCACGACCTCGACCTTTATAATGGGGTCATGGGGTGCCGCCCGCGCTATGTCGCAAGTTTCGGCGGCCGCCGCAGCTTTACGCCCGAAAATGCGCCTGAGGCCTCGGGCGTCAACGACATGGAAGTCTATCGCCGCAAGCCCTCGGGCTGGATGGGCTCGGACAAGGTGTTCGACAGCGATGGCGACATCATCGATTTCCAGACCGCGCTCGTGCAGTACGAAAACGGCGCGGCGCTGACCTTCCACACCAATCTCAATGTGGCCGACGATTTTCGGCGCTTTGCCGTGATCGGCGCCAGGGGCATGGCCGAGGGCGATTTCGTCCGCAATTATTTCAAGGTCACCGACGCGCGCACCTCGGAGCGGCTCGAAGACAAGACCTATGAGGTCAGTTCGCTCTCGAGCCATTATGGCGCCGACGAGCAGATGGCCGAGGATATTTTGAAACATCTGATCGAAGGCGCGCCGCTGCCGGTTTCGGTGGTCGATGCGCTCGAAGCGGGGCTTCTGGCCCTCTCCATGGACGAAGCGATGCGCAACAAGTCCGTGGTCGATATGGCCCCCATCTGGCAGCGCTTCGATGCTGCCCTCGGGCGACAGGGCTGAGGAGGACAGGCCGATGACCAGTACGCGTAGCGCCACCATTTTCGCCCTCGCCCTTCTGGCCCCGGCACTGATCTATATCCTGATCATCGTTGCCTATCCGCTCTTCGACACGATCCTTCTCAGTTTCACCAATGCCTCGCTCAAGGCGGGTTACGATTTCGTCGGCTGGGCCAATTACCAGCGCATTTTCGGCGTCGGCAATTTCACCGAAGTCATCCTGCGCACCATCATGTGGACCTTCTTCTCGGTCTCGCTGAAAATGGTCATCGGCATGGCCGGCGCGGTCCTGCTCAATGCCGCCATTCCCGGCCAGGCGCTGTTCCGCATTCTCACCATGCCACCCTGGATCGTGCCCATGGCCATCGGCATCTATATGTGGAGCTGGATGTATAACGGCCAGTTCGGCATGATTTCCGGCCTGCTGCAGAATTTCGGCCTGGTCGGCGGCCCGGTTGCCTGGCTCGCCTATGGTCACACCGCCTTCTGGGCCACCATCGTCACCGACGTGTGGATCGGCGTGCCCATGGTGACCATCTATTTCCTTGCCGCCATGCAGTCGATCCCCAAGGATCTCTACGAGGCCGCCTGGACCGATGGCGCCGGCCGCGGCTATCGCTTCCGCCGCATCACCCTGCCGCTGATGGTGCCGGCCATCATCACCATGAGCCTGCTCTCGCTCATCGCCACGTTCAACTCCTTCGACATCATCTGGATTCTGACCCAGGGCGGCCCCTCGGGCTCGACCACCACCATGATCATCGACACCTACAAGACCGCCATGGGCAGCCGCAAATATGGCGAAGGCGCCGCGCGGGCCGTGGTGATCTGCATCTTCGTGTCGATCTTCTGCCTCGTCTACTTCCGTGCCGTCCGCAAGCTTCAGCAGGGAGAAGCCAAATGAGTTTTCACGACGCCAAGGCAACCCTTCCCGCCGGCGCCAATCCGCTGGCCGCCAGCGCCAGTTCGGTCGCCGCACTCAGCAAGCCCAGGGCCAGCGCCCGGTCCGCCAGGGCAATGATCGACCGGTACCGGTGGTACGAACTGGCCATTCTCTATGCAGGGATCGCGGTTTTCCTGTTTTTCGTGCTGGCGCCCTTCATCGAAGGGTTTCTGGTCTCGCTCAAGCCGCTGGCCCAGCTGTTTTCGACCCCCTATAGCTTCATCCCCAAAACCTGGTCCTTCGACGCCTATTTCAATATCTGGACCTCGGTTCCCGCGCTTGGCCTGCACATCTTCAATTCCTTCTTCATCTCCTCGGTGGTGACGCTGATCGTCGTCGTCATCGTCGTGCCGGCGGCCTATTCCTTCGCCCGCTTCAACTTCGCCGGGACCGGCGTGCTGCTCGGCATGTTCCTGGCGGTCAACATGTTCTCGGGCGCCGTGCTGCTCATCCCGCTCTTCCGCCTGATGCGCGCCATGGGCCTGCTCAATACCTATTTCGCCATGATCGTGCCGGGCGCGGCTTTCCTGATCCCCTCCTCGATCTGGCTTTTGCGCACCTATATGCTGCGCATTCCGCGCGAGCTCGACGAGGCCGCCTGGGTCGATGGCGCCAGCCGCCTCTATACGCTGCGCCGGGTCATCCTGCCGCTCGCCATGCCCGGTATCGTCGTGGTCTCGATCATGACCTTTATCGGCGCCTATGCCCAACAGTTCATCTTCGCGCTGACCTTCAATTCCAAGACCGAATTCATGCCGCTGCCGGTTGGCCTCTTCGCCTTCTTCGGCAAGCAGGAAGTGATCTGGAACGAATTGATGGCGGCCTCTTTCGTCGGAATCCTGCCGGTCATGATCGTCATCATTTTCCTGCAGCGCTATCTCGTCGCCGGCCTGACCGCCGGAGCCGTGAAGCAATAGAGCGCTTCCGCTCTGGAAGCGTGACCAAGGGAATGGGAGACCGTTCGACGCCTCAGTGACGGCGAACGATCTCCAGACAGGGTCCGAGGGGACCCAATTCAAGGGAGACTACTATGAACAAGACTATCGGTTTGATGGCCGTATCGATGCTGGCCCTGGCCAGCGCATCGACCGGCGCCTTCGCCCAGGACGTGAAGGAAATCTCCTTCATCAATTGCGGCGACGAGCTGACCGCGGGCTATGCCGAATATTTCGCGGAATGGGAAGCCGCCAATCCCGGCTTCAAGGTCGTTCCCGAAATCGTCGGTTGGGGCCAGTGCCAGGACAAGGTGACGACGCTCGCCGCTGCCGGCACGCCGGTGGCCCTGGCCTATGTCGGCTCGCGCACCCTCAAGCAGTTCGCCCAGAACGACCTGATCGTGCCCGTGCCGATGACGGACGAGGAAAAGGCCGCCTACTACAATTACGTGCCCGACACCGTGACCTTCGATGGCACCCAGTGGGGCGTGCCGGTCGCCTTCTCGACCAAGGCCCTGTTCTGGAACAAGGACCTGTTCGAGGCCGCCGGCCTTGATCCGGAAACTCCGCCCAAGACCTGGGAAGAAAAGATCGCTTTCGCCAAGCAGATCACCGAAAACACCGATGCAGCCGGCTATGGCGTCGTCGCCAAGACCTTCGACAACACCATGCACCAGTTCCTGCACTGGGTTTACACCAATGACGGTTCGGTGATCGATGCCGATGGCAATATCACCCTGAATTCGCCGCAGGTTCTGGCCGCCCTGACCGCCCTCAAGGACATCGTGCCCTATGGCGAAGAAGGCCCGACCGCCTATGAGCAGAACGAAGTGCGCGCCATCTGGCTCGATGGTGGCGTCGCCATGATCGAAGCCTCGCCCGGCGCGGCGCTCCGCGCCGAAGAAGCCGGCATGAACTGGGGTGTCGCCAACCTGCCGCTCGGCCCCGATGCCAAGGGGCCCGGCACGCTCCTGATCACCGACGCTCTCGCCATCTTCAAGGGCACGGGCGTTGAAGAACAGGCCACCAGCCTTGCCAAGTTCATCACCACCGGCCAGCGCCAGTGGGATGCCGAAATGGCCCAGGGCCTGACCCCGCTGCGCCCGCTCGAGCCGCAGACGGCCGAACTGCTTGCTGAAAAGCCGTATTGGAAGCCCTTCCTCGACGGTATCGAATATGGTGGTCCCGAGCCGCTGTTCACCGATTATATCGGTCTGCAGAACGTGATGATCGAAATGGTTCAGTCGGTCGTGACCGGCGCTGCCGAACCGCAGGCCGCCCTTGAAAAGGCCGCCAGCGAACTCGAGCAGTACAAATAAGCCTCTTCTGATCCCGCCGCCGCCCTTGGGGGCGGCGGCACCCAAAAGCCCAAGAATACCTGCCCGCGGGAACAGCCCCGCCGACCGGAGCCGCGCAAAAAATGTCGCAACTGAGCCTCAAGCGCCTCGAAAAGAGCTTTAACGAAGCGCCCATCATCAAGGGGATCGACCTCGAAGTCGCCGATGGTGAGTTCGTGGTCTTTGTCGGGCCTTCGGGCTGCGGCAAGTCCACCCTGCTGCGCATGATTGCCGGCCTCGAAGAGGTGAGCGCGGGCGATATCGAGATCGCGGGCAAGGTGGTCAACGATCTGCCCCCGGTGCAGCGCGGCATCGCCATGGTCTTCCAGTCCTATGCGCTCTATCCGCATATGAGCGTTTACGAAAACATCGCCTTTCCGCTGCGCGTCGAAAAACTGCCGCAGGCCGAAGTCGACAGCAGGGTCGGCGCCGCCGCCAAAGTGCTCCAGCTCGAAAGCCGTTTGCAGCACCGTCCCGGCCAGCTCTCCGGCGGCCAGCGCCAGCGCGTCGCCATCGGCCGCGCCATCGTGCGCCAGCCCAAGATTTTCCTCTTCGACGAACCGCTGTCCAATCTCGATGCGGCGCTGCGCTCGGAAATGCGCATCGAACTGATGGAGCTGCACAAGCGCCTCGGCTCGACCATGATCTATGTAACCCACGACCAGATCGAAGCCATGACCATGGCCGACAAGATCGTCGTGCTCAATGCGGGCGAAATTTCCCAGGTCGGCTCGCCCCTCGAACTCTATCACAAGCCCGACAATCTCTTCGTCGCCGGTTTTATCGGCAGCCCCAAGATGAACTTCATCAATGGCAAGGTGCGTAGTGCCGATGGCGCCAAGGCGACCATCGACCTCGGTGCGCTCGGCACGCTGGAACTGCCGCGCACCAGTACCGCCATCGCCGGTCAGGAAGTGACCGTGGGTATCCGCCCCGAGCACATGCAGCTCGGCAAGGGCGAATTCACCCTCTCCATCACGCCCAATATCGTCGAGCATCTGGGCATCCACACCATTGCCTATGCGACCCTGCCCGGCGGCGAGCCCTTTATCGGGCTCTTTGAAGGCGATCCTTCGATCGAGGACGGCAAGGCCCTGGATATGGGCTTTTCGGTTGCCCATGCGCACCTTTTTGACGCCCGGGGACTGGCCGTCTATTGATCCTGACGGACCCGCCGGGGAGAGGGAAAATGCTCGATATAGTCGGCCTCCTGCAGACCGAAAAGAACGGCTTTACCCGCTCCGAACGGGCGCTGACCGATATTGTTCTCGCCGATGTCGACTCGGTGCTGAAAATGAGCATTGTCGATCTCGCTGCGCAGGCCGATGTGTCCCCGCCCACGGTGACGCGCTTCTGCCGGCGCCTCGGCTGCGACTCCTATGCCGATTTCAAGGTGCGGCTGGCTCAGTCGCGCTTTGTCGGCCAGCGCTATTTTTCGCCCGCGGCGAGCCCGACTTCGGTGCACGAGATTGCCCAGGGCGTCGTCAACGGCATCCAGTCGATCATCTACGAAACCTTCGAGCATCTCGATTTCAACGCGGTCGAACGCGCTGCCGAGAGCATTGCCAAATCCAGTTTTGTCCTTTCCTTCGGTTCGGGCGGGGCCTCCTCGATGATGGCCGGCGAGATCGAAACGCGGCTCTTCCGGCTCGGGCTGAAGGTCGCTTCGACCGATGACCATCAATTGCAATTGATGCGCGTGGCCGCCGCCCCGCCGGGCACGGTCATCGTCGCCTTTTCGCTGTCGGGCAATAATGCGCAGCTGGCCAAGACCCTGACGGTGGCCGGCGAATACGGACTGACGCGCGTCGTTGCCACGCGCTCGGCCTCGATGGTTTCGGCCCAATCCGACATTCTGCTGCCGGTCAACTGGCATGAGAATGCCGACATCCTGCGCCCGACGCCCGGCCGCTACGCCTTTCTCGCCACGGTCGACGTGCTGGCCCAGACGGTCGCCACCCGTCTCGGCCCCTCGGCCGTTGCCAGCATGCGGCGCATAAAACATCAGCTCGTCGTCACCCGCGACGGCGACGACGGCCAGCCCCTCGGGGACTGAAGCCATCCCCTCCCCCAAATTGCCGCGCCTCATCCTGCGCCAGGGCTCGGGATGGGTCTATTGAGAGACTGAACCATGGCTGCCAAGTTTTCCCTCGTCACCACCTGGACCCCTGCTGCAGGCAGTGAGCCGCTCGGCTACGGGCTTGAACTCACCAATATCGGGGACGAGCCGGTTGCCAATTTCCAGCTCGGCTTTTCCGGGCCCGCCCGGGTCGATCCGCAGGCGACGCTGGAAAACGGCAAGCTTTTGAAAAGGCTATCCAATCACACCCTGATCGCGCCGCCCGACGGCTATGTGCTCGAGCCCGGCGCGACCTGGACATCGACGGCGCGGGGCCTTTCCTATGGCCTGAGGCACTGGAGCGATGGCGCCAATTCGGCCTATGTCGTGCTCGAAAACGGTCAGCTGATAGCGATTCCGACCAAGCCGACCGAGGGCAAGGGCCACAATTCGCCGCTGCTGAAAGGCGCGGCGAAATTTCCGGTGCCGGCGAAGGCCGCTGTGCCCCATTCGATCATTCCCTGGCCCAAATCGGTCGCCACATCGGGCGAGCGCATTGCCCCGGCCGGGCTCGATCTCAAGCCCGAGGGCGAAGCCGCCAATCGCGCCGCGGCCGCTTTTACCGGGCTCGTGCACGATCTTTTCGCCGTCGAGGCACTGGTGCGCCCCGCCTCCGAAGCCGGCATGCCGGTGCATATCAAAGAAAGGCCCGGCATGGGGGCCGAGGCCTATGAACTGGCTTTTGCCCAGGACAGCGCCAGCATTTCGGCCAGCACGCGCCAGGGCATGTTCTATGGTCTGGTGACGCTCGGCCATATCCTGCGCGGGGCCAGACAATATCCGCACACCTTCAGCTTCCCGACCGGCGGTGTCATTGCCGACGAGCCGGGCTTTGCCTTTCGCGGCAGCCATCTCGACGTGGCGCGACAATTCTATAGCGCGGGGGAAGTCAGCCAGCTCATCAAGATCATGGCCTGGAACAAGATGAACAAGTTCCACTGGCACCTGACGGAAGACGAGGCCTGGCGCCTCGAAATATCGGCCTATCCGGCGCTGACCGAGATTGCCGCCTGGCGCGGCCATGGCAAGGCCCTGCCGCCGCTGCTTGGCTCCGGCCCGCAGCCGACGGGCGGATATTATTCCAAAAATGTGGTGCGCGGCATCGTGGCGCTGGCCGATAGTCTTGGCATTGCCGTGATCCCCGAGATCGACATGCCGGGCCATTTCTATGCGGCATTGCAGGCGCTGCCCGAATTGCGCGACCCCGATGAGACCGGCGAATATCAGTCGGTTCAGGGGTTTCCGAACAACAGCCTCAACCCCGCGCATGAGCCGGTCTATAAGTTCGTCGAGACCGTTATCGACGAAGTTTTGGAAATGTTCCCCGCCGGCATTTTCCATCTCGGCGCCGACGAAGTGCCGCTGGCCGCCTGGTCGGGGTCGCCCCTGGCGCTCGACATGCTCGAAAAGCTCGCCGGCCCGGCGATGCGCGACAAACATGCCAAGCAATTCAATCAGTTGGGTAATCATCACGGCGCCGACGAGATCGAAGGCTCGCCCACGGCGATCCTGCAGGCCGCGTTCATCAGGCGCGTGCACGACTATATCGCCTCCAAGGGCGCCATCACCGGCGGCTGGGAAGAAGCGGCGCATGGCGATGCCGTGGACAAGGCCAATTCCTATGTCATCGGTTGGCGCAATGTGGAGATCAATGCGGCCTTGGCCGAGCGGGGTTTCGACATCGTCGTCTCGCCCGGCCAGCGCTACTACCTTGATATGGCTAATGGAATTTCCTGGGCCGAGCCCGGTGCCGGTTGGGCCGGCTGGTCGGGTCCGCAGGAGACCTATGAGTTCGAGGCGCGGGCCGGGTTTTCACAGGAGGGGATGAAGCACCTGCTGGGGGTGCAAAGCTGCATCTGGAGCGAATCCATGACCGACCGCGCGATCTTCGATCGCCTTGTTTTCCCACGCCTTTCGGCGGTGGCGGAGGCGGGCTGGACGCTGCCGGAGCGCAAGAGCTGGGAGCGGTTCAAGTCGATCGTGGGCCTGATGCCGATCATGTATGGCCATTGGGCGGCCGAATGACAATGTGAGAAGCCGCCGTTGTGAAACGGCGGCTTTTTGTTAGCAGACTGTTAACGTTGAGGATCGCCTTCGGGCGAATGCGTTAGTCTGAGTGGACCTCCGGGCTCACCCTGAGGTCTTCGATAGGATTAGTCCCACGGATTCTCCACCATGGGCCAGATCGTCTTCGGAGCCTTGCGGTAGTTCGTCTCGGCCGGGCGGTTGGGATAGGGTTTGCCGGCCGAGCAATAGATGATCTCCGAGGCGATCTTGGAGAACGAATCGTACAAGTGGTTGATCGATTTAATAAGAAGGATTTTGCGCGATTTGGGGTCGATGCCCATGGCCGAATAAAGGCTGGGGTCAAAGCTCTGGGCGCGGGTGGAATTGAGGATGACGTCGATGCCGTCGAATTCGATCCAGGCGGCGTCGCCAAAAGGGGCAAAACTTTCGCCAAAGCGCATTTCGGCGTCGCGGACGAGTTTTCTGACCGTGACGCGCTTGTCGATGGGATTGCCGGTTTCGGGGGCGGATTTGGCGCCGAAGCGGAGCTGGATTTCCGCGCCTTCCCCGGCGGCAAAACAGATCTGAACCGCGATCGGGTCCCAGATGGTGCCGACGGCCAGGCCGGTGGCGTTTTTCGCGATCAGTTCGGCAAGGAGCACGGTGGCATCGCCCGCGGTGCCGCCGCCGGGATTGTCCCAGACATCGGCGATGACGACGGGGCCTTTTTCGGCAGCGAGCGCAGCCTCGACGGCGACTTTTTCATCGACCTGCGCCACCATGAACGTGCCGCGCATGGCATAGAGTTCGCGGCCGAGCCTTTCGGCCAGCGCCGCGCCTTTTTCCGGATCGTTATCGGTGACAGCCAGAACCTTGGTACCCATTTCGGGCACGTCGCCGGCCATGAAGCCGTGGACGACGGAGAGGGAAAGCAGCCCCGGCTCGGACTTTTCGAGCGCCATGAGCCTGTCGACGAAGCCGCGCATCGGCTGGCGCGACGTGGGGAAGACGTCGATCATGCGGCAATCGAAGACCGTCATCACCGGCTTGATCTGGCCCTTGAGGGCGCGCACGGCAATGTCCCAGAGATCCCGGGCGCGATCGACGAAATCGGTATGCGGGAATTCCTTGAAATAGACGAAGAAATCGGCGGCTTCGGCGCGTTTTGCGGTGAGGTGGCTGTGCGGATCGAGTTCGGCGCAGACGAGAATGTCCGGTCCGACGATCTCGCGCACGCGCGCGAGAATGTCGCCTTCGCAATCGTCATAACCCTGGGCGACCATGGCGCCGTGCAGGCCGAGGACGACGCCATCGACGGGCATGGCGGCGCGGAGCTGGTCCAGAATGGTGTCGCGCAGCTCTTCATAGGTGGTGCGGGCGACAAGGCCGGCCGGATCGGCCCAGGAAGCGCTGCCTTCGATCAGGGTCCAACCCTCGCGGGCGCAGACTTCGCGGCCGACGGTGATCGGGGCGGTGCAAAGGGTCGGGGTCGCCGGATGTTCGCCCGGGCCGGCATGGAGCGAGGCTTCGAAAGCGCGCTTGTCGACGGCTATGGGGGAAAACGTATTGGTCTCGGTGGCGAGGGCGGCTGTGAAAACGCGCACGAGAAACTTCCAGCAAATGAACCGATGAAGGCGCCGCCAGAGACGGCGGCAAGTGTGACATTAGCATATCGATGAACGTGCATCACGTAAGAAATTTACATTCTTGCGGGTTAGGACGGGCGGTTTTGGGTATATTTTCGGCCGAACCTCGGCCAAAAGAGTAATAGAATTTCATTTTGCCTCAAAGGAGAGCCTCATGCCCATCAAGCGTTATGGCGCGGAAAAATCCGGTGCCGGTGGCCAGAACCTGCCTTTTGCCCGGGCCGTGGAAGCCGGCGGCTTTCTCTATGTCTCGGGCCAGGTGGCGATGAAGGACGGCGAGATCGTCAAGGGTTCGATCGTCGAGGAGACGCATCTGACGATCAAGAACGTGCTCGCGATTTTGGAAGAGGCTGGCTATGGGCCGGAGCACATCGTGCGCGTCGGGGTATGGCTGGACGATCCGCGCGATTTCTGGAGTTTTAACGGGGTCTACAAAAGCTATTTCGGCGAGCATCCGCCGGCTCGGGCCTGCGTGCAGAGCCGCATGATGGTGGATTGCAAGGTCGAGATCGATTGCGTGGCGTATAAGGGGCCGTGATGCGCTTTCTCGCGCAACGCACCCTGTAGTGCTGACATTGCCGGGCCATCCTGACCTGATCCGGGGACCCGGCAATCCGAACTGGGCGGGCGGCATGGACCGCCGGGACAAGCCCGGTGGTGACGACGAGGGGTATATCGAGGAATGTGCAATCGAAGCGGTGGCTTCTCGAAGACCACATGGTGAGCTTGTCGAACCACGAGGCCGGGCCCACTGGATAGTGGAGTGCCACGCCCTCGTCCTTCGACAGGCTCAGGATGAGGTCTACTGGTAAGGATTGAAAAAGTGACGCAAAGCTCCCCCTTCCGGCTCGATGGAAAGACCGTGCTGATCACCGGGGCCGGTGGCGGCATCGGGCGCTCGCTGGTGGCCGTGTTTGAGGAGGCGGGGGCCAGTGTCGTCGGGGCCGACCGCGAGGCCGCTCTGCTCGATGGCTTGCCGCTGGTGCGAAACGTGTTGTTCGATCAGGCCGATATGGCGGGGACGCGGGCGGCGGTTTCGGCCGATATTGCAGCCCATGGCGTTTACGATGCGGTAGTGGCCAATGTCGGCTTCACCCGGGCCGAGCACTTTGGGATGGTCGATGATACGGTCTGGGCGAGCGAGCTTAATATCAACCTCAATGGCGCCTATGCCCTGACCGATCCGATCATTGCGGCCATGGCGGAACGGGGCCGGGGCGCGCTGGTCTTCATTTCCTCGGTCAATGCCATGGCCCATTACGGCAATCCCGCCTATTCGGCGGCCAAGGCGGGGCTCGTCGCCTATGCCAAGGCGGTTGCGGTGGAGCGGGGCGGCGAGGGGGTACGGGCCAATGTGGTGGCGCCGGGTTCGGTGCGGACCCCGGCCTGGGATCATCGCCTGGCGGCCGATCCGACCCTCTTGGACAATGTGCTGCCGCACTATCCGCTGGGGCGCATGGTGACCCCCAGGGAAGTGGCCAATGCGGCGCTCTTTCTCTGTTCGGATGCGGCTTCGGGCATAACTGGCACGCTGTTGCCGGTCGATGCCGGGCTGACGGCAGGTAATCTCAGATTTGTCGATGAAGTGCTGAGGGGCAAATGACCTCTATTTATGAACTCGAAACCCCGGTCGTGCTGGTCGATATCGACAAGGCCGAGGCGAACCTGAAAAATGCCCAGGCTGCGGCCGAC
>DATMSG010000080.1:0-5448 GCA_035565515.1 Devosia sp.
CTTGTCTTTGCCACCGGAGCCCCTCCACAATCGCAAAAAAGACAATAGACTCGCGCGCAACGAGAATTTCCATTACGGAATCCACCATGCTTGAGCTTCTTTACGATCCCAATGTCTGGGTCGCGTTCCTTACCCTGACGATCATGGAGATCGTGCTGGGCATCGACAATATCGTGTTCATTTCGGTGCTGGTGTCGCGCCTGCCGCGCGAACAGGCGGAATTTGCCAGAAAGCTCGGCATCGGGCTGGCGCTGGTGTTCCGCATCATTCTGCTGCTGCTGATCAGCGTGATCGTGCAGCTCAAGGAGCCGGTATTCTCCGCCTTCGGTCACGACTTCTCCTGGAAGGACATCATCCTGATCGCGGGCGGCGCCTTCCTGATCTACAAGGCGACCCATGAAATGCACGCGGCCATCGAAGAGCCGCATGAAGTGGGCCTGAAGGAGGCGGCCAAGGCGAGCCTCCAGGGCATTCTGGTGCAGATCGTCGTCATCGACATGGTGTTTTCCATCGATTCCATCATCACCGCTGTAGGCATGGTGCCGGCCGACCAGGTGGCGGTGATGATCGCGGCCGTATTAGTGGCGGTAGCGGTGATGTTCTTTGCCTCGGGCCCCATTGCCAAATTCGTGGCCGACCACCCCACGACCAAGATGCTGGCGCTGGCCTTCCTGCTGCTGATCGGCGTGACGCTGGTGGCCGACGGGCTCGGGTTCCACATCCCCAAGGGCTATATCTATTCGGCCATGGCCTTCTCCGTGCTGGTGGAAGCCATCAATATCTTTGCCAAGCAGCGCAAGTTGCGCGCTGCCGGTGGCGCTGTGGCCAAACAGGCGATAACGCCCTTTACCGGCGACACCGGCTCGGTTTCGGCAGCGGCCGGGGTGGCGGCTACGGGCGGCGGAAAGCCCCGCGCCAGGAGCACGGCAACCAAACAGGCACAAGCCCGGCCTAAATCCGCGCCGCGCAAACCGAGGACAAGCAAATGACCCGGGTCGTTGCCATCAACAAGACCGGCGGGCCGGACGTGCTGTCGATCGAGGACTGGCCGGTGAAAGAACCCGGTCCGGGCCAGGCACTGATCGAACAAAAGGCGGTTGGCCTCAATTTCATCGATACCTATCAGCGCTCGGGGCTCTATCCCCAGCCGTTGCCCTTTGTGGGCGGCAATGAGGGGGCCGGCGTCGTTCGCGCTGTCGGGCCCGGCGTTACCGCTGTCAGGGTCGGTGACCGGGTTTGCTATCAGGGTCAGGTGGGCGCCTATGCCACAGAACGCCTCGCGGCGGTCGAAAAGCTCATTCCCATTCCCGATGGGGTCGATGACGAAACGGCGGCGGCCGTGGTGCTCAAGGGGCTGACGGCCTACTTCCTGCTGTTCAAGACCTGGACGGTGGAAGCGGGCCAGACCATTCTCTGGCACGCGGCGGCGGGCGGCACCGGGCTTATCGCGACGCAATGGGCCAAGGCGCTCGGCGCCACGGTGATCGGCACGGCGGGCGGAGCCGCAAAGGTTGCGCTGGCAAAAGCGCATGGCTGCGATCATGTGATCGATTACCGGGCCGAGGATTTTCCGGCGCGCGTGCGCGAGATCACCGGGGGCAGGGGTGTCGATGTCGTTTATGACGGCGTCGGCAAGGCGACCTTCGAAGGCTCGCTCGACTGCCTGCGGCCGCGGGGCCTGCTTGCCAGCTTCGGCAATGCCTCGGGCGTGGTTTCGATTCCCGACCTGACCGTGCTGTCGCGGAAAGGTTCGCTCTATGTGACGCGGCCCACCGGGGCGCATTATTTTACCCGGCGCGAGGATTTGCTGGAGGGCGCCGAGGCGCTCTTTGGGGCAATCCGTTCGAGCGCGATCAAGGTCGAGATCGGCGGCCGCTTCAAGCTCGAAGAAGCCGAAAAGGCGCATCGGGCGCTCGAAGGGCGCGAGACGACCGGATCGGTCATTCTCATTCCCTGACCGGAAGTCCCGCCGCGCCCTCTGGACAGGGCGGCGCGGCGCGGCTAAACGGCAGGCAACGGGTAGGTGGCAGAGCGGTTGATTGCTCCGGTCTTGAAAACCGGCGAAGGTGAAAGCCTTCCGGGGGTTCGAATCCCTCCCTACCCGCCATTCTGCACTCCCTGGCTTCGGGTCGCTGGCCAGCTGCGCAGGGCGCCACATTGCCGCCGCGACGAGCTGATGTGACTTGAAGATCAGCAAGGGTAGCAAGCCAGCTCGTTCGGGAGACTGGCGCCGCTTGACCCGCTGGCGACAGACGATTCACAAGACGAGGACCTAACGATGGTCGAAGTGCTGGACGAGGGTCCATTCTTTCACGGCACGATCGCGGATTTGCGCGTGGGCGATCTCCTCACCGCCGGTTTCCGGTCGAACTATCGTCCCGAAGTGGTGATGAACCACATCTACTTCACGGCCATTGTGGACGGTGCCGGGCTTGCCGCTGAAATCGCGGCAGAGCTCATCGGGGGCGGCGCGATCCCGCGTGTCTATGCCGTGGAGCCGACAGGGCCGTTCGAGAACGACCCGAACGTGACCGACAAGAAATTTCCCGGCAATCCCACTCGCTCGTACCGCAGCAGCGCACCGCTCAAGGTCATCGGCGAAATCACAGACTGGACCAGATTGACGCCCGAAGCACTCCAGATGTGGAGAGAACGTCTGATCGCACGGCCCTCGAACGAACGGGGCGAAATCATCAACTGAGGTGCGTCTTGCTCTCGCCGCCGGGCCAGAATTGCTCCGGGCGCAGGCGCGCCATCAGAAAGATGTCTACCGTGCCGGAATTTCTCATGCGGGCCCGGAGCTTTCGTCCTTCATCCACAAAGCCGAAGCGCCGGTAAAGCGCTATGGCCTTGTGATTATCCGAGTGGACGCTCAACTCGATGCGCAGGAAGTTGCTGATATCGGCCGCCGCGATCGTGTCCACCAAAAGCTGTCTGCCAATGCCGCGGCCGCGCCAGTCTGCCACAATTCCCATGCCGAGTTCGCCCACATGGTTTTCGTGGCGCCCGCGGGCGCGGACGATGTCGCACCACCCGACAACGCCGTGCTGCTCATCGACCGCCACGACCTGCGGATTCTGGCTCTCGATGTTCTGACGCACGAAGCTCGCCACGGCGTCGATGGGAGGAGCAGCGTCGCTGCGCAGGAAGTTCGATTCGCGCGCGACGGAATCGAGAGCGGCATGAAAGCCGCCGATGTCGTTCTCGGTTATAGGCCGAACCAGCACCATGAAATTTCCCCCTGGGCCAGATCGTTACACTCCTGGGGTAGCTTCTCAAGGGGGGCTTGCAAGATCGTGGCGGCGGTGCCGAACGTCTATTGGCTTTGCCACATTCGCGGCCCGGACGGGCTGCTGACCGGGCTTGCGCGGAACTCGGCTCTTGAGCGGGCAGGCGCGATCAGGCTATGAGGCGACTGACCTGTCACGCCGAGGAAAGCACCCATGAGCCGCAAGGAATTTGACGCATCGCGCATGCGGCGCATGAAGCGGGTTGCCGCCCGCCATGGGCTGACGATACTCACGGCGGAAAAGCTGAAGGTTTTGGGGCAGCCGGGCGGCCATGCGCTGCGGCACGACGAGACGTTCAAGATCGTCTATGGGGATGTGCCCAAACCATTTTCTGCCTCGCTCGACGATATCGAAACCTATCTCGAGAAACTCGAGGCGGGGGAAGCGTAAGCGCGGCTGACCTTTCTGGCAACCTGGCGAATGACCCGTGCTGGTACATTCCGTTATTTATTCCGTAACAGGAATCGGCTCACACTGGTCATGTAAGCTCCCTGGAGAAGTTCGTCGTCTCTGAAGCGCTGAACGGTCTCCAGGTTCTTGGATCGCGTTTTCGATTTGAAGTGGTTCGCCACTTTGCCTCGAGACGCTCTATTGGAGGCGCGCACAGTGTTTACCTTGATCAACGCCGACGCCGACGAAGACGACGCCGAAATCACCGATCCCCAGGAAATCGCGGAATTGTTTGCGGCCATTGCAGCCGTGGCAATCGAAACAATTGGTGCGGCCAATGTGCGAGAATTGTTCGATGCGGTGGTTGAGCAGGAGGGTCGCGATCCCAATTAGAGCGCTTTTCCAACTTTCTTGCGGGTGTCCCCGATAGGACATTCGCTATCGGCCCGGTGCCGAACCTGCACACTGCCCTGGCGCAGCATTTTGGGCTCTTTGGCCCTGGCTTCGCCGGGGTGATTTCGGCGGGGACGCGAAAAGTGGGCCAAATGCAAATTCTGCCGGAACGGCCCATGGTGCAACTGCTGGGCGACAGCGCCATTCTGGTGCGTTTCGGCAGCCGCCTCGACGAAAAGGCCAATCGCCGGGCCATCGGCTTTGCCGCGGCGCTCGAAAGCGAGCCGATCGCTGGCGTTGTCGAGATCGTGCCGAGCCTTGTTTCGGTGCTGCTGCGGTATGAGCCGCTGATTTCACGACATCAGGATATAGAGGGCGAAATCCGGCTGCGGCTGCATGGTGTGCCGGCGGAGCGGACGGGCGTCGCGCACCGGATTGCGGTGCGGTTTGGCGGCCCGGCAGGGCCGGACCTGGAGGAAGTGGCGCGGTTGCTGCATCTTTCGGCCGGTGAATTCGTTACGCAGCACAATGCCTTGCCCTTGCGCGTCCTGGCGACCGGCTTTGCGCCGGGCTTTGTCTATTGCGGGTTTCATCCGGAAACGCTGATCCTGCCGCGGCGAGACCAGGTGCGCGCATTGGTGCCGGCGGGCAGCGTGCTTTTTGCGGCGGGGCAGACCGCGATTGCGGCGACCGATATTCCGACCGGCTGGCATGTGATCGGGCACACCGACTTTTCCAATTTTACGCCGGCAGAGACGCCGCCGACGCAACTGCGGGCGGGCGACAGCGTCAGCTTCGAGGTGGCTTGAATGGCGGCAACGCTTGTCATCGAACGGGCGGGGCCGCTCGTCACCATTCAGGATGCCGGGCGGTTTGGGTTTCTCGCCCATGGCATCAGCGCGTCGGGACCGATGGATGGCGCCGCGTTTCGGCGGGCGGGGTTTTTGGCGGGCAGCGGACCGGCGGCGGGGATCGAATTTTCCATGCTGGGGCTCGATCTGGCCGTTGCCGAGGGCACGGTTGCCGTTGGCTGGGATGGCGGTATTTTCGAGGTTTCGCTCAATGGGCAGAAGCTTGAATGGCCGGGCGGGGCGCGGCTGGGCCCCGGCGACAGGTTGAGCATTTCGGCGGGGACCGGGGGCAATTACGGTTATCTGCGCTTCGGCGGCGAATTGGATGTGCCGATGGTGATGGGAAGCCGGGCGACCAGTTTGCGGGCGCGGATCGGCGGGCTGGACGGAAGGGCGCTGCTGGCAGGCGACAGGCTGAGGGTGATTGGGGATGGCGAGGCGCCGGCGGCGGTTGGGGCGCTTGAACAGACCGACGCGCCGATCCGCTTTGTCTGGGGGCTGCATGCGGAGGTTTTCGAGGCGGG
>DATMSG010000081.1:0-8577 GCA_035565515.1 Devosia sp.
TGCTTTGTGTCGCGCCCCCATGGTTTGAGGCTTTGCCCTGCAAAGCGCCTCACCATGAGGCTAGTGAAGCCTCGCCGCTTGCCACTCTCGAAAAACTGGAAATCCCTCCCGGCTTTTGCTATGTCCCGCCCATGAGCGAAACATTCGAACGTCCCGTCCTGACGCCCCCCAATGGCGAGAAAAAAGTGCTGCTCCATTCCTGCTGCGCCCCCTGTTCGGGCGAGGTGATGGAGGCAATGCTGGCCTCGGGCGTCGAATATACGATCTTCTTCTACAATCCCAACATTCACCCCAAGCGCGAATATCTCCTGCGCAAGGACGAGAATGTGCGCTTTGCCGAGAAGAACAACGTCCCCTTCATCGACGCCGATTATGACCGCGACAACTGGTTCGCCCGTGCCAAGGGCATGGAGCACGAACCCGAACGCGGCATCCGCTGCACTATGTGCTTCGACATGCGCTTCGAGCGCACCGCGCTCTATGCCCACGAACACGGCTTTCCGGTGATGACCAGTTCGCTCGGCATTTCGCGCTGGAAAAACATGGCCCAGATCAACGAGAGCGGCAAACGCGCCGTCGCGCCCTATGAGGGCCTCTCCTACTGGGACTACAACTGGCGCAAGGGCGGCGGCTCGGCCCGCATGATCGAGATTTCCAAGCGCGAGGAATTCTACCAGCAGGAATATTGCGGCTGCGTCTATTCCCTGCGCGACACCAACGAACACCGCATCCAGATGGGCCGCGAACGCATCGTCCTGGGCGAAAAATATTACGGCAAGGACACGACCTCGGAATAACGCCGGGATCGTTTTACAGCCTGGCTGACCCAATCCCCGCTGTCATTTCCGCGCAAGCGGGAGCCTCTGTTTCAAACGGAGGCCCCCTCGCGCGTGGACGCCTATAGCGCTACGCGCTCCGGGCGCCACCTCCCTACCCCGCCGCCAGCAGCTTCCGCAGCTTGGCGATCGCCGTGGCGCTGTCCTCGCGATAGGCGATGGTCCCCTCAAAATTGCCCTCGCTATTGAGCAGGAAAATCGAGGCCGTATGGTCCATCGTATAATCCCCGTCCTCGAGCGGCACCTTCTGGTAGTAGATCGCCCAAGCCTTCGCCGCCTTGGCAATCTCCTCGGGCGTGCCGGTAATTCCGGTGACATGCCCCGTCCAGGAGACATAATCGCCGATGACGTCGGGCGTATCGCGCTCGGGATCGACCGTCACGAAATAGGCCTTCAGGTCCTTGGCCTCATCCCCCAGCGTTTCATACCAGGCGGTCATTTCGGCCAGCGAAGTCGGGCACACTTCCGGGCAATGGGTAAAGCCGAAGAACAGCATGGAAGGCGCCCCGGCAAAGCTCTGCCGGTCAAAAACCTCCCCGCTCGCCGTCGTCAGCTGATAATCGCCATCCCCCAGATTTGCGGCAACGCTCGGCCGCGTTGCCGAATAGGTGTAAAGCCCGACGGCACCGAGTCCTGCCACCGCAACCAGAACCCAGAGAACCGCCCGCAGGCGTCCAAGACTATTCATGGCTCATGCCGCCATGCACCGGCGCATCGGCCGCCGTGGCACCGGCCACCAGGTCCACCGTCACCGTCCCCGCCCTTTCAAAGGTCAGCGTCACCGGCACCAGATCGCCTTCCTTGATCGCGCCATTGAGGCCCATGAACATCAGGTGCAGGCCGCCGGGCTCCAGCGTCACGGTTTCGCCCGCCGGCAGCGCGAGCCCATCCTTGAGCTGCCGCATCTTCATGACATCGCCTTCCATGGCCATTTCATGAATTTGCGCTTCCTTGGCGATGTCGGTCTTGACCGAAACGAGCCGGTCGTCCTCGGCGCCCTTATTGGTGATGGTCATGAAACCACCGCCCACCGGCGCATTGGGCAAGGTGGCGCGGCTGAAGGCGCCGGTGATTTCGATCGAACCCAGGACGATCACTTCGGCGGAATGCCCCGCATGGGCATCCTGGGCAAAGCTCGGCAGGGCGGATGTGAAAAGTGCCGTGAAGGCAAGGGCGATGGCGGAAAGACGAAGCGTCATTTCGTGTCCTCGAAAAGCAGATGGAAAAGGCTGCCGCTGGGCGGCAAAAAGCCGGAAAAACCGTCGATGGGGAGCAATTGTCCGGCACTCTGCCGTAAACGCGCCCCGGATCAGACAGAGCGAGGCGGCCCGCGCGGCTGCCCCGGATGTTCCATCGCCCGCCAAGGACGGGAATAGGCGGCTGCTTCAAACCGAACCGGCTCGGCATGCCGCACCAGCGGCGGCTGGGCCATGGGCGGCAGCACGGCCACGAATTGGGATTTCGTCACGCCTGTCAGCGGACATTTGGCCGCCGTCGGCGTCTCATCGCCGCCCTGCCCGGGATTGGTCAGAGACGTACAGACCGACCAGGAGGCGCTCGATTCAAAACCGAGCCGCGCCAGTTCGCGCTGCAATCCGGAGGACTGATGTAGCGGCGCCAGCAGCACGAGCATATAGAGCGCCAGAACCGCAATGGCGGCGCCCATTTCCCGTCCGATCTGGCGCATGCTTTTTGGCACGACGTCTCCCCGATATGGGCTTTCAGCTACGCCCTCGGCGCCCAGGACGCAAGGCGCGCAGTGTCGCAGCCGCGAGAAGTCCGGAGTGCACGGGGCTTCCCGCAGCTCAGGCCGCCAGCTCCGCCCGATTGACATGGAACAGCGCCGTCACCACGTCCGACTGCGTCACCATGCCGGCCAATTTTCCGCTCCCGTCGACCACCGGCACATGGTGGTGCCCGGTCTCGGCCATCACTTGCACCACCCGCGCGATCGGCGTCGTCACCGGCACCGAGCGCACATCGGCCGTCATCACGTCGCGCACCTTGCCCCGCAGCGGTCGGTCCGAATTGCCGATGGCCCGCAACCGCCAGCCCAGGCCCGATCCCGTCGCCGAAGGCCCCCAATCCGCCTTGTCGAGCAAGTCCGTCTGCGTGACGATGCCCACGACGCGCCGCTCCGCATCCACCACCGGCAGCGCCTTGACCCCATTGGTCCTGAGCAGTTTGAGCGCAATCCGCAGCGATGTCCCCGGCATGACGCTTGCCACATGCTGCGACATCACCGCCGAGGCGATCACCCCGCCCGAACGGCGGCTGAACGCCAGCACTTCGGCGCGCTGCAACATTTCTTCGAGATCCTCGGGATCGACCGGCACCACTTCGTCCCGCTCGCGAATGGCGCTCGTCAGATCCTCGACCGTCACCCCCAGCCCGCCCGGCTTCCCCGCCGGAACAACCGGCGCCTGCACCTGCACCCGATGCGGATAGACCTTGCCGGTCAGCCGGTTATAGCCGATGGCGGCCACCAGTAGCGCCAGCGATCCCGCCAGCACCGGCCAGAGCACATAGAAAAATCCCAGATCGTGAATGGCCGGTCCGCCCAGCACCGCCGTCAGCGCCACGGCCCCGCTCGGCGGATGCAGGCACTTGAATGTCAGCAGCAGGCCAATGCTCACCCCCAGCGCCAGCGCCGCCGCCACGCTCTGGTCCGGCACCAGCATGGCAAAGGTCACACCCACCACCGCCGCAATCCCATTGCCCCCCACGATCGACCACGGCTGCGCGAGGGGACTGGCGGGCACGGCAAACAGCAACACCGCCGAAGCACCCAATGGCGCAATCAGCAGCGGCGCCGCCGAAGCCGGCAGGGCCAGCCGCCCGATTATGCCCACCACCAGAATCCCCAGACACGCCCCCATCGCCGCCCGCAGGCGCTCGACCGGACTGACGGCAACAAGATGGGGCACGAGGGAGGAAAAGAAGGCTGTAATTTTCATGGCCCCGCTTCCTAAGGCCAGTGCTCGCCGCCGCCAAGGCATGCACAACCAAATGCGTCCACAAAACTAAAACGGCCTTCCCCGGGCTTATGCCAATTACGCCTCAAAACAGCGCTCGATGTTAACAGTCTGCTACCCAATAACCCTTCCCGGTTACCCTTGGACGGCCGTCATTTCAGCGGGGAATGACTCGATCGGATAAACCAATTCGTCACCTCGCTGGTGCATATGTCAATCAATCAGAGGCAGCACCATGACGCTTTCGCCTTCTACCGGGGGCCATTCCGTTTCTGCACAAATCGTCTGGGCCGCCACGGTTCTGACGATCTGCCTTGCCGTCGTTGCCGTGGTTTCGGTCTCCTGGGCCATGGGCCGGATCGACGATCGCGCCCTTGCCGAACAAAGGCAAACCATTGAGGCTTCACTATTTGAAGCCAGAGCGCGCATGGCCGCCGACCAGGCCGCAATCACCTTTTCCATCGCCGAAATCGCCAGCGAAACCGACGAACTCGACCGCCGCCTGACCACGGCCCTCGGGCATGACCGCGCCTATATCCTCTCGCCAGAGGGCAAGGTATTGCGCGCCTCGGTCCATGGCCGTTTTGCCGGTAAGATATTCACCCTGAACGATTCTTTCGTCCTGCCCCCGATCGTCAACCGTCTGCGGCTGCGCATTGCCCGTGCAGCTTTCGACGATCCCAGCCTGCGCTTCAACGACGCCGCAGGGCTCCTGGCGCTCAGGACCGTCGGCTTTGCCGATAGCGGCCAGGGCTTTGTCAGCATACGCCCGATCAGCATCCCCGGCGGCAATGGCACCGGCAACCCGGCCGACGATCACCTGCTCATTTCGATCAAGCTGATCGACCAGGCAATGCTGCACGACATCGGCAAGCAATTCGGCATCGCCAATATACGCCGCGTCCCCCATCCCACCGCCGGCGGCTGGCTCCCCATCACCGACCGCCAGGGCGACGTCCTGACCTATCTCGCCTGGACGCCGACAAAACCGGCCCAGGCATTGCTCGGAGAAGCCGCCCCGGCGCTGGCCGCCATGCTGCTGATGGTCGGTCTGGCCCTGGGCGCGCTGCTGTTCTGGTTGCGCCGAACCTCGCTGACCATGGAAGCCAGCCGCGCCCACGCGACCTATTTCGCCCTGCACGATCCCCTTACCGGATTGGCCAATCGGGCCCTTTTCGAAACGCGCCTCAAACAGGCAAAGGACTACGAATTTCTCGCTGAAACCAAGGTGTTGCTGATCTCGGTGGACATCGACCACTTCAAGGAAATCAACGATTCCTGGGGGCATGCCGCGGGCGATCAATTGCTGCGCGAAATCGCCAAGCGGCTGATGACGGAAATGCCCGAAGAGGCCACCGTCGCCCGTCTTGGCGGCGATGAATTCGCCATCATCCATCCCGGCATTCTGAGCGAGGGCCAGGCCCGCTGGATTTGCCAGCGGCTCATTCAATATGTCAGGCCGCCTCTGACCATCGGCAGCGAGCGGATCGACGTAACCCTGAGTCTCGGCGCTGCCCTGGTAACGGGCAACGAAGTCACGCCCGAGGAAATCCTGCGGCGCGCCGACGTTGCCCTCTATTGCGCGAAATTGGCCGGGCGCGATGGGTTTGCACTCTACGATCCGGAAATGGACCGCGAAAAGCGCGAGCGGCGGACGCTCGAAATCGAGCTGCGCAATGCGCTCCTGACCGGCGAGGGCCTGCACCTTGTCTACCAGCCCATTTACGGCAGCCTGAGCCGCAAAATTGTCGGCGCCGAAGCGCTCGTCCGCTGGACGCACCCCACTCGCGGCCTGCTCCCGCCCGACCAATTCATCGCCCTCGCCGAGGAATGTGGCATTATCGATCTCCTGGGCGAATGGGTTTTGCGCGAAGCGTGCCAATTCGCCGTCTCGTCAAGCCTGCCCCGCATCGCGGTAAATGTGTCCCCGGTCCAGTTTCAGAATACCCGCCTCGCCGAGCGCATCATGACGATCCTCGCCGAAACGGGTCTCGCGCCGGCCCGGCTCGAAGTGGAAATTACCGAAGGCGTATTGCTGCAAAACTCGCCCCAGATGCAGGAAACTCTCCGCGCCCTGCGGCACGAAGGCGTCAGCATAGCCCTCGATGATTTCGGCACGGGCTATGCCTCGATCAGCTATCTGCGCAGCTATGCCGTGGACAAGCTCAAGATCGACAAGTCCTATTCCCAACTTGTCGGCACCGATCCGGCGGTCGGCCACATCGTGCGCCTGATGATCGAAACGGCGCGGGCACTGGGCATGCGCGTAACGGCCGAGGGCGTCGAAAACGACGACCAGCGCCGCAAATTGACGGATATGGGCTGCACCTATCTCCAGGGCTATCTCTTCGCCCGCCCGCTGGCGCCCGACGACATGCAAGACGCGCTCTTGAGGGATTCGAACCAGAAGCTCGCCTGAGCCCGTACACTTCACACAAGGGTCATGCGCAGCGCCTAAGCGCTTGCGTAGGGAACCGCCGGCTCGCGCGATAATCGGGCTTGGTTTCCTTCGCATGGGCATTGCATATAAAACGCAGGCAGGGGGCGGGAGCATCACATGCGCATCACCATGATCGGCAGCGGCTATGTCGGCCTTGTCAGCGGGGCCTGCTTTGCCGATTTCGGCCACGAGGTCATTTGCGTCGACCTCAACGAGCAGAAAATCGCGGCGCTCCAGAGCGGCAAAATTCCGATCTTCGAACCTGGGCTCGACGCGCTTGTCGCCGCCAATGCCGGGGCCGGGCGGCTGACCTTCACGACCGACCTGGCACCCGCCGTCGCCAACTCGGATGTCGTCTTCATTGCCGTCGGCACGCCATCGCGCCGCGGCGACGGACATGCCGATCTCTCCTATGTCTATGCCGCCGCCGCCGACATTGCCCGGGCCGTCCAGGGTTTCACGGTCGTCGTCACCAAGTCCACCGCCCCGGTAGGGACCGGCGACGAGGTTGAGCGCATCATCCGCCAAACCAATCCCGCCGCCGATGTGGTTGTGGTGACCAATCCCGAATTCCTACGCGAAGGCTCGGCCATCGAGGATTTCAAACGGCCCGACCGGATCGTCATCGGTCTTGAGGACGAGCGCGCCCGCGAGGTGATGACGGACGTCTATCGCCCGCTCTACCTCAACCAAGCGCCGCTCATGTTCACCGGACGCCGCACTGCCGAACTGATCAAATATGCCGGCAATGCCTTTCTCGCCATGAAGATCACCTTCATCAACGAGATCGCCGATCTCTGCGAGCGCACCGGGGCCAATGTGCAGGACGTCGCCCGCGGTATCGGCATGGACAACCGCATCGGCGGCAAATTCCTCAATGCCGGTCCCGGCTATGGCGGCTCGTGCTTTCCCAAGGACACTTTGGCCCTGGTCAAGACCAGCCAGGATCATGACACGCCCCTGCGCCTCGTCGAAACCACGATCGAGGTCAACGAGCGCCGCAAGCGCGCCATGGGCCGCAAGGTGATCGCGGCGATGGGCGGCAATGTGCGGGGCAAAACCATCGGCATATTGGGCCTGACCTTCAAGCCCAATACCGACGACATGCGCGACGCGCCCTCGATCGCCATCATCCAGTCGCTGCAGGACGCCGGCGCAAATGTCCGCGCTTTCGACCCCGAAGGCATGGAGGCGGCAAGGGCGTTCCTTGAGGGGGTGGACTACGCTTCGGACAGCTACGACGCCGCTTCGAACGCCGACGCACTGGTCCTCGTCACCGAATGGAACGCCTTTCGCTCACTCGACCTGAAACGGGTTGCGCAAGCCATGGCCGGCAATGTCTTCATCGATCTCCGCAATGTCTATCGGCACAAGGAGGTCGAGGCGGCAGGTCTCAAATATGTCAGCATCGGCCGCCCGCAAGGCGCCGCAGACACGGCGGCGCAGGCGGCAGAATAGGCGAGGCATGAGACCGCGGCAGGCCTTCGGGCGGCCTGTTGCCGACGTTGCGTCTTAGTCAGCCCCCTCCGCCTCTAGCAATTCGAACAAGGCCGAATGGTCCTTGTCTCCGAGGCCGTTTGCCAGGGCCTCTTGCATGATCTGCTGCAGGTTTGAGGCGTGAGGCAGGCAAAGGTTGAGGGATTTGGCGGCTTCCGTGGCAAGGCCAATATCCTTCAGATGCAGGCGGATGCGGAAGCCGGGGTCGAACGTGCCTTTGATCATGCGCTCGCCATGCACTTCGAGAATGCGCGACGATGCAAAGCCGCCCGTCAGGGCGCTGCGCACCTTGGCGGCATCCGCGCCGGCCGCCTGCGCAAAGGCCAGGCCTTCGGCGACGGCCTCGATGGTCAGGCCGACGATGATCTGATTGGCGACCTTCGCGGTCTGGCCGTCGCCCACTTCGCCGATGCGGTTGATGTTCTTGCCCATGAGGTCAAAGAGCGGCCTGGCGCGGGCGAAGTCGGCTTCGGAGCCACCAACCATGATGGTGAGCGTCGCCGCCTTAGCGCCTACCTCGCCGCCCGAGACGGGAGCGTCGAGATAGCCGGCACCCATTTCGGCAATGCGCCTGGCGAAATCCCGCGTAGCGACGGGCGAAATGGAGCTCATGTCGATGACGAGCTTGCCGGGCGCAAGGCCTTCCGCCACGCCGCCCGCGCCGAAGAGGACTTTTTCGACATCGGGCGTATCGGGGACCATCAGGATGATGATCTCGGCCGCCTCGGCCACAGCGCGTGCGCTATCCAGCGGTTTGCCGCCGGCCTCGACCAGATGCTCTGATGCGTCCTTGACCCGATGCAGGAAAACCTCGTGGCCGGCGGCGAGG
>DATMSG010000082.1:0-8224 GCA_035565515.1 Devosia sp.
AACAAGGCGCGCGACCAGGCACCGGGCCGCTCGCTGCGCCATACCGGCCTTTTGCGCCCCGTCCCGGCGCAGGACGCGCTGCCAGCCGGGTATAAGCCGGACATTTCGCCCGCGACCGAGACCGACTCAGCTACAGAAGACGCAGAACGAGCGGTTAACGAAAGCGTAACGCGTGATCACGAAGCGCAGGGCGACAACAACCGAGGCTAATGTTGCGTGGGCGCGTCTCAAGAAGCGCGCCCTGATCGGACTGGCGATAGCGGCGGGCCTGACGCTTGCCGGCATCGGCGTGGCGCAGGCACAGGAATTATCCATTGGCTTCGGCGACGACACGGCCCTGGCCGAGCGCGCCATTCAGCTGATCGGCCTGCTGACCATTCTGTCGCTGGCGCCATCCATCCTCGTGATGGTGACGAGTTTTACGCGCATCGTCGTCGTGCTCTCGCTGCTGCGCACGGCCATCGGCCTGCAAACGGCGCCGCCGAATTCGGTAATGATCTCGCTGGCGCTGTTCCTCACCTTCTTCATCATGCAGCCGACGCTGGAGCAGAGCTACAATAACGGCATCGCCCCGCTATTGGCCGGCGAAATCGAAATTTCCGAGGCTTTTGAGCCCACCGTAGCGCCGCTCCATGCCTTCATGCGGGCCAATGTGCGCGAGCAGGATCTGTCGCTCTTCTATGATTTGACCGAGGCGGAAGTGCCAGCCGAGCCGGAAGCCATTCCGCTGCAGCTTCTCATTCCGGCCTTCCTGATTTCCGAACTGCGCCGCGCCTTCGAAATCGGCTTTTTGCTCTTTTTGCCCTTTGTCATCATCGACATGGTTGTCGCCTCGGTGCTGATGAGCATGGGCATGATGATGCTGCCGCCGGTGGTGATCTCCCTGCCCTTCAAGCTGATTTTCTTCGTGCTGGTGGACGGGTGGTATCTGGTGGTGGGATCGCTGGTGCGAAGTTTTGTGAGTTAGCGAGAAGCGCCAGCATGGGGCTGGCGATCGGCGGCGTCGGTTGATAATAGGGCGCAATGTTCAAACTTCGCAGCTCTACCAAGCAAGATCTAGCGCGCATCCTCGACATCTGGCGCAGCGCAGTCGACGCGACGCATGATTTCCTCACGCGCGAGGATCGTGTGTCCATCGAAGCCGAGGTCGTGTCCTTCTTCCCGAACGTGAATTTCGTTCTCGCGACCGATGAGGACGACGTAGCGCAAGGCTTCATGTTTCTGCACGATGGGCATCTCGAAGCTCTATTTGTTGCGCCTGAAAAGCACGGCATGGGCATTGGCACGATGCTCATCCGCGCTGCATTGCGGGACCATCCGGGCCTTACCACCGATGTGAACGAGCAAAATCAAGGCGCTCTTGCCTTCTATGAGCACCTGGGCTTCGAGCGCACCGGCCGCTCTTCAGTGGATGGCCAGGGGCGTCCATACCCGCTCATTCACTTGCGTCATCGCTGACGCTTCTCCCGCCCCCTACTCGCTCAACGTGGCCACGGCGCCGTCGCCCTCGTCGGTGGCTGAGATCGGGGTGAGCGCGCCTTGGCTTTCGTAGACGTCGCGATAGGCGGCAAGGAAGGTTTCGAGACCATCGACGGCGGCGATCTCCTGGGCGACCTGGCGGAACTGGTTGCTCGTGATTTCGATCGGGCCGGTGATGTAGTCGAACATTGGCCATTCCGGAGAACTGGCCATGGCGTCGGAATATTTCGAGCGCAGGCGCGCCAGACCGGCCGTGTCGTTGGAAAGGGCATAACCGACACCGGCTTGCAGGATTCCCATGCGGGCGGCCTTGGTGAGGGGGACGCCGGGCGGCGTTGCGCCGTAAAGTGTTTCGATGAACTGGCCGGCCTGGGCGTAGCGCTTGGCCTGCCAATGGGCATCGATGCGCATGAGTTCGACATCCTGGCCGGTAAGATCGCGCACGAGGTCGAGGGCGAGCTGGTCGCGGCCGCCATCGAGCAAGGCCCGGGCTTCGAGAATGCGGCGCTGGCGGGCGAGCGTGCCCGAAAGATCGGGCAAGCGCGTATCGTTGAGCACGCGCATGGCTTCAGCCGGCTTGTGCTCGGCGAGGTAAATGACGGCAAGATCGGAGGCGACCTCGGTGCGGGCCACGCCGCGCAAACGGTTGTCGAGCTGGTATTGCAGCAGTTCGGCGGCCTGCGGCAAGAGATCGACGCGAACCAGACGGCGCGCCAGATTGCGGATCATTTCATCGCCGCGGGCGCCGGGCGGGGTCAACTGGCGGAAGTCGTAATAAATGCCGAGGGCCTGAATGGGATCGATCGAATCGGCCAGGCCATTGAGGAACAGGTCGTTGAACATGCGCTGGGCATGATCGCTGAGGGCCTGCACATCGCGGCTTTCGGGATTGCTGGCGACGGCCGCCATGACCGACTCGAAACCCTGGCGATATTCGCCGGTGCGGAAATAAAGATCGGACAGCATGCCCTGCATATCGGCGCCGAGCGCGTCGCCGCGCCAAAGCAGCGCTTCGGCGGCAAGGGTCTGGGCGCCGCGCACCACATCGAGCCGCTTTTGCTGATCGAGAATGCCGAGCGTGCGGAAAACCGCTTCGGCCCGAGCCGGCCGGATTTCCGTGGCGATGGTCTGGCCATAGAGATCGAGGGCCGCATCGAGGCGCCCCTGCTCTTCGGCAATGCGGCCGGACAGGAGGCTGAATTCGGCAACCTGGTCGGGCGTGAGCGCGGCGAAAACCACGTCGCCGATCATTTCCTGCGCCTGATCGGCATAATGCTCCTCGACCGCGGCGCGGGTGGCGGCGAGGAGGAAGGTTTCGCGCGCCCAGGACGGGTAGCTGCCCATGATGGAATAGGCCTGGATGGCATCGGCGCGGGCGCCGCGATAATCGCCATGCGCCGAGCGGGCAATGGCGCGCCAGAACATCACATCGACATCCTGATCCATGCCGGACGCGTTAAGCCGCATCAGCGCATCCTTGGGGCGGCCGGCCAGGACATTGGCGACGGCTTCGCTCATCTGCACCTTGGCGAGCAGTTCTTCGTTGCGCTGCGTCTCCCCGATCACCCGCAGAATGCCGAGCGCTTCATAGGAAAGGCCATTGGCAATGAGGAAATTGGCGAGATCGAGCCGCGCGACGTCGCGCGCCTTTCCGTCGCTGGCAGCGGCGGCGGCCTGCAACTCGTCGCGCTGCTTGGCAAAAAGCGCGAAATCGGGCTGCTGCAACGGCTCGAAATCGATGAAGCTGGCGCGCTGCGTGGGCGCCGATAGCGGCTGGTCCTGACGCAGGGTGTCGGTGGACGACACTTCAAGGCCTTCGTCCGCGGTAATGACGGCGAGAGCGTTTTCGAGGGCGACTTCGAGATTATCGGCCTTGGGGCGAATGACGAGGCCATGGACGCTCTGCATGGCGGTGAAATCCACATAGTCGAGCGAGCGCGTAATGCCGCGGGCCGGTGGATAGGCGGTGGTGACGCTGAGACGATCGCCGACCAGCGGATCCTGAAAATCGTGAACACGACCCGGACGGATCATGTTGGCCGTCATTTCGAAATCTCCGCGCATGTCGCGGCGGCGGGTCAGTTCCATCGGCTCGGTCGGCGCCATCATGACGTCGCCGAGCGAAAGAACCCAGGCCTGGCCTTCCGAACCGACAGTGGCAAGCCGGTCCCGCGCCAGATCGATGCGGACGACCTGCGCGTCGTCCACGGTGGTGACGACGAATTCGCTCGAAACAGGGGAGAGCTTTTCCAGATCCTCGGGGAGCTGGATGGCGCTGTGGGTGTCAAAGACCAGCCAGACGGAATCGCCGCGGCGGAAAATCGCGGAGGGCGTTTCCTGCACAAAGGGGAAGACGACGCGCACGGTGCTGCCCAGCGTTGTGACGAAGGGCGTGATCTTTTCGGGATCGACCGCGGTCAGATCGGTGCCGGACTGCGCAATGGGCTCCTGCCCGGCAGTGGCGGGTTCGCCGGCCGGCGGCTCGGTTGCCAGTGCGGCGGCGGAGAATTCGGGCAAACCGGCGCCCTCGATGTCGATATCGAGGACATATTGATTGGGTCCGGTCGAATAAAAACGCGGAACGACACCGCGGCCGAACTCCAACTCGACGGCGCTGCCATCGAGAGTGACGGTGTTCTTTGCCGAGACGATTTCGGGGGGAAGATCGGTCAGCAGTTCGCGCAGGTCGATATTGACCGGCCATTCGAAATCGATGCGGCCGCGCTCGTCGGAAAAATCGAACGCGCCGCCGGTGGGAATGGTCCAGTCGAATTGCAGGCGCATGAAGGTGGGATTGCGCCCGATGCGGAGGCTCGCGATCGGATTTTGCTCGGCCACGACCTGCGCCTTGCGCCTCTGGTCGTCGCGCAGGGCGATGCGCTCGGCTTTTTCGGCCATTTCGTCGAGCACGTCCTGCGGCAGGGGCGGCGGAGAGCCTTGCCAGTCGGGCGGCAGAAGATCGATGAAAAGCTTGGTGCCCGCTTCGGTGCGGTTGAAATTGAGCGTGGTGCGAAGGCCGAGGCGAAGGCCCTTCCCCGCCGGATCGAGCCGCGCCACGGACAGATATTCGGGCATGATCGAGGCGACGTCGGGGAGAACGAGCGAAATCGGCTCGTCGAATTCGAGCGACAGCACGCCATTGCTCATGCGCATGGCATAGGCAGGCATGGTATCGCGGTCCGGGAAGCTGACGACGAGGCGGCCGTAGCCTTCTTCCTGAGTAGCGAAGAACTGCGCCTGTTCCTGTCCCATGGCGATCGAAACGGACAAAAGGCTGACCGACAGCAAGGCCGCAGCAAGAATATTGCGTGGCCGTAGCCAACCCGGTTTGCTGGTCATTTTCACGACTTCCACCTGCCCGACGCAGTGCTGGTACCCCGCTGCATGCGGAAAAGACCAACGACATAAAGACTAGGCACAAACCTAATCGGGCATGCTTAACGTCCGATTACGCGGAGGGGACGGAAGAGCCTCCACGGCAACGATTATTTGGCTTCGGACGAGAAAAAAGCCCGCAACTTCAAGGCTGCGGGCTTAGGGGCCGGTCTTACTGGCCGACGATCTGCGGCAGGGCCGCGATATCTGCCGCCTGCATCTGCCCCGGATTCTCCGAGGTCTGGGAGGCGAGTCGCACGGTCAGTTCCTGCGCGCGGGCCGTATCCATGGCCGCCAGAATCGGCGCCATCTTGCGGGGCGGCATCATCTTGGCGACGCGCACGAGAACATCGATCTCGAGCTGGTTGAAAATGCCGGCAGCGTCCTTGGGCTTCATCGTCTGATACATAGAGACGATGGAGGTGAACTGCTCCTCTTCGAGCCGCTTCCGCTCTTCGACGAGGGTCGCAATCTGACCTTCAAGGGCCTGGAGCGTGGCGGTCCGCTCATTGGCGCGCTTTTCGGCGGCATCGATGAGCGAGGCACGCAGGGCGAGTTCCTGCTCGTAGGTTTCAAGCTCGGTGCGGCGCGCGGCGAGACGATCGAGAAGGACCTGCTCGGTGAGCGTGGGATCACCGCCGCCGATATCGACATTGCCGGTGGGCGTCGACAGTTTCGGCACGGCATCAAGCATCGGCGGGCAATCGCCGCCCACGACGGTGAGTTGACCACCCTGGGATTCACCGACAGGCCGCGGCGCGCAGGCGTTGAAATCGGCAACGCTATTGCTGCCGCCCTGCTCGCCGCCCTCGGGCGCGGCCTCGACATTGGCTTCCGCAACCGGCGCAGGTGCACCATGGTCGCCCCCGGCAGCCGGCGCACTGGCCTCGGAGACGAGGGTGGGAGCCGTGTCACCCAAGGTGGGCGCGGCATCCGAAAGCGTCGGCTGTTGCAAGGTGGTGATCGCTGGGGGCGTTGCCGCGTCGCCATGGCCGCCCGCAGCCTCGCCACCACCACCGGCCGCCAAGGCCGGGGTGACGCCCGAGAGCGCGTAGTGCCCCTGGGTCACAAGACCCACGGTCTTGAGCACCAAGAGGGCCGCCACCACCAGGATGACGACGGGGAGCAGGCGAATCCGGTTCACGCCGCAACTCCACGATTGCTGACGCGTGTCGAAAGCTGTTCGAGCGCGGCGCGGACCTTGTTGGGCTGCCTGCCTTCCAGGCGGTCGGCCTGTTCGGCGGCCTGGCTGGGCGTGGCTAGCACGGGGTGCTGGCGCGCGACATTGGTGAGGCGCACGATGCGCTGCATCATGGCGGCGCCGGAATTGATGTGGTTGGCAAGCTCGATGCCGAAGCGCTCGGCTTCCTCAAGGCGGGAGCTGAGGGTCATGTCGGCCTCGACAGCGGTCGACTTGAGTTCCCTGATCGCCTGATTGGCAAGGTTGGTGGCGGTCACCAGATCGCCCACCATCAGCTTGAGCGCTTCGCGGTCGGCATGAAGGTGTGCGAGGCGCCGGTTGAGAATAACGCAATAGCCCAGAGTGAGGGCCATGAGCACCGCAACCGCAGCTTCAATGAACAATCCCATCGACAAGCCCAACATCATCGACCTTCCATAGATTCATCAATAGCCTCGAATGCCGCCATGGTGACCTTGGGCGGATTGAGGGGGCGGGTGACCCGCACTGAAACGTAATTTCCGATATGGCCCATAATGGCCTCGGTCAGCTCGACATCGCCGCAACGCAGCAGGACCGGATCGCTCGGCGAACGCTCGAACATCACCGTATCCCCGACATTGAGCGCCAGAAGGCGCGACAACGGCAGTTCCTGTTCATGCAGGACGGCGTCGATCTCGACATCGGCCTGATAGATTTCCGTCGCCAGATGGCCTTCCCAGATCGGGTCGCGGCCGAATTTTTCACCCATGAACATCTGCAGGAGCTGTTCGCGAATGGGCTCGATGGTGGCATAGGGCAGCAGGATTTCGACCTTGCCGCCGCGATCGTCCATTTCGATACGCAGTTCGATCAGGATGGCCGCATTGTTCGGCCGCGAAATGGCGGCGAAGCGCGGATTGGTTTCCATGCGCTCGAGCTTGAAATTGATCTGGGTGACCGGCTCGAAGGCGCGCTTGGTGTCTTCGAGGATCACCTCGATGAGGCGCTGGGCCAGGGCCTGTTCGATGGTCGTATAGGGACGGCCTTCGATGCGCACGGTGACGCCGCTGCGCCGGCCGCCGAGCAGCACGTCGATCATCGAATAAATGAGGCTCGAATCGACGGTAAGGAGGCCATAGTTCTCCCATTCCTCGGCCTTGATGACCGAGAGAATGGCCGGCAGCGGGATGGAATTGAGATAATCGCCGAAACGCACCGAGGAGATGGAGTCGAGCGAGACTTCCACATTGTCGGAGGTGAAATTGCGCAGCGAAGTCGTCGCCAGACGCACGAGGCGGTCGAAGACGATTTCGAGCATCGGCAGACGCTCGTAGCTGACGAGCGCATTGTTGATTAGCGCCTGGACGCCGCTCAGTTCGACATTGCTTGATGTGGCCGCATCGAAGCCGAGGAGATTGTCGATCTCGTCCTGATTGAGCACGCGATCCACGCCGCCATCGGCAGCTGCATCCTGGCTGGCCTTGAGCATGGCCGCCCAATCTTCTTCACCGCCGCCTTCGCCGGGGATGTCGAAGGAAGAACTACCGGCATCGATCGTATCGAGGCCCCAGTCTTCCGAGAGTTTGTCTTGATCGGAAGGACCAGCCATCACTGCACCAAAATTTCCTTGAAGAGAATGCTTTCGATGCGCGCCGGATAAACCGCCAGATTGACGCGGCGCAGCAGTTCTTCCTTGAGGCGATAGACGCCGGCCGAACCTTCGAGGTCGGACTTGCGCAATTCGCGCATATAGACCTGGAAGGCATCGACGACCTTGGCCAGGCGCGGCTGGATCTCGGTCATCATGGACTCATTGGCCACTTCGAGGGCCACGGTGAGTTTCATGTAGTTCTGCACGCCATCGACGCTTTGCAGGTTCACCATCATCGGTTCGAGATTGAAGATGAAGGTGTCTACGGCCCCTGCCCCATGCTCGCCCGCAGCGGCGCCATGCTCGCCCGAGGCGGAATGCGCATCGGCCGCCGGCGCGGAACTGCCCGAAGACATGAAGAAGAAGAGCCCGGCGCCTGCCAGAAGTACCACGAGGGCCGCAGCACCAATAATTATGAAGAGCTTGTTCACGCCCTTCTTGGCCGGCGCTTCACCGCCGGCTTCCGCTTCCGTCGCCATAATGCCCCCGCAAGAGATAGTCTTGGGAACCAGACGATTCCGGCCCCACGCCCACCTAATGCCATCTTGGTTAACGAC
>DATMSG010000083.1:0-12726 GCA_035565515.1 Devosia sp.
CGCTATCGCTACCCCGAGGCGGCCTACAACACGGTCCACCTGCCCAAGTCGATCAAGCTGGTGCCCGATCTGCCGGGCGCCGCCGTCACCGCCAATGCCATCGGCATCGAAATGCCCGGCATCATCCTGCCGCATCGCAAGGTGGACATCGCCCCCGCCAATGACTGGGGAACCATCCTCGAACGCGACAATCTCAGCTTCGTCACCGTCATCGAGCGCCACGGCAAGTCCAATGGCGGCATCGCCTATGGCCTGCTGCATGATTTTGGCATCAGGAACGGCGCCGTTGGCTCCAGCGTGGGTCACGATAGCCACAACATCATCCTCGCCGGCACCAACGAAGCCGACATGCAACTGGCCCTCAAAACCATCGAGGCCGCCAATGGCGGCATCGTCGTGGTCGAAAATGGCAAAGTGCTCGCCTTCGTCGCCCTCCCGGTCGCCGGCCTCATGTCCGACAAGCGCGTCCACGAAGTCGCCGCCGAAAACCAGGCCCTCAAGAAAGCCTGGCAGCAGGTCGGGTGCACCATACCCTATATGGGCTTCAACCTCATCCCGCTCTCGGTCATTCCGGAAATCCGCATCACCGACAAGGGCCTCGTAAAGGTGCCTGAAATGATCCTGGCGCCGCTCTTCGACTAAGGGGAAAAGCCATGAAAACCTCGGCCAACCACCGCATCTTCTCCGTCAGCGTGGCAAGCGTTTATCCGCATTACATCACCAAGGCGGAAAAGAAGGGGCGGACCAAGGCCGAGGTCGACGAACTCATCTGCTGGCTGACCGGCCACAGCCAGCAGAGCCTCGAAGCGGAACTGGAAAAGAAAACCACCTTCGAGGATTTCTTCAACCATGCTCCGCACCTCAACCCCTCTCGATCCCTGATCAAAGGCGTCGTCTGCGGCATTCGCGTCGAAGACATCGAAGACCCGTTGATGCGCGAACTGCGCTACCTCGACAAAATCATCGACGAACTCGCCAAGGGCAAGGCGATGGAAAAGATCAAGCGCAGCTCGGGCTGATCACTTTTGACCTGAAGCACGGACTTTCCCTAGCCCTCATGGTGAGGTGCGGAACGGAGTGGAGCCTCGAACCACGAGCGCAAGAGAGTGGAGACCCGCTCAACCACATCGCCAAATGATCTAGCTGTAGAGGCTGCCCACCGTATTGATCGCAAAAGCCAGAATGCCGAGGTTGAAGAGGAACGCCGCAACCCCATGGGCCAGCGCGATCCGGCGCATATTGGCCCCGTCGATGACGACATCCGATGTCTGAAAGGTCATTCCCAGCGTGAAGCTGAAATAGAGAAAATCCCAATAGCCGGGCGTGATTCCACCGGGAAAACTCAGCCCCGCCCAATCCTTGCCGTTCCGCTGTTGATAATAAAGATGCGCATAGTGGAAGGCGAAAACGGTGTTGGCAAACACCCAGGCCAGCACCAGCGAGCCCAGGATCAGCGGCACTTCGATCCAGTAGGTGTTCGGGTGCGCAATCAGCGTTCCAACCGCAATGAGCACGACCAGCAGAACCAGCAGCGTGATCGCCAGCAGGCCAACGCGATTGGCATCGTTTACCGCCGACGTCGAGCGCATGGTTGCTACATCGTCGTTCAATAGCGGCAAAGCCGAAGCGAGAAAAACCAGCGTCGCCACATCGAAGCTGGCCAAAACGCCGATCTGCGGTTCGATCCCCGCCAATACCGCCAGAAGCAGCAGCAGCGTCAGGATTGCGGCGAACAACACGAAGCGCGGTGGCGCAACATGGTGCCCGAGTGTTTTCACGAGCCGGGTAGGCAAAGCGAACGTCTCCTCGTCGGGGCCAATGTGCGCATCCACATGCAAATCGCCCTTTATGACCATTCTCGGAAAAATCAGGGTTGCGTCAAAACACCTGTTTGTCTATGTCTCCGCGCAGTCGGGGCGTAGCGCAGCCTGGTAGCGCATTTGTCTGGGGGACAAAGGGTCGTCGGTTCAAATCCGGCCGCTCCGACCATTTCACCAAACGAGTTGAGATGCCTGTTGGCCGCGATCCCCCTCGCGGCCTTTCGCTTGTCTAGACCAGCATCTGCTCGCGGCGCGCGGAAACCCGCTGCTCATTGGCTATGGCCGTGGAAAGCCCCCAGACCAGCCCGATGAGCAGGAAGAAATGCCGCCAGTGGTCCGAGTCGATGATGATCGATTCTGCCACCACCATGGTGAACGTCGCCATGACCGGAATAGCCATGAGTCGATACGGGGAAGGGCGCAGCAGCATGACTGTGCCTTTCCAGAGCGTTGCGATGATCATCAGATAATAGAGCAGCCCGCCGCCCCAGCCATAGACGTGAATCACGGTGATGTAGACGTTGTGCGGCTCTTCGATGATGCGCAGGTTGCGGAATTCGCCCGGCCCAATGCCCCAGGGATGGTCCAGCGCCAGTTCCAGCGCATAGCCCTGCCGCCCGAAGCGCCCCGTTTCCCCGGTATCATAGTTCTGCGATGACGCCCGCAGTTCGAAGAAATCGGCCACCGCCGGCACCGAGAGCAGCCCGCCCAGCGCCACCACCAGCATGCCCGCCCCAATGAGCGTCATGAGCAGAATGCGCACCTTGTCCCGCGCCCCGGCCTCGAGCAGAAAAACCAGCACCAGCGTGATCAGCGACGAGGCCGCAAAATGCCCCCAGCCGCCGCGCGAAAAGCTGACAAAGACGCCCACGAACAGCACGAAATAAACCCCGGCCGCAATAAACGACTGCCACCCACGCCCCAGAAGAACCCGCTGCAGGGCAAACATCGCCGGCAGCACCAGGAATGGCGCATAGACATTGGGGTCCTTGAACGTCGCCTTGGCCCGATCGTAGCGCAGGAAAAAATCGGCCCCCGGCATCAGCCGCAGATAGGCCAGCGTCCCGATGATCGCGAGGATGACCGCAATGGCCGTATAGGCCCGCATGATCACCCGCATCCGCTTCTCGGTGGATTCGGCGAGATAATTGGCCACGAAATAGCTCGTCAGCATCAGAAAGATGGTGACGGCGGTAAAGATGATCGCCTCGCTGACCGGCGTGAACCGCACCTGGATCGCGGCAATCAACGCAAAGGGAATGAAGCACAGCATGATCGCAAGGAGCCCGAAGGTCGAGCGATAGAGCCCGATCCCGGCCATGATCGCCACCGGCAGCACAGCCAGAAACATTACCTCATAGGGCGATGGCTCGATCAGCACCACGCCGCCGGCAAAGATCCACAGCGCCACCACACCATCGAGCAGTTTCAGCGCCCGCTGGCGCACGAAGTCAGCGCCGGCCCATCTCGATCCCAGCGCGGCATCGAATGTGCCGGAGACGCTCAATAGGCGTTCTCGCTCTTGGCAATGAGGGAAACCGGCGTCATCAGCACAATGTAGAGATCGAGCAGCAGGCTCCAGTTCTCGATATAGTAGAGATCGTGGTTCACGCGCTGCATGATCTTGTCGATCGTATCGGTCTCGCCGCGCCAGCCATGGATTTGCGCCCAACCCGTCATGCCCGGTTTTACGCGGTGGCGTGCGAAATAACCCTCAACGGCCTCATAATAGAGCTGGTTCGCGGCCTTGGCCTGCAAGGCATGGGGACGCGGCCCCACCACCGAAAGTTCGCCCTTGAGCACGTTGAAAAGCTGCGGCAATTCGTCGATGGACGTCTTACGAATAAACTTGCCCACGCGCGTCACGCGCGGGTCGTCCTTGGTCACGAGCTTTGCCGCGCTCGCATCGAGCATATCTGTCCGCATCGAGCGGAACTTGTAGATGCGGATCAGCTGGTTGTTGAACCCATGCCGGTTCTGCACGAAGAACACCGGCCCCTTGCTTTCGAGCTTGATGGCAATGGCCGTCGCAATCATGATCGGCGACAGCAGGATCAGCGCCATGATCGCCACCAGCTTGTCGAACACCCACTTGAAAACGAGGTTCCAGTCCGAAATCGGCCGGTCGGCCATATCGAGCACTGGCACGCCGCCGACATAGGAGTAGGCCCGGTCGGTAAATTTCAATTTGCTCATATGCGCCGAGAGCCGAATATCGACCGGCAGCACCCAGAGCTGGGTCAGCATATCCAGCACACGCTTTTCCGCCGAAAGCGGCATCGAAACGATCACCAGATCGACCGGCGTCACCCGCGCAAACTCGATCAGGCTCGACACTTTCCCGAGCTTTTCCAGCCCCGCCACCGAGTCGGGTGAGCGCTCGTCATAGCGATCGTCGAACAGGCCCAGGAGGTCGATGTCCTTGTCCGCACCATTCTTGATCTGCTCGATAAGAACTTCCGCATCGCGCCCGCCACCCACGATCACGGTGCGGCGCTTGAGGCGCCCGAGATCGGTCCAGCGTTGCACCAGCAGGCGCAGCACCAGGCGATAAACGATAAGCAGCGCTGCGCCCGAGAGAAACCAGCTCAATAGCCAGACGCGCGAAACCATATCGCCCGCCTTGAAAAAGAAGATCGTCGCGGTAACCACCGCCATCACCGCCAGCCACACGGCCAGCACGCGTCCGAACTGTCCGACCACGCGCCGATAGGTCGTGATGCGGTGCGCCCGCAACAGATTGAGCCCGATATTGGTCGCAAAGCAGGCGCCAAGCACGACGAGCAGGTAAAATCCTTCCTGCCCCGGCGGCACATAGGCAGCGTGAATGCCATAGCCGAGCAGGGCCAGCAGCACGGCCTCGGCCACCTGCGCCACGCCCACGATAATGGTGCCAGAATAGGTGCGCTCTACCGGCCGATTGGCGATTTCGGTAGCAGCCGCGGACAGCGTCGGTCCCGCGCCGTCGCCGTCCGGCTGACGGGAAGCATGGTCCTCAATGGCCTGCTTGGGATCGACACGAAACATCACACGCTACCGGAAAACTCACTCACACCCGGCCGGCATGTTGCGCGCAATGCGTTTATATCAGGTGAAGCGCGTCCTTAGCCTTTTCCCTGCATGTCCCGGTAGAGCGCCTCTATTCGCCCCACCATGGTCTCGAGCGAAAATTCGCTGGCAATACGCCCGAGCCGCACCTGCATTTCCGCCCGCGCTGCTTCCGGCCGGTCGAGCATGGCTTGCATCGCCACGGCCAGTGCCTTGGCATCGCCCGGCGGCACCAGCGTGTCCGCCGCGCCGGCAAAAATCTCCGGAATGCCCCCCACACGCGTCGTCACCACGGGCAGTTGCGCAGCCGTCGCCTCCAGCACAACATAGGGCAGGGACTCGGCCAGAGACGGCAACACCGCAATCCGGCCTTGTGCAAACACCGTCCGGGCCGGCTGCGATCCCACGAGGCGTACGCGCTCCGTCAGCGACAGCCCCGCGATCCGCTCCTCCAGCTCGGCCCGCTGCGGCCCGTCCCCCGCCATCACCAGCGTCGCCGGCGTTCCATCCTGCCGCCTCAGCCCCACCAGGGCCTCGACCAGCGGAAAAATCCCCTTGAGTTCGCGCAATTCGCCGACAAACACAAAGTCCGCCGCATCCTCTGCGATCTCGACCGGCTCGAACTCCCTGGCATCGAGCCCATTATAGATGATCTCGGTGCGGCAGGTCGGCGGCGTAATCAGCGTGCCATAGGTTTGCCGCGCAAAGTCGCTCTCGAAAATGATCGCCCCGGTTTCCCCGAGCAGCCGCCGTTCCAGCCAGTGAAATACCTTGCCGCTCTTCGAGCGTGCCGAAAAATGCAATACTCCGCCATGCGGCGTATAGATCGCCACCGGCCGCCTGCGCCCGATATGGGCGAGGCGGGCATAAAATCCGCCCTTGGCCCCATGCCCATGGAGAATATCCACCGCCAGCTCCCGCGCCAGTTTGCGCACCGCAAACGGGGTCGAAAGATCGCCTTTTCCGAGCACCCGCGGCATAGGCACGGCATGCACGCCCAGTTCGGCAAATTCCTTGATCGCATCGAGCCGCCGCTCGGTCTGCGCATCGCTGGCGAGGGAATCGACGATCAGCCCGACGCTATGCCCGCGCGCACTCAGTCCGCGCGTCAAATCCGCGACATGGCGAAACAACCCGCCGACCGGCGCGCGCATGACCTGCAAGATGCGCAGGGGCCGCTCCATCCCGCTTAGAACCAGCGTTCGGAAATGACGATCGTGTCACCGGGGAAGATGGGGAAGTCGAGATCGACCGGGCCGCGGACCATTTCATTGCCCTGGCGGCGATAGACCGTCACCTGGTTGCGATCCGCCGTTTCCGTATAGCCGCCCGCGGTGCTGATCGCGGCGCGTACCGTCATGTTCGGCACATAGGAAAACTGCCCCGAAGTCCGCACCGCGCCCTGAATGAAGAAGGGCCGGTATTCCGCCACTTCCACCGCTACATTGGGATTGCGCAGATATCCATTGGCGAGGGCCCCGGCGAGCCGCGACGCCGCCACGCTCGTCGTCTGTCCGCGCACCTGCACCTGGCCCACGAGCGGAAAGGCGATCGCCCCGCTATCGCTGACCCGATAGGTATTGCTCAATTCCTGGTCGCCATAAACCGACACGCGCACTACATCGCCCGTGTCGAGCGTATAGGGGCCCGTCGGTTCGACGAAATAGCTGCCCGGGCGCGTCGTGGCGCAGCCCGCAAGCGGCATCATCAATGTCAAGGCGAGAATGGGAAGCCAGCGCATGGTCAATCCGCGCGTTTCGAGTGATCCCTAGCATTCCCTGTCATGGTTAAGATTTTCCTTATGCCGGGCAAGCTTGCTCCGAATTTGCGGGGCGATTAACCGATTTTTGACCACGCAGCCCGATAGTGCCACTGCATGATGAGGATGTGCCGTGAGCGAATATGCCCCGACAATGCGCGATGCGCGAATTGACGTGACCGCCGTGCTTGCCGCGGTCGGCAGGCGCCTGCCGCGCATTATTATCGTCACCCTGCTGGTTTTGGCGGCTGCCTTCCTCGTTCTCACCATGCTGCCGCGGCTCTATGAATCCTCGGCCTCCATTCTCGTCGAACCCCGCTCCAATGTTTATACGCGCTCGGCCAACGAGCAGGCGCCGTCCAGCGCGTCCGGCGATGCCAGCGTCGTGTCGAGCCAGATCGAGCTCATAAAGTCGCGCGATACGCTCCTCGGCGTCATCGACAAGCTCGACCTGCGCTCAAAGCCCGAATTCAACGGCAGCGATGCCGGCTTCTCGCCGCTCGGCGTTATTATGCAGCTGATCGGTCGGGGCTCGACGCCGATCAGCGTGGACGAGCGCGTCCTCAATACGCTCTACGATCGCATGACGGTCATCCAGCAGCGCGACTCGCGCATCATTTCCATTCTGGTGCGCTCGACCGACCCCCAGCTTGCCGCCGCTATCGCCAATGCCGTGGCCGAAGCCCATGTCGCCCGCCGCGCCCAGCTCTCGCTCTCCGATACCGCCGAAGCCTCCGATTGGCTGCGCCAGGAAATCGAGCGCCTCCGCACCGTCGTTGGTGAGGCCGAAGCTGCCGTCGCGCAATATCGCGTCGACAACGATCTCTTCGTCGGCACCAACAATACCAGCCTCCTCGATCAGCAGCTCTCCACCATCACCACGCAGATCACCTCTGCCCAGGAGCGCAAGAATACGGCGCAGTCGCGCGCGTCGGTCATTCGCGGCCTCCTCGAACGCGGCCAGCCGATCGAGAGCGTGGCCGATGCGCGCAACTCGGCCGTCGTGCAGCAGTTGAGCCAGGAAAAGGCCCGCCTTCAGGGGCAGCTCGCCCAGCTTTCCGCCACGCTCCTGTCGAGTCACCCCAATATCCGGGCCCTCAATGCCCAGATCGCCGAACTCGACAATCGCATCAATCAGGAAGGCTACCGCGTCGCCTCGGCTCTCGAAGCTGAAGCCCAGGTCGAAGCCGATCTCGAAGCCTCGCTCAAGGCCGATCTCAGCCGTTTCAAGCAGACCGCCTCCACCGCCACGCAGGATACCGTCGCGCTCGACAGCCTCCAGCGCGAGGCCAAGGCACAACGCGACCTGCTCGAAGCCTATCTCCTCCGCTATAACGAAGCCTCGTCCCGCGCCGATGCCGGCTCCGCACTGCCCGACGTGCGCGTCGTCACCGAGGCTGCGCCCTCCGTCACCCCGGCCTTTCCCAAAACCGCGCTGATCCTGGCCGGTGTCGGCATAGTCACTTTCGCCGTGCAGTTCGGCGCCGTCGTCTTCGGTGAGTTGATGTCCGGCCGCGCCCTGCGCCCAATCGAGCCCTATGCCTGGGAACGTCCACGTCGCGAAGAACCGGCCGTTGTCACCCAGCCAGAACCTGCCGTCCCGCCCTATGAGGAAGAACCGGCTTACGCCGACACAGTGGCCGGGGATGAACCTCAAGCCGATGAAGACGAGCCGGAGCCGCGTTACGAAGAGCCCGCGCGCCCAGCCGCCTTCGCCTATACCGAACCCGATCCGGCCCAGGCCGCCTCGGATAGTGCCCGCCGTCTCCTCCAGGAATTGGCCGACCGCCGCAATCAGCGCGACGCCGCCCGCGCCGCCATGGAATCCGCGCCGCCGCCGAGCCCGGTCGAGGTCACGCCCATTCGTCCCGCGTCATCCCGCCAGATCACCGGCATGGTGCGCTATGCCGATCTTGCGGCAGACCTCGTCCTCGGCAAGACCCACCTCCTGCTCCTTGCCGATCACGGCACCAACGAGCCCGCTCGCCGCATGGCCGATGCCCTGGCCGCCGATGGTCTCGCCAAGGGCCTCAGCGTTGTGCTGGTCGATGCCGGCAGCGGCCGCACCGGCGATGCGCCGGGCCTCTCCGATCTCAGCACCGGCCAGGCCGGCTTCGGCGATGTCGTGCAAAAATCCGCCGACCAGAGCTTTGCCGAAGTAGCCTGGGGGCAGGGCGAAAGCATCGACCGCGCCTCCGCCAAACCCTCCATTCTCATCGAAGCACTCGGCGACATCTACGAGGTCGTCATCGTCCTCACCGGCCGCGTTGGCGGCCGCTCGACCCTGCCGGTCTTCGCCGATCTCGATGGCCGCATCGTGCTCGTCACCAGCCAGGACGAAGACGCCGAAACCGCCGAAACCCTCCGCCGCCAGCTCCTCGACGCCGGCCTCCCGCGCGTCGAAATCTCGGCTCTGGAAGATGCCGTTGCGGCCTGATCGGCCCTACTGAGAGGCGCCGTTAACACCCATGAAATACGCCGCCATCCGCGCTGCCTTCGAACTGCTCTGGCTCTCCCGCCTGCCGGCTTTGTCCCGCGCACTCTCCTCGTCGCGCGGCGTCATCTTCACACTGCACCGCGTCTTGCCGGAAAACCCGCCCGCGTTTTCGCCCAACGCCATCCTGCAAATCCGCCCCGATTTCCTCGACTACGTCATCGAACGCGTGCGTGATCTCGGCGTGGATATCGTCACCCTCGACGAAGGCCTCGAGCGCCTTGCCGCCCCGAAAAAGCCAAGGCCTTTCATCGTTCTCACCTTCGACGACGCCTATCGCGACAATCTCGAATACGCCCTGCCGATTCTCCTGCGCCATGAAGTCCCGTTCACGCTCTATGTGCCGACAGCCTTCGTCGATGGCGTCGGGGAACTCTGGTGGCAGGCCATCGAAGACATCATCGCCCGCCAGGAAGCCGTCGCCTTCACCGAAAATGGCGAAGTCGAATATGTCGACACCTCGACCACAGCGCAAAAGCGGGAGGCCTTCAACCGCCTCTATTGGCACCTGCGCAAATTGCCTGAGCCTGGGCGCCGAGCCTTCCTCGCCGAGTTCTGCCACAACTATGGCTACGACCTCGAAAAGCAGTGCCGCGATCTGATCATGAGCTGGCAGGAGCTGCGCCTCTTTGCTGGCGAACCGCTCTGCACCATCGGCGCCCACACCGTGCACCATTACGAGCTGGCCAAACTCCCCGAAGACGAAGCCCGCCAGGAAATGCTGCAATCGGTCGACGTGATCCAGGCCCAGTTCGGCATTCGCCCGAGCCATTTTTCCTATCCCCTCGGTGGCCCGCTCTCCTGCGGCCCCCGGGAATTCGCGCTGGCAAAGGACCTCGGCTTCAAAACCGCCGTTACCACCCGCCCCGGTGGCCTCTACCCCCACCACCTCAAAACCCTGACGGCACTCCCCCGCGTCTCGCTCAACGGCTATTTCCAGTCCGAGCGCTACGTCGATGTTTTTGCGAGCGGCGGCATCTTCACGATCCTAGGCAAGCTGACCGGATAACCCCGGTAGCAATAGACCTCATGGTGAGGTGCGAAGCGCAGCGAAGCCTCCAACCATGGGGTCGTGGCACTAAAGCCCCTAAGCCTTATCCGGCTTCGCCATCCACCGAATGATCGCCATGGCAGGAAACATCCAGCCCATCCCCGCCACGACAAAATAGAGGATCAGCACAAACCAGGGCAGCTCCGGCGGAAACGCCAGATAGACCGATGTGGCGAGGCCCGCCCAGACGACGATGGAGGCAACGCACAGAAGCGCGCCGATCAATTTGCGGTTGCGTTGGGTCATGTGCGGCATCTGGACTGTTGCGACGAAGCAAGGGTGGCATTACCACTCCGCCAGCCCCATCGATACCGGAATATCGTCGTGACCACTCAGCACAATGCCGCACCCGGACAGATCAGCTACGCGAGCGACCTTCTCCGGCCGGTCCGCATCTGGCTGTATGCCCTTGCCAGCTTTGTCCTGCTGATCGTCGTGGTCGGCGGTATCACGCGCTTGACGGAATCGGGCCTGTCGATAACCAGCTGGAAGCCGATTTCCGGCACCATTCCGCCGCTCAACGATGCCCAATGGCAGGCCGAATTCGAAGCCTATCAGCAGATTCCGCAATATTCGATCGTCCATTCCTGGATGGACATCAACGACTTCAAATACATCTTCTTCTGGGAATGGTTCCACCGCCTCCTGGCGCGCGCCCTGGGGCTGATCTTCATCGTTCCCTTCGTCATTTTCCTCTTCCAGAAGCGTCTCTCGAAAAATCTGGCGCTGCCGCTCTTCACGCTGTTCATTCTCGGCGGCTTCCAGGGCTTCCTCGGCTGGTGGATGGTCTCCTCGGGCCTTTCCGAACTGACCTCCGTCTCCCAATACCGCCTCGCCGCCCATCTCTGCGCCGCTTCGCTGCTCTTCGTCGCGCTCATCTATGTCGCGCGCAGCATCGAACCCGGCCGCGTCCTCGGCCGCGTCAATGCCTGGCACCTGACCACCGCCATGATCCTGGGCGTGCTGCTGATTTTCCAGATCGGGGCAGGGGCCTTCGTCGCCGGTCTCGACGCCGGCATGGGTTATAACACCTGGCCGCTCATGGATGGCGCCATCATTCCCAAGGGTCTGTTCGTCATGGACCCAGCCTGGCGCAACCTCTTCGAAAACGCCCTGACGGTGCAATTCATCCACCGCTGCATCGCCTATGTCATCGTCGCCTATGTCGGCTACCTGATCTGGCGCCGCGCCAGGGATGGCGGTTTTGGTGGCGTCCACGGCTGGCTGCCACGCATCGGTATCCTGATCCTGCTCCAGGTCGGCCTGGGCATCGCCACGCTCCTCGCCAGCGTTCCGATCTCGCTGGCCGTCGGCCATCAGTCGCTCGCCTTCATGCTCGCCGGCGCCACGGCGGCCTATATTGCCGACATGCGCAGAGTGCGGTAACATAATACCGCATTCGCAACGCATTGAAATTGCAGTGCTTTTTAAAGGCGCTTGACGGGCTGCAGAATCCCCCTTAGAGACCCGTCCGAAACCTGCGATCCGTCCTTTGGATGGGGTCGCAAACCAGAGTTTTCTAGGGATTTCAACAATGACCACTTACTCGGCAAAACCGAGCGAGATCGAAAAGCAGTGGATCCTCATCGACGCCGAAGGGCTGGTCGTGGGTCGTCTCGCTTCGATCATTGCTTCGCGTCTGCGTGGCAAGCACAAGGCCACCTTTACCCCTCACATGGACATGGGTGACAATATCATCGTCATCAATGCCGAGAAGGTGAAGCTGACCGGCCGCAAGCTCGACCAGCACCGCTTTTACTGGCACACCGGCTACCCCGGTGGCATCAAGGACCGCACCGCTCGCGAACTGCTCGAAGGCCGTTTCCCGAACCGCGTCCTCGAAAACGCCGTGCGTCGCATGATGCCGGGCGGTCCGCTGACCCGCGCCCAGCTCAAAAACCTCCGCGTTTACGCCGGTTCCGAGCACCCCCACGAAGCGCAGAACCCGAGCAAGCTCGACGTCGGCGCGATGAACTCCAAGAACGTCCGGGTGAAGTAATATGGCTGAAACCATCAACTCCCTCGAAGCCCTGGGCACCACCGCTGCTGCTCCCGCTGCCTCCTCGGCTCCGGTCCATGTGCAGAAGCTCGATTCCCTCGGCCGCGCCTATGCCACCGGCAAGCGCAAGAACGCCGTCGCTCGCGTCTGGATCAAGCCCGGCAAGGGCAAGGTGACCGTCAATGGTCGCGAATTCGCGACCTATTTCGCTCGCCCGGTTCTCCAGCTGATCGTCAAGCAGCCGATCGTTGCGACCGACCGTCTCGACCAGTACGACGTCAACGTCACCGTTGCCGGTGGTGGTCTTTCCGGTCAGGCCGGTGCCGTTCGTCACGGCATCTCCAAGGCGCTGAACTACTTCGAGCCGGGCCTGCGCCCGATTCTCAAGAAGGGTGGCTTCCTGACCCGCGACAGCCGCGTCGTTGAACGTAAGAAGTACGGTAAGGCCAAGGCCCGCCGCAGCTTCCAGTTCTCGAAGCGCTAAGCGTCAGCAACAGCATTATGGAAGGGGCCGGTTTTCCGGCTCCTTTTTTTATACGCTATTCCGTTGCGGAC
>DATMSG010000084.1:0-14076 GCA_035565515.1 Devosia sp.
TCAAGGGCGACCTCGAAAAGACCGATATCGGCTGGGAAATATACCCCAAGGGCCTGTCGGACCTCCTGGTGCGCGTCTCCAACGAATATACCAAAATCCCGCTCTATGTGACCGAGAACGGCATGGCCGAAGTCGAAGGCGACGACGATCCGCGCCGCGTGAAATATTATGACGAGCACCTCAAAGCCGTGCTCGCCGCCCGCGAGGCTGGCGCCGATGTACGGGGCTACTTCGCCTGGTCGCTGCTCGACAATTACGAATGGGCCGAGGGCTATAACAAGCGCTTCGGTCTCGTACATGTCGATTACGAAACCCAGCAGCGCACCCCCAAGGCGAGCTATCGTTCTTTCCAGGGCATGCTGCATAATACACGCTAGCCGTGTATAGGTCCGCATCTCTTCCACGCGATGCGAACCGGAACTGCCATGACTTCTGAACTCACCGACCTGCCCGAATCCCTGGTTCGGCTCGAAGACCTCCTGGCCGAGGCCGGCGACGAAGCCATGTTGCTCTCCGAGCTCGACGGGTTCCTGTGCTGCCTCGCTGTCGGCCCCGAGCCGATTGCAAAGGGCGAATGGTGGCCCTTCGACTGGCTGGCCGACGAACGCGGCGAGCCAAAGCCGGGCTCTGGGGAACTGGAAACGCTCGTCGTTGCCCGCCTTGCCGAAATCGAGCAGGAACTCGCAGACGGTGAATATGCGCCGCTCTACGAAGTGGATGAGGAAACCGACGAAGTCGTCTGGCAGGTCTGGATGGCCGGCTTCCAGCAGGCGATGCTGTTGCGCTTTGACTATTGGGACGAGTTCTTGCGCGAGACCAGCGATGATGCGCGTGGCGAGGCGGCCATGCTGCTCGCGTCAGGCCTGATGCTGTCCTCGCCCGATACTCGGCCCGACGATACGGCGGGCGAAGAAGAATGGGCCGAGTATGACGAGGTCATGGAAGCCATGCCCGAAAACCTCGCCATTTCGGCCGTGCTGCTCCACCAGGTGCACAGGGCCGACTAGGCGGCGACGTCAGGCAGGCGTGCCGCCATCAGGGCCCTGGTCAGCCGATGTTTTGGCGCCGCGAAGAGGGCATTAGGCTTGCCCTCTTCGACAATTTTGCCCGCCTCCATCACCAGCACGCGGTCGGCCATGGCCGCGACCATGTCGAGGTCGTGGCTGATGATGATATAGGTGAGGCCAAACTGGTTCTGCAGCTGCGCCAGAAGGTCGAGCACGTCGCCGCGCACCGAAACATCGAGCGCGGAAACCGGCTCGTCGAGCACGACGAGGCTGGGGCGCGTGACGAGGGCCCGGGCGATGGCCAGGCGCTGCCGCTGGCCGCCGGAAAATTCGTGCGGGAAGCGGGTGAGCATGGCCCGCTCGAGCCCCACCGATTCTATCGCATCGATCAGTCGCTGTTCGTACTCGTCCTGGTCGAGCCCGGGTATGAGCCGCAGGGGCTCGCCCAGCGACTGGGCAACGCTCAGGCGCGGATTGAAACTGCCGAACGGATCCTGGAACACCAGCGAAAGATCGGCGCGCCGGGCAGGCGGCAGGTCGTTGCCGCGATAGGCGGTGCCCTCAAAGCGCATCTGCCCCGAAGTGGCGCTATCGAGTCCCACGATCATGCGGGCGAGCGTGGTCTTGCCGCAGCCCGAGGGACCAACCAAAGCCAGGCATTCCCCGGCGGACACGCTGAGGCTGACGTCATTGACCGCCATGAGCGGCTTCCGCCCCCAATGCCAGAAACCGCCCTGCGGAAAGGCGCGCGTCAGGCGCTCAACCTCGAGCAGGGTCTTGTCGGCCGCATGCGGCTCGCCCTGCCGCGGCACCATACGCGTCGCGGCAACGAGTTTTTGCGTGTAGGCGTCGGCCGGGCGGGAGAGAACATCTTTCACCAGGCCCGTCTCGACCAGTTTGCCGCCGCGCAAGACCGCGACCCTGTCGCAAAGCGCGGCGACAGCCCGCATGTCGTGGCTGATGAAGATCAGCGTCATCTGCCGCCGGTCGCAAATCTCGCGGATAAGGTCGAGCACCATGCGCTGGGTGATAACATCGAGCGCCGAGGTCGGTTCATCGGCGATCATCAGATCCGGCGCACTGGCAAGCGCCATGGCGATCATCACCCGCTGGCGCTGCCCGCCTGAAAGCTGATGCGGAAAGCGCTGGGCATGGTGCGCTTCGAGCCCGACTTCGGAGAGAAGGGGGCCAACGGCGCTCTCGCCCGGCTGGCCGGTCAGCTTGAGTGCTTCTCCGATCTGGTCGCCAACCCGCATCAACGGATTGAGCGCCGTCATCGGCTCCTGAAAGACCATGCCGATCCGCTGCCCGCGCAGCCGCGCCATGGCTTTTTCGTCTTCGGGCAGCGGGGCGCCATCAAAGCGAATGGTGCCGGACACTTCGGCGTTTTCCGGCAATAGACCGGTGATCGCCAGGGCGGTCAGCGACTTGCCCGAGCCGCTTTCGCCGATGATGCCGAAACGGTCGCCCTTGCCGATGCTCAGGGAGAGGCTGGAAACGGCCGGCCTGCCGCCAAAGCTGATCGTCAGATTCTCGATCTCAACCAGCGACATTGGCCAATCCCCGATTGCGCAGGCGCGGGTCGAGCGCGTCGCGCAGCCCGTCCCCGGCAATATTGAGCGCGATGACGATCACGACGATGGCGAGCCCCGGCGCCAGACTGAGCCAGGGATGGATCAGAAAGAGACTCTGCGCGTCGCGCAGCATCAGCCCCAGGCTCGTGGCCGGCGGCTGCGTGCCAAGGCCGATATAGGACAGGCCAGCTTCAGCCAGAATGCCGAGCGAAAGCTGGATCGTGCCCTGCACGATGATGAGGCTGGCAATATTGGGCAGCAGGTGCCGCAGCGCGATCATCGGCTTGCTCAGGCCCGCCAGCCGCGCCGCCGCGACGAAATCCAGCGTTGAAATCGCCAATGCCCCGCCTCGTGCCACCTGCGCAAAGACCGGCACATTGAAAATGCCGATGGCGATCACGGCATTGCCGGCCCCGGGCCCCATTAGCGTGGCGATAAGAATGGCGATGACGACGGCGGGGAAAGCAAAGGCAAGATCGGAAAAGCGCAACACGACCCATTCTACCGGCCCGCCATAAACGGCTGCCGCAAGCCCCAGCGGCACGCCGATGCCTACGCCGATGAGCACGGCCATCGCGCCCACCGTAAAACTCGTCAGCGTGCCCGACATGATCAGGGAGAGCATGTCGCGGCCCAATTGGTCGGTTCCCAGCCAATGTTCCGGCCCCGGTGTCGTGAAGCGCCGGGCGATGGAGATGTCGGCAATGGGATAGGGCGTCCAGATGAGCGAGAGCAGCGCCAGCAGAGCAAAAAACAGGGTAGCGGAGAGGCCAATGACAAGGCCCGGATGTTTCAAAAGGCTGCGCCAGGTCATGCCCGCCGCTCCCTGATCCGCGGATCGACCAGGCCATAGGCGAGATCGACCATCAGCATGGTGAAGCTGACGACGAGAACCAAAATGATCGTTGCGCTGCGCACCAGCACCAGATCCCGCTCGGAAATGGCGGTGAAGATCAACCGGCCGAGACCGGGCAGGTAAAAGACGTTTTCGACAATGATCGTGCCGGCGATGAGAAAGGCGAATTGCAGCCCGAGAATGGTCAGCACCGGCAGCAGCGCATTGCGCACGCCGTGGCGCCACAGGGCCTCGCCAAAGGTCATGCCCTTGGCGCGGGCTGTGCGGATGAAATCCTGGCTCGAAACATCGACCAGCGCCGTGCGCATGACGCGCGCGAGAATTGCGGCCTGGGGCAGGGCGAGCGCGAGACTCGGGAGCACGAGACCACGCAGCGAGGCCCAGGCGTCTTCGGTCCACGGTGTGAAACCGCCCGGCGGCAGCCAGCGCAGGGTAACGGCGAAAAGCAGCGTGAGCAGCATGCCGAACCAGAAATTGGGGATGGCAACCCCGGTCTGGGCGAGGATCATCAGGGCGGTATCGACGATCTTGCCGCGATGTCGCGCCGCCAGAATGCCGAATGGCAGGCCGATGACGACGGAAATAACCATGGCGACGAGCGTCAGCGGCAAGGTGACAGCCATGCGGTCGGCGATGAGGCCGGCAACAGGCAGTTTTTGCGTCTGCGACAGCCCGAAATCGCCGCGCAGCATGCCAAAGAGCCAGTTGCCGAAGCGCACGATGGCCGGGTCGTTTAGGCCCATCTGCAGGCGCAGCGCGGCGACCGCCTCGGGCGTCGCGTTGATGCCGAGGATGAAGCGCGCGGGATCGCCGGGGAGCAGGTCAAGCAGGAGAAAGATGACCGCCGCGGCAATGAGCAGCGTGACGAGAAAACCGAAGATGCGGCGGAGGATGTAGAAGGTCACGAGGTGCGTTCCCCCCTCCCGGCCTCCCCCGAAAGGGGGGAGGTGGAGATCGGCTGCATTGGGTCGATCGGGCCACATTCGCGAACCTGCACCTCCCCCCTTGTGGGGGAGGTTGGGAAAGGGGCGTGGCAGGCGCAGATGGCCGGAGTTTTATTCAACCCAATGAACGTCGCGCAGCACCACGCCTTCGACGGGCGCGTTCTGCCACATGCCTTCGAGCTTGGCGTTCCACACGCCGGTCTGGGCGAGTTCGAAGAGGAAGCCGTTAACCGCATCCTTGGCGATGATGGTCTGCATCTCTTGGGCCAGTTCCTTGCGCTTGGCCTCGTCGGTCGTGGCATTGAGCGTCTCGTTGAGGGCCTGCACTTCAGGATTGTTATAGCCGAAGTAGTAGTCGGGATTGGCATAGATGCCAATGTCGAAGGGCTCCACATGGCTGATGATGGTCAAGTCGAAGTCCTTGTTGGCAAAGACATCTTCCAGCCACTGCGCCCACTCCATATTGATGAGTTCGAGTTTGATGCCGACCTTGGCGAATTCGCTGGCAATGATCTGGCCGGAAACACGGGCATAGTTGACCGGCGGCAGTTTCAGCGTCGCCGAGAACCCGTCGGGATAGCCGGCCTCGGCCAGCAGTTCGCGTGCCTTGTCGAGGTCATAGGGATAGGTATTGGTCAGGTCGATATAATAGGGATGGTGCGGGGCAAAATGGCTGCCGATCGGCACGCCATAGCCATAGGTCGCGCCATCGATGATTTCCTGGCGGTTGATCGCATGAGCCATGGCCTGGCGCACTTCGAGCTTGTCGAAGGGCGATTTGGCATTGTTGGTCGACAGGATCGTTTCACCCTCGGTGGAGCCGACCAATATCTTGAACTGCGGATTGCCTTCAAAGACCGGCAGGGCTTCGGCCGCAAAGTTATAGGTGCCATCGACATCCCCGGCGAGCAGCGCATTGGTCATCGTCGCGGTATCGCCGATGAACACATAGGTCGCCTTGGTCAGCGCCGGTTTTTCTCCCCAATAGGGGCCGTATTGTTCGAGAATGACGCGGCTGCCGCGATCCCACTGCACGAAGGCGAAGGGGCCCGTGCCGATCGGATCGGTGGCATTGTTGGCGGCACTTTCCGGCGCGACGATCACGGCATCGCCACGGCCAATATTGAAGAGGAACAGGCCATCAGGGCGCGACAGGGTGAATTCGACCGTCAGCGGATCGATCACCGTCACCGCCGAAATCGCCTCGTAGAGTGCCTTCTGCGCATTGACGCTGTCTTCGGCCAGAATGCGCTCGAAGGTGAATTTCACGTCTTCCGCATCGAATGTGGTACCGTCGTGGAAGGTCACGCCGTCATGGAGCGAGAAGCGATAGGTGCGCCCATCCTCGCTGATGGTCCAGTCGGAGGCCAGACCGGGCTGCACCGCGCCGTTCTGGTCGATACGGGTCAAGCCTTCGAAAACATTTTGATAAACGACCACATCGATGGCTTCGGCGGCGCCGGCCGTTGGATCGAGCGCTGGCGGTTCGAGCGGCGCACCCACGCGAATTTCGCTCGATTGCGCAAAGGCAAGGCCGGTGGCCAACAGCAAACCGGCACCGGCCAGCGCGAGGGATTTGGTCACTCTCATATCTGTCTCCCACAGGTCGGCGCGGCGCGGCGCCAGAGCATGATCCGGAAAAGATCGTGCTCCCACAAAAATCAGGGCAGGATAGCACTTTCCTGCAGGCGCTATCCCACCCTAGGTATAGGCAAAGTTACGCGATGGCGCATCCGCCTTGGGCGCTAAACTTTTCGCCTATCGGCATTTCCGTTGGGAAGAATGACCCGGCTCTAGTCGGCCGGCAGATTGTCCACGAGGTCGGCGGGAATGCGCAGGGAAAACAGCACGCCATTTTCGCCGGCCGGATCGACCGAAAGCGACACGGCATTGACCGCCAGAAGCGAGCGGGTGAGCGCTAGGCCAACGCTGGAGCGCACCGGCGACAGTGCCTGTCCGGTCTTGCTCACACCATCGCGGAACACCACGAAACGCTCGGCCATATCCACGGCATGATTGGAGCTGTCGCGCACATGAATGGCGATGCCGCCATCATCGAGCAACTGCGCTGAAATCACCACCGTGCTGCCCAACGGGCTCTGGTCGATGGCACTGGCGAGCAGGTTCAGCACGGCCTGCGCCAGCGAGGCACGATCGGCCGTGACGCGCGGCAGGGTTTCGGAAATGGCATTGCGCACGATGATTCGCCCGGCATTGGCCTGGTTGCGGATGCGCAGCACGCAGGTTTCGAGCAATTCGGTCAGGTCGAGACTGGCGCGCTCGGCAAGGTATTTGCCCTCCCGCAGGCGGGCATAGTCTTCGAGTTCATCCACCAGCGCCGCAATATCGTTGCCGGCCGCGGCAATGTCTTCGGCATAGGCCTCGTAGCGTTCGTCGCCCAATTCGCCAAAAGCCTTGCTGCGCAACAGTTCGGCAAAGCCGATAATGGTGTTGAGGGGACGCCGCACGCCCCGGCCGATACGGGCAAGCAGGGCCGGGTCGGCATCCGGGGCGCCCAGCGCGCGCCGCGGCGCGATATTGCGCGGCCGCACCATGGCGAAATAGCCGCTGACAATGCCGGCCTGGCCCTGGGCGAACAGAACGATCTCGGACTTGTTGTCGAGCGAGCGCAGGATGATCGCCGGGCGTTCGGTCTCGGCAAAGCGCCCGGGCCGCTCAAGAAAGCCGCGCAGTGCAAAGCCATCTTCGGACGAAATCAGCGCCGAAAGCGGCTTTCCCAAAATGCTGCTCCCTCCGCCCAGCGCCGCCGAGGCGGAAGAATCAGCCAGCCGAATCACGCCGGTGCGGCTCAATTCGACAAAACCATCGCCGCGCAGTTCCGCGAAGGCCTGGGCAAAGGCGCGCACTGCGTCCTCGTGGCCCGTGCGCACTTCGGTAGCGCTGGCCGAAAGCATCAGCGCCGGCCGGCCCTGCCACGAGGTCGATTGCAGGCGCGCCGTCACCGGCACCAGTGTTCCGTCGCGCTGCACCAGGTGATTGACCGGCCCGGCATCCTGTTCCCCGTTGCTCCCGGGGAAAATGGCGGTGAGGCCGGCCAGCCGCAGGGATTCCACCGAGTCGTAGCCGACCATTTCGGTAATGGCGCGATTGGCGAAGAGAATCTGCTGGTCGCGGAAGACGAGAATGCCGAGCGGCAGGCGATTGAGTACCAGCGTTTCGCCACCGAGATTGACCAATGATCCCCCGGTTTTTTCGGAACTGTCCTCCGCTGCGGCGGGTGTATTCGGCGCGGACGTCCCCTGCAGGCCGACGCGATCGTTGAGGATGCGCGAGAGCTCGTCGAAATTGTAGCGCGAGACGCGCTCGACGAGATCCTGCGCGGCCTCGGGCTCGGTCCCTGCCGGGAAGAGCGCATCGTTTTCCGGACGTGCTTCGGCTGCTTGCGGCGCCGCGGTCGGCCGGAACCCTCGGCCGGTAATCTTGAAAAGTCGCGGTGCAATTTCGTCGGACTGTCCCGGATCTTCGGCGACAATCGGCTGCGGAGCCTCGTCGTCTGCTTCGTTGAGCGGCGTATAGAGGTCTTCATCGGCGGCGAGACGATCCACCAGCGCGCTGAGGCTGCGGAAGAGCGGACGTTCTTCGTTCGGCTCCGGTGATGCCGGTTCGGCCTTTACCGGCTCGTCCTCTTCGTCGATGTCCGAGGCGTTTGCCTCGTCGGTGAAAACCATCGGCTCTCCGGCAGGCGCGTAGACCGTTTCCGGGTCGGCATCCTGCCAGTCGTGCAATTCGCGCGTATAGGCGTCATCGGCTGCAATGGCGGTCTGTGCGCCTAGGTGCTCGTCCTCGGGTTGGCTTTCAGCCTCGGCAGCCGCCTCGATTGCCTCAGTCGCTGCCGGAGCCGGCATGCCTGGTTCTTCGAGGCCCAGCACCTCCTCTGCAGCGCTATCTCGTAACGCTTCGGATGCAGCCAGAATTTCTGGATCGATGGGATCGACCGAAACAATGAGGAGATAGGCTTCCTCGCCTTCGAGCAGCAGCGGCGTTGTGGCACAGGTGGCTGAAGCCGGCTTGTCGCCGGCATTGAACTGGATGCGCGCAAGGCTCGTCCTGCCGGGCGAACCGAGCCGAATGGTCCGCGCCACCTGACCCTTGAGCGGCACGGCAAGCGGGGCAAGCTTCAATCCGCTTTTCTTGAGCTTGGCCAGAAACAGGGCGGCTGCCGGGTTGGACCAGATCAGACGCTGGCCATCCTGCGACCAAAGCCAGGCCGGCCGCGCGTCTTGCGCGTGCTGCAGCACCCGGCGGGCATTCGGCGATGTGGTCCACTCGGCATTCATAGACAGCGTGTTGAGGCCATTTGTGACATTGTGCCAGATCGGCACAATTTTGGAGAGTTCTTCAAGTGTTCTTCATTATCGTGCCGCTGAGAACGAATCCAGCCCGCGGTGGCCATCCCGTCCATTCAATCGCCGCCATGGTTAAATGCCAGGTCCTAAGGAATGGTCACAAGCGCTACTGCAATTGGTTGAAGGCGCACCTGGTTGCATCTGTCCACAGGGGCAAAATCGGTGCTTGTCATTATGACGATCTCGACCTATGTTCCGCGCGCTTTCGGCAGCCATCTTGGCGCCGTCGCGGTATGCCGCCTTAGCTCAGTTGGTTAGAGCGCTAGATTGTGGATCTAGAGGTCCCCCGTTCGATCCGGGGAGGCGGTACCACCCAATTCTCCTGAGAATCGACGGTTTTGCTGCTTTCGGGCAGATAGCAGCGCTTCGTCGCCTCGAACCACGAGGGCGGCTGGAATGGGCTGTTTCAACCAGATCGTAAAATGATCTAGAGCGGCTTGATTGGGTTGAGTTTGCGCCAGGCCCGATATTCGTCCTCGGCGTCCGGATGCAGCGGATAGTAGCGTTGCAGTGGCTCGCCCTGCATCAGCTTCATGCGCGAGAACTCTTCCCATTCGGCATGCTTTTGTCCATCGCGGATGACCTCTTCGGCCATCGACACCGGAACCACCACGGCACCATCGTCATCGGCGACGATGATGTCCCCGGGAACGACGGTCACCCCGCCGCAAGCGATGGTGACGTTGACGGCATTGGGGAAGATGTCGGTCTGGACGTGATAATTGGGCGACCAGCCCTTGAGCCAGAGAGCAAGGTCGAGCTTCTCGACATTGGGGCGATCGCGCATCACGCCATCGACGATGATGCCCGCGCCGCCCCGTCCCTTGAAATAGGTGGACATCATGTCTCCAAAAATGCCCGAGCGCATGTCGCCGCGCGCATCGACCACCACCACGTCGCCTTCCTGCACATGATAGAGCACATGCCGATGGAGCTGCATTTCGGGGTCGGCATATTCGCCTTCGCTGAAAAGGTCAGGGCGCTGGGGCAGGCATTGGAGTGTCAGGGCCGGCCCGCAGATCGTCTTGCCCTTGGTTTGCGGCAGGATGCCGGTCATGTGCGGGTTCTTGAAGCCCATATGGCCCAGCGTGCCAGCGATCGTCGCCGCGCCGAGGTGCCGCAAGCCTTCGACCAGGTGTCTAGGCGGGCGGGTGATGTCTGCAGTCTTGATCACGTCTAGTCCTCCACTCCGCTCCGGGCTACCAATTGGTCACCGAACCATCGTTGCGCCGCAGGTGCGGAGCCTCCCAGAAGCTGAAACTTTGCCGTGCCAGCAGGTCTTCGTTGACTTCGACGCCGAGCCCAGGTGCATCGCTGACGGGATAGGCCGCGCCCTCGAGCTTGGGTTGGACGGGGAAGAAATCACCATTGTCGAAGCCGAGGGCCAGTTCCGGCGCGCGCGTTTCGAGCCAGGCAAAGTTGGGGACGGCGGCCGCAAAGTGGATCGTTGCCGCGGTGCAGACGGGACCGAGGGGATTATGCGGCATGAGGTCGACATAATGCGCCTCGCTCCAGCCGGCTACCTTCATGGCCTCGGTGAGGCCGCCGACATTGCAGACATCGAGCCGATTGAACTGATGGATGCCGCGTTCGATATAGGGCGCGAATTGCCACTTGCTGGAAAATTCCTCGCCGATGGCAAAGGGAATATCCGTCATCGTGCGCAGGGATTCATAGGCTTCCGGTGTTTCGTCGCGGATGGGTTCTTCAAGGAAATCGAGAACGCCCCTGTCGAGTTTGCTGCAAAAGCTCGCAGCTTCGGCAACCGAGAGGCGATGGTGATAGTCGATGCCCAGCACCACTTCATCGCCCAGTTCCTCGCGGGCTCGGTTAAGGAGGCGCGCGGTAGCGGCGATCGACTGACGTGGCTCGAAAATGTCGCGGCTGTCCTGGCCGATCGGAAAAAAGCGGATGGCCTCGAAACCCATGGCCTTGAGTTCCTGAGCCCGCTCGATCGCGCCTTCCCCGGCGCTGTCCCCGGTCGAAGCAAAACTCGGGATGACATGGCGCTGCTTGCCTCCGAGGAGTTCATAGACCGGCACGCCAAGCGCCTTGCCCTTGATGTCATGGAGCGCGATGTCGATGGCCGAGATCGCAGCCTGGAGCACGCGCCCACCTTCGAAATATTGGCTGCGATACATCTCCTGCCAGATGCGGCCGATCTGCATGGCGTCCTGGCCAATCAGGAATTCGCGATAGTGCTCGATCACCCCAGCGACGGCTTTTTCCCGGCCCGATAGCCCGCTTTCTCCCCAGCCGCTGATGCCCTGGTCGGTTTCGATCTTGAGGAGAAACTGGTTTCTTATGCCCACGCGGACGGGATAGGGCTTGATGGCGGTGATCTTGAGTTTGGGCATAACTGGTCTCAGTCGGCGCCAAGCGCCCTTTCGGTCTGGCCGTCGAAAAGATGGATGCGGTCCTGGTCGAATTCGAGCCACACCATCTCGTCCGGCGCAACGGTCACGGTCGGGGGCAGGCTGATATTGACGATGGCCCCGGACAGGAAGGCCTGGACAAAGGTGACATCGCCGGTCGGCTCGACCGTATAAACCTTGGCCGGCACGGTTCCTGCAATGTCGGTCTTGTGCAGCTTGATGGTGGAATGCCGGGCGCCGAGCACGATTTTCTTCGAAGTCGCGCTCGCCACCTTGCGCATATTGCGGTCCGAAAGCGGCAGCGTCCAACCCTCGGCACTGCTGAGAACGGTCCGGCCGTCGGCGCTGGCAGTTTCGAGCGGTACGAGGCTCATGGCCGGGCTGCCGATAAAGCTGGCGACGAACATGTTGACCGGATTGGCGAAGACATTGGCCGGCGAGTCATATTGTTGCAGCAGTCCGCCATTCATCACGGCCATCTTGTCGGCCATGGTGACCGCTTCGAGCTGGTCATGCGTGACATAGATGATCGTCGCCTTGAGATCCTGGTGGAAACGCTTGATCTCGCTGCGCATCTGCACGCGCAGCTTGGCATCGAGGTTGGAAAGCGGTTCGTCCATGAGGAACACGGCCGGGTCGCGCACCAGTGCCCGGCCCAGCGCCACGCGCTGTTGCTGGCCACCCGAGAGTTCGCGCGGCTTGCGTTCGAGCAGGTGCGTAATGTCGAGTACCCTTGCGGCTTCGCGCACCTTGGCCTCGATCTCGGGCTTTGGCAGTTTGCGCATTTGCAGGGGAAAGGCGAGGTTCTGGAACACCGTCTTTTGCGGATAGAGCGCATAGTTCTGGAACACCATGGCGATGTCCCTGTCCTTGGGATCAAGTTCGTTGACCACCCGGTCGCCGATGACGATATCGCCCGAAGTGATCGGGATGAGGCCCGCAACGAGGTTGAGCGTCGTCGTTTTGCCGCAACCCGATGGCCCGACCAGGGCGACGAATTCACCGTCATTGACCGTCAGCGACACATCCTTGGCCGCATAGATGGAGCCATAGGTTTTGACGAGATCTTTAAGGACCACCTGGGCCATTGGACAATCCTTCTAGTGTTTGACGGCGCCTTCGGTCAGGGCGCGCACGAAGTATTTCTGGAGGACGAGGAACAAAACGACGACCGGCACGCTCATCAGGAAGCTTGCGGCCATCAGGCCGGGAAAATCTGTCGTGTTCTCGGAAAAGAACCGCTGGATACCCACCGGAAGGGTCAGATGTTCGTTCTTGGTCAGGAACGTTGCGGCGTAGATATATTCATTCCAGGCGCCGATGAACGAATAGATCGCGGTGGCGATGATCCCCGGCACCGAAAGCGGGGTGACGATCAGGAGAAAGGCCTGGAAGCGTGTGGCACCGTCGATGCGGGCCGCCTGTTCGAGCTGGACCGGAATATTGTCGTAAAACCCTTTCAGCAGCCAGATCGCGAGCGGCAAGCCGAAGGTGAGATAGGTCAGGATCAGCGAGCCGTGGGTATTCACGAGGCCGAGGATGCGCATCAGAATAAAGAGCGGCACGAGGAAAATGACCGCCGGGAACATGTTCCGTAGCAGCACGGAGAAGAACAGGAACTTGCGGCCCGGAAAGCGGAAACGCGAGAAGGCATAGGCGGCGGGCACGGCGACGACGACCGCCAGCACCGTGGTGCAAACGGAAACGAAAAGGCTGTTCCAGAAAAAGCGCAGAAAATCCTGTCCGACGCTGTTCTGCGGATCGAGCAGTTTCTGGTAACTCGCCAGGGTCGGCTCGGCGGGCCACCATTGGGGCGGGAACTGCGTCGCCGCAAAGCCCGACTTGATCGAGGTCAGCAGCATCCAGGCCATGGGCAGGGCGGTGTAGAGCACCATGATGACGAGGAAGATGCGCCCGGCCAAGCGCCAGCCATCGACGCTTTTGCGGCCGCGGGGCGCGACGGTATCGGCGGCGATGCTCATGCGCCTTGCTCCTTGCTTTCATTGCCGCTGAGGGCGCGCACATAGAAGTAGCCGAGCACCATCAGGATGATGAACAGCAGCACCGAATAGGCCGCCGCCACGCCCCAGCGCTGCCGCCCGAAGGCAAGCTCGTAGATATGGGTGATCCAGATATGCGAGGCATTGGACGGCCCGCCGCCGGTCATGATCCAGGGGATGATGAAGGAATTGAAATTTGCCACCGCAAGCAAAAGGATGGTGACCGTCGAAACCCCGCGCAGATGCGGAAAAGTGACATGCCAGAACCGCTGCCAGGCCGAGGCGCCATCGACCTTGGCCGCGCGCAGCAATTGCTCTGGAACGGTCTGCAGCCCGGCCATGAGCATGATCATCGCGAAGGGAAATTCACGCCAGATATTGACCACGATCAGCGAGGGCAGAACGCTGTTGACGTTGTCGATGAAATTGGGCTGGCGGTCGAGAATGCCGAACTGGACGAGAACGGCGCCAAGCACCCCGAAATCGGAGTGATAAATCCACTTCCAGATATAGGAAGCGGCAACGGCGCTGATGACCCAGGGAATGATCAAGATAGCGCGGAGCACGGCGCGGCCGGCAAAATCGCGATGAAGCGCCAGCGCGGCGCCGAAGCCAAGCACGAAGGCGATCAGGGTCGAAGCGATCGTCCAGATCACCGTATTGAGCGTGACCTTCCAGAACACATCGCTCGACAGGATCGCCGTATAATTGTCCATGCCGACAAAGATCTTGTCGCGCAGTTGCAGGCCCGGCGGGGTTTTGAAAAACGAGAGGTCGATCGTGTAGTAGATGGGGTAGGCGATGACGACGAGCATCACCACGATCGCGGGCAGGACATAGAGATAGTCGGCGCGGCTGGTCCACATTTGCCGCAGAATATTGGGCCGCTTAATGAGATCGGGAGCAGCGTCCAATTGGCCTGATATAGTGGTCATCTGGCTCGTTCCTGTCAG
>DATMSG010000085.1:0-2123 GCA_035565515.1 Devosia sp.
TCGGTTCGACCCGCGCTTCGGCGCCGCTGGAGCCACCGGGCAATGTCGGCTCGGGCGCCGCACCGGCCCCCATGCCTGTCGCCGAGCAGCCTATCGATCTGATGACCAGCGGCACCGTCGATACGGCCGGACTTCCGGCCGGTGCGTGGATCGTTCAGATCGGCGCCGGTCCTTCGGAAGACAGCGCCCGGTCCATGCTCTCGGACGCGGCCGGCAAGGTCGGCGGTCTGGGTGACTTCCGCTCCTATGTGGAACGTTTTGAAAAGAACGGCCAGATTTTCTATCGCGCCCGCTTCGTCGGTTTCGGCGACCGGGACGGCGCGACGGCCATGTGCAACCGCCTCAAGGACGCCAATATGGCGTGCCTGGCGATGCAGGGCTGAGGCCCTGAGACAGTCGAAGCGACGGGCCATCGGCCTGCCGCCTCTTGTGTAAGCAGTTTGGTGCCTGTGTTTGGAGTAGCCCAATGAGCGAACGCAATTCCCTGGTGGAACTGGCCAATTTCATCGGCCGCTCCCCCCTCGCCTCGCCCGATATGAGCGCGCGCAACAAAGCGCTGTCGGGCATGACGGAACGCCTGCTGCCCAAGCAGCGGCGCTCGGTGGGCGATCTGATGAATGTGGTGCTTACCCTGTCGGCCCGCACGCGGCGCATGGTGCAGGAGCCGGTCAATATCGACCTCGATGTGTTTGCCCCGGGCGGCAAGCGCGCGCTGGTGATGCGGCTGGGTGAGAAATAGCAAAGGGCGCCATTGGCGCCCTTTTCGTTTGTGATGGCTGCGGCACGTCCTCGCGGTTCGAGGCCATGCTCCGCACCATGAGATCTGCCGCGAAAGGACGCCGCAGCGCCCTTCGCGCGCTCAAACCAGAGCCACGATCTCCTTTTTCTTCCAGACGAACTGGTACCAGGCGGCCTGCAGGATCATCATGCTGGTGAAGCTGGCGGCATAGGCGATCCAGATGCCGGTCAGGCCCAGGCTGGTCCGGCTGAGGAGAATTGCACCCGGCAATTCGATGAGCAGAATGCAGGCAAGCGACAGCACCATCGGGGCGTAAACCGTGCCGCTGGCGCGCATGATGCCCGAAAAGACCACGCTCCAGCCGAAGCAGAGCAGGCTCCACAGCACCACATGCAGCAGCGTTTCGGTCAATTCGATCACCGCGGGATCGGTGATGAAGAGAGCCACGACGTGCTGGCTGAACAAATAGGCGAGGACGACCAGGCCGCCGGTGATGATGAGATTGAGCATCAGGGCGGTGCGGGTGATGGCGCCGAGCTGTTCGGATTTGCGGGCGCCGATCGCCTGGGCGGCGAAGATCGAGGCCGCAATGCCGATCGACATGGCCGGGAACTGCACATAGCTCATCACCTGCCCCAGCGCGCCATAGGCGGCCGTCGCGTCGGACCCGAAGCGGTTGACGAGGCCAACCACGACGATGCCGGCGATGGAGGAAATGACCATTTGCAGGCCGGCGGGAATGCCGAGCTTGAGGATGAGGCCAAGGAGCTTGAAATCCGGGCGGATCATGGCGCCGAGCAAAACCGCGTCTGGTGCGAGCGGCATCTTGCGCAGGCGCATATAGACGAAGAGGAAAACCAGCACCGTGACGAAGCCGGAGATCATGGCGATGGCGGCGGCGTTGACGCCCAATTGCGGCAGGCCGACCCAGCCCTGAATGAGGGCCGGGGTGACGAGCAGGCTAACCACCATGGAGAGGATGAGCGACACGAGCGGGGTGATCGTATCGCCTACCCCGCGCAGGACCGAGGTGACGACGAGGAACATGAAAAAGCCGGGCATGCCGATGAGCACGATACGCGCATAGCCGACGGACATATCGAGAATGTTCTCGGGCGCGCCCAGAACCGTCAGGATCTGTTCGGTCCAGATGCCGCCGACGAGGGAGACGAAGAGGCCGAGCACGATCGTGGTGGCAAGCGTGGTACCGGCAACCTGCTTGACCTTGTCGATATTCCTGGCGCCCCAGGCCTGACCGATCAGAATGGTCGAGCCGGCGGAAAGGCCGATGATGAAACTCATCAGGAAGAACATGATCGGAAAGAAGGTGGCGGTGGCCGCCAGCGCTTCGACACCGATCATCTGCCCGACATAGATGGAATTT
>DATMSG010000086.1:0-6523 GCA_035565515.1 Devosia sp.
ATGGAAACAAAAAGCCCTCCGGTCCGGAGGGCTTTTTCGTATCGTGGTATCGCGAAACCTATCGCCGCGTTGCTGGATCGACGCCCTTATAGGTGGCTGGAATGGAAAAATAGGAGCGCGGAATCTCGACGCCCTTTTCGACGTCATAGAGCGAGAAGGTCAGTTCCGAGCCGCTCGGTTCAACCAGGCTCCATTGCGCCAGGTCCTTGGTCTCGACGTCGAAAATCAGCGAGACCTGCACCGTGCCGGCAACGGTCTGATCGACCACGGTAATGGCCATATAGCCGTCCGAGGTCGTGACATCGATCACATTGGCATTGAGCAGGTTGATCTGGTCGCCGAGGAACTGGCGCAGCGGGATCGAATCCTGCGGATAGGCGTAATAGGTTTCGTCCTGCCGGTTGAGCACATAAAAGCCCCGGCCCACCGAGACGATTTCTTCCCGGCTCGGCGGATTGTAGCGGAACCGCACCTTGTCGGGACGCTCGAGGAAGAAAGTGCCTTCGGTGCGCCCCCCATTGGTATCGATCTGGAGGAAGCGGCCCACCATGGTGCGGATCGCCGAATTATGCGTGTTGATCTCGGAGATGAGCTGCTGCTCTTCCGGGGTCAGCGTCCGGCCCTGGCCGAGGGCGGGCATGATCGGGGCGAGGGCGGCGGCAACACCAAGAAGGAGGGCATGGCGGCGAATCATCGGCGGGATATCCTCGCTGGGTTTTTAGTCTGGTAAACTAACCTAGGAAGCAATTGCGGCAAGAGGTGGAAAGTTCCACCGGCCGGAGGGGAACGACAATGCGCAAATTGGTGATGTGCTTAACGCTGATCATGACCATGACGCTGCCGGCCCTCGCGGCCCTGCCGCCGCACTATCAGCGGCGTGCCGAATTTTCCGCCGTGCTCCATGTCGCGACCGAGATTTTCGGCATCGGCAAGCTCATCGACGCTATCGAGATGAGCGAGCCCGATGTCTATTCGGTGCGCTCGGGCGCCTGCACGCTCCTGGTGCGGATCGTAAATACGCCGAAAAAGCACGAGGCAGGCTGGGCCGGCCCGCGCGACTTCCAGGCCGTGCCCGACCCGCTCGCCTGCTGAACGAGGCCCCAAAAAGGCAAAGCCCCGGCACAGACCGGGGCTTTTCAACTCATCGGTAAAAACACCTAGTAGCCGTCGGCATTGTTCCCGACCAGGATTTCGCGCTTGCCGGCATGGTTGGCCGGGCTGATGACGCCCTCGCGTTCCATGCGCTCGATCAGGGTTGCCGCCTTGTTGTAGCCGATGGCCAGGCGCCGCTGCACATAGGAGGTGGAGGCCTTCTTGTCGGTGAGAACGACATGCACGGCCTTGTCATAGAGCTCGTCGCCCGAACCGGCATAGTCGTCGCCCCCGCCGGACCCGCCGGCATCCATGCCGCCCTCGTCTTCGTCGGCCGTGACCGAATCGAGATAATCCGGGGCGCCCTGGCTCTTGAGGTGATTGACCACCGCCTCGACCTCGTTGTCCGACACGAAGGCGCCGTGGAGGCGCTTGGTGCGGCCACCCGAGGCCATATAGAGCATATCGCCATTGCCCAGGAGCTGCTCGGCGCCCTGCTCGCCCAGGATCGTGCGCGAGTCGATCTTGCTGGTCACCATGAACGAGATGCGGGTGGGGAAATTGGCCTTGATCGTGCCGGTGATGACGTCGACGGAGGGGCGCTGGGTGGCGGTGACGATATGGATGCCGGCGGCGCGGGCCATCTGGGCAAGGCGCTGAATGGCGCCTTCGATGTCCTTGCCGGCAACCATCATCAGGTCGGCCATTTCGTCAACGATCACGACGATATAGGGGAGCGGTGCGAGATCGAATTCTTCGCTCTCGTAGATCGCCTCGCCGGTTTCGCGATCAAAGCCGGTCTGCACGGTACGGCTGATGGTGCGGCCTTCCTTGGCCGCTTCCGAGACGCGCTGGTTGAAACCATCGATGTTGCGCACGCCGATCTTGCTCATCTTGCGATAGCGATCTTCCATCTCGCGCACGGCCCATTTGAGCGCCACCACGGCCTTTTGCGGGTCGGTCACGACCGGGGTGAGCAGATGCGGAATGCCATCATAGATCGAGAGTTCGAGCATTTTCGGATCGATCATGATCATGCGGCACTGCTCGGGCGTCATCTGATAGAGCAGCGAGAGAATGAAGGTATTGATACCCACCGACTTGCCCGAGCCGGTGGTACCGGCGATCAGCAGGTGCGGCATGCGCGCGAGATCGGCGATGATCGGCTCGCCGCCAATGGTCTTGCCGAGGCAGATCGGCAGCTTGCCCTTCATCTTCTCGAAGTCGGACGAGGCCAGCATTTCACGGAAATAGACGGTTTCGCGCGTCTGGTTGGGCAGTTCGATGCCGATGGCATTGCGGCCCGGCACCACGGCGACGCGGGCGGAAATGGCCGACATGGAGCGGGCAATATCGTCGGCCAGCGAAATGACGCGTGAGGACTTGATTCCGGGCGCCGGCTCCAGCTCGAACAGGGTGACGACCGGGCCGGGACGGACATTGATGATGTCGCCCTTGACGCCGAAATCGCCCAGCACTTCTTCGAGCCGCCGCGCCATGGCTTCGAGGCGCTCGGGCGCGTGTTCGGGCGAGGGGCCCGAACGCTTGGGCTCGGCCAGCAGGCTCAAAGCGGGCAGTTCAAAACCCTGCGGTTCGTCGAGAAGGCTCGGCTGGGCTTCGCGGAAGACGCGCTGGCCCTGGGCCGGGCGCGGTGCCGGGGCGGCAACGCGGGGCGCGGAATGATCGACCGGCTGGAAGCGCGAATCGCCGCGCTGGGTGTGATTGACCACGGCCGGATGCTGGGCGATCGGCATGTCCGGCTCGAAGGGGATCGAATCGTCGGCCTCGTCGGGATAGTCGATTTCGGTTTCGCCATAGGCCGGGCCCGCATTGATGCGGGGCGATATGGGAGGAGCGGTTTCGAAAGCCGGCTCGACCGGGGCATGGATACGCCGCTGCGTGGGCGCCAGAACCGGCTCTTCATCGCCCTGGACGCGGGGGGAAACCGCGACATCGAGCCCGGGCTCCTGGCCGTGCTCGCGCCATTCTTCCTCTTCCTCGTGGCGTGCCGCCTGGGCGGCTCGGGCGCGGCGCCAGGCGGTGCGCAGGGAATAGCCCATATGCACCACGGCCCCGAGCGCCACTTCCATGAGCGGATTGGGTTCGCCTTCGTCTTCGGCTTCCGCCGCGCCGCGGCGCGATGCCTTGGCCGGCATGGCGGGCACGGAGGTGCCGAGGCCCATGGCGACCCAGAGCAGGGCAAAGGCGGGCACGGCGATGATGACGGCGAACAGCGCGCCGGTGATCGGCTGCGGATCGGCGCCGGCGATCATGGCGGCGAGATTGGTGAACAGCATGCCCGACAGGCCGCCGAGCCCGGTCGGCAGCGGCCAGCTTTCCGGGGTCGGCAGAAAGGCGAATACCCCGGTCGAGAGCAGGATGGCGCCGAGCCAGGAGAGGCTGCGCAGCACCACATGGGTCAGCCGGCGCTTGCGCAGCAGAGCCCAGCTCCACAGCGCCAGGGGCACAATACCGACAATGCCGCCGAGGCCGAGAAACTGGAAGACGAGATCGGCAATGACCGCGCCGGGATAGCCCAGCCAGTTTTGCGCGATCTTGCTCGTCGCATAGGACAGGGAGGGATCGTCGACCGACCAGGAGCTGAGGGAAAGCAGGAGGATGGCGACGACGCCCAGGAGCACCATGCCAGCGATTCTGAGCGGAATGCGGATGGCGATGACCGGCGCCGGTTTGGGCATGGAAGCCGTCTTCTGGCGGGCAGGCCCGCGCGGCGGCACGGGGCGGACATCGTCGAGCGTCGGAACGGGATGGCTGGGCATGACACGCATTACTGTTCGGGGGACACGACCCATTCGCGGTCCCCGTATCGTCTGCCATGCTAAAGGGGTGTGGTTAATCGCGTGCTAACTTTCCCGGGGAGTGCGGCCCACCATTGTGCGTGGGAAGCCTCTGTGGCGGGCCAAGAGGAAGCAGGCCGCACACCGCGGGAAAGCGGGACGGACGGCGCCGGAGCGCCATCCGTGAGATTGCAATCAGTTATAGGCGCGTTCGCCGTGGCTGGTGAGATCGAGGCCGTCGCTTTCGCCGGCTTCGCTGACGCGGGCACCGCCGAAGATGGCCTTGACGATCAGCATGGCGAAGAAGGCGACGACAGCCGACCAGATGATGGCGACGAGTACGGCCAGCACCTGGGTGACCAGCTGGCCGCCCATGGCGTAGCCTTCGGCCCCGAAGCCGCCGAGGGCGGGGTCGGCAACGATGGCGGTGCCGATGGCGCCGACAATGCCGCCCACGCCATGGATGCCGAACACGTCGAGCGAGTCGTCATATTTGAGCATGGGCTTGAGGGTAACGACGGCCCAGAGGCAGACGAAACCGGTGACGGCGCCCAGAACGATCGAGCCGAAGGTCCCGGCAAAGCCGGCGGCCGGGGTGATGGCGACGAGGCCGGCAACGGCGCCCGAAACAAAGCCCAGGGCCGAAGCATGGCCACGGGTGATCTTTTCGCCCACGGCCCAGGCAATCGCGGCGGCGGCAGGGGCCGTGATGGTGTTGAGGAAGGCCTGAGCGGCAAGGCCGTTGGCACCGAGCGCGGAGCCGGCATTGAAGCCGAACCAGCCGACCCAGAGGAGCGACGCGCCGATGAACACGAAGACCAGGTTATGCGGGGCAATCGGCTCCTTCATATAGCCAAGGCGCGGCCCGAGCACGATGGCGGCAACGAGCGCGGCCACACCGGAATTGATGTGGACGACGGTGCCGCCGGCAAAGTCGAGGGCGCCCATATTGAAGAACAGGCCCGCACCCGACCAGACCATGTGGGCGATCGGCAGATAGGAGAAGGTGAACCAGATGGCGAGGAACGCCATGACCGCGCCGAACTTCATGCGCTCGGCAATGCCCCCGACGACCAGGGTCGCCGTGATACAGGCAAAGGTCAGCTGGAAGACCACGAAGACCAGTTCGGGGATCGTGCCCGAAACCGAATCGGGGCTCACATTGGCCAGGAAGAGGTTGGAGAAATCACCGATGAACGCGGAAAGGCCGCCTTCGGACGGGCCCGAAAAGGCCAGCGAATAACCATAGGCCACCCAGAGAAGGGCGATCAGCGAAAAGGCGCCGAACACCTGGGTGACGACGGAGAGCACGTTCTTGGAACGCACGAGGCCGCCATAGAACAGGGCGACACCGGGAATGGTCATCAGAATGACGAGCAGGGTCGAAACGATCATCCAGGCGGTATCGCCGGTGTCGATGCTGGCGACTTCCTCGGCCGCAGCGGCAACTTCGGGCGCCGCGTCCTGGGCAAAGGCCGGAAGGGCCAGCAGCAGGGAGGCCAGCGCAGCACTCCCCAAGAGTTTGGACATCTTCATTGTTTTTGTCTCCAGTTGGGGAAGGGCCTAGAGGGCGGACGCGCCGGTTTCACCGGTGCGGATACGGGTGACCGCGAGCAGGTCGAGCACGAAAATCTTGCCGTCGCCGATGCGGCCGGTCTGGGCCGAGTCGCGAATGGCATTGCTCACGGAATCGGCGAGGCTGTCATCGACAGCGATTTCGAGCTTGAGCTTGGGCAGGAAATGCACGGCATATTCGGTGCCGCGATAGATTTCCGAATGACCCTTCTGACGTCCATAGCCCTTCACCTCGGTCACGGTCATGCCGTGCACGTCGAGAGAATTGAGCGCCTGCCGGACCTCTTCCAGCCGCGACGGCTTTATGATGGCAACCACCAGTTTCATTTGACCCCCTTTGGCGCCGCTTCGGCGCGTTTCGGTATGGCAGGATGAATTCAAGTGGCGTGCCAAACCAAAGGGCAGGAATTTTCACCATTTTTACAATGGCTTAACCAGATGACGCCAAGCAGCGACTCGGAATTGGGCAAATGAGAGCTGCTTTTTTGTGCAGACACAGGGGCTTTTGCCTGTTTTTTGAACAGCACAAATCATGCCGCGGCATAGGGCGCACTTGCGCCGGGCCGCGGCGGGTCCGACAATGGACCAGGACGCAAGGAGACGGCGATGAGTGCAGCAGCACCGGAGCATTTCGACGTGGCGATTGTCGGCGGCGGGCCGGTGGGCATGACCATGGCGCTGGCGCTGGTGCAATCCATGCGCGGCATGCGCGTGGCGCTTGTCGATCGCCGGCCCCTGAGCATTCCCAAGGACAATCGCGCCTCGGCCATTGCGGCGGGCGTGCGCCGCGTTTTCGACGCGCTCGGCGTCTGGAGCGGGATGGAGGCCCAGTCCCAGCCGATCACCGCCATGCGCATTACCGATTCGGGAAGCGGGGACATCGCGCGGCCGCTCTTCCTGCAATTTGGTGGCGAGGTCGCGCCGGGCGAGGCCTTTGCCCATATGGTGCCCAATACGGCAAGCCAGGCCGCCCTTCTCGAAGCCATGGGCGATCTCGTCACTATCATTGCCCCGGCCGAAATCGCCGATTGGTCGGAAGGCCGGCTGACCCTTGCCGA
>DATMSG010000087.1:0-9053 GCA_035565515.1 Devosia sp.
TAGATCGTGCGGCTCACAAGCCCATCGCGCTCGAGATTGCGCAGGGTCAGCGTCAGCATGCGTTGCGAAACGCCATTGATAAGGCGTTTGAGTTCGTTGAAGCGCAATGTGCCGTTGCGGCTCAACATGCCGACAACCATCACGCTCCACTTGTCGCCAATGCGGCTCAACACATCGGACATGGCGGAGCAGTTCGAGTGCTTGGATGTATCGGTCAGTGACATGGCCGTGCCTCCATATTGCGGGTACTTGGGCACTAATATAAACACAGTTACTAGTTGTGACTAGTGCGACGGGTTGTCAGCAGGGGAGACAAGCTATGAGCAAATGGAATATCGGGCTTTGGGTGGCGCAGGTAATCCTGGCGGCCGTCTATGTCATGGCGGGCTTCATGAAGCTCACCCAGCCAATCGACGCACTCGTCGCCTCGGGCATGTCCTATGCCGGCGACTATCCCGAATTGCTGACCCGTTTCATCGGCACCATGGAAGTATTGGGCGCCCTGGGCATCATCCTGCCCGCCGCCACCCGTATTGCGCCAAGGCTGACACCCCTTGCTGCGCTGGGCTTTTCCATCATTCAAATTCTCGCCATCGGCCTCCATTCCTCGCGGGGCGAATTCCAGGTCCTGCCGGTCAATCTGGTGCTCCTGGCCCTCTCGCTCTTCGTCCTGTGGGGCCGATTGCGGAAAGCGCCAATCGCACCGCGCTGAGTAGAATTACCCTAGCTAGACCGATTGACAGGCTCCCTTGGGGCCTGTCTTTTCGCGCCACGAACTATGCCCGGAGGAGAATACGGTGAGCGATCGCATCGAGCAGCTTTTGTCGGAAATGACGCTTGAGGAGAAGGTCTCCATCCTCTCCGGCGAGGATTTCTGGTCCGTTCCGGCAATCGAGCGCCTCGGCATCGGCAAGCTTCGCGTTACCGATGGCCCCAACGGCGCCCGCGGTGGCGGCTCGCTCATCGGCGGCGTCAAATCCGCCAGTTTCCCCGTCGGCATCGCCATCGGCGCCACCTGGAATGTCCCGCTGGCCGAAGAAATCGGTGCCGCTCTCGCCGACGAGGTGAAGTCCAAGGGCGCGCATATGCTGCTCGCCCCGACCGTGAACATCCACCGCTCGGTCACCAATGGCCGCAATTTCGAATGCTATTCCGAAGACCCCTTCCTCTCCGCCGAGCTGGCAGTGGGCTATATCGAGGGCCTGCAAGGGCAGGGGATCGGCGCCACCATCAAGCATTTCGTCGGCAACGAGAGCGAGATCGAGCGTACGACCATGTCGAGCGAGATCGACGAACGCTCGCTCCGCGAAATCTATCTCGTCCCCTTCGAATGGGCGGTGAAGAAGGCTGGCACCTGGGGCGTCATGAGCTCCTATAATCGCCTCAACGGCACCTTCACCTCCGAGCACAATTGGTTGCTCACCACCGTCCTTCGCAGTGAATGGGGCTATGACGGCATCGTCATGTCCGACTGGTTCGGCTCCCACTCCACGGCCGAAACCGTCAATGCCGGCCTCGACCTCGAAATGCCCGGCCCGGCCCGCGATCGCGGCCAAAAACTGATCGATGCGGTCAACGCCGGCGACGTGTCCGCCGAAACCCTCGACAAACGCGTAACCGCCATGTTGCGCCTCATGGAGCGTGTGGGCTCGCTCGATGACCACCGCCCGCATCAGGAACAGGCCAATGATCGCCCCGAACACCGCGCCCTGATCCGCCGCGCGGGTGCCGAAGCGGCCGTTCTTCTCAAAAACGACGGCGCCCTGCCGCTAAAGCCCGAAAGCCGCATTGCCGTCATCGGCCCCAATGCCAGGCGTGCCCAGATCATGGGCGGCGGCAGCGCCCAGCTCAACGCCCACTATCGTGTCTCGCCCTGGCAAGGCCTTGTTGCCCAGCTCGGCGAGGATCGGCTCTCCTACGCCGCCGGATGCGGCAATGACCGCTTCGAGCCGCTCCTTCGCGGCTCTCTCGCCGTAGACTATTTCGCCAATGAAAAACTCGCCGGCGAGCCCGTCCACACCGGCGCCATGGAAGATGCGCAGGCTTTCTGGATCGGCAATGTCGCGGAGGGCAAGGTCGATCCGTTGCATTTCTCCGCCCGCATCCGCGGCACCTTTACGCCTGAAAAATCCGGCACCCACCGCGTCGGTATCTACTCCGCCGGCTTCACCAAGGTGTTTGTCGACGGGAAACTCGTCGCCGATGCCTGGACCAATTGGGCCAAGGGCCGGACCTTCTTCGAAGAAGGCTGCGACGAAGTCGTGGGCACGGTGCATATGGAGGCAGGCCGCGCCTATGACGTGGTGATCGAATTCGCCACCAAGGACTTTGCCGCTCTCGGTCTGGCCGCCTTTGCTTGCGGCATCGGCCTGCCGCTCGGCGACGCCGATATTGCCGAAGCCGTTCGCGCCGCACGCAATGCCGATACCGCCGTGGTCTTTATCGGCCGCAATGGCGAATGGGACACCGAAGGCAGCGACCTCCCGGGCATCGAACTTCCCGGCCGCCAGAACGAATTGGTCGCCGCGGTGGCCGAGGCCAATCCCAATACCGTCGTCGTCCTCCAAACCGGCGGTCCCGTCGAAATGCCGTGGATCGATTCAGTTCGCGCAGTGCTCCAGGCCTGGTATCCCGGCCAGGAAGCCGGCAACGCCATCGCCGATGTTCTCACCGGATCGGCCGAACCCGGTGGCCGCCTGCCGCAAACTTTCCCGGTGCGCTGGGCTGACAATCCCGCCCACAGCCAGGACCGCGAAGTCTATCCCGGCCTCGACGGCAAGGTCCGTTACGAGGAGGGCATTTTTGTCGGCTATCGCCACTATGATCGCCTCGGCATGACCCCGCTCTTCCCCTTCGGTTTCGGGCTGGGCTACACGAGCTTCACGGTCAGCGACCTGACAATCGATGATAGTGCTTTCGAAGCCGACGGTACTGTCACAGCGACGATCACGGTCACCAATACCGGCACCCGCGCGGGCTCGACGGTGGTCCAGCTCTATGTCTCCGACACGGAATCCTCGTCGCCCCGTCCGGCCAAGGAGCTGAAAGCCTTCGCCAAGATCGCCCTCGAAGCCGGCGCAAGCCGCCAGGTGACACTAAGCGTCGACGCCCGCTCTTTCGCCTTCTTCCGCACCGAAGCAAAGCATTGGCTCGTCGAGGCCGGTGAGTATACCCTCCTTGTCGGTCAATCCTCGGCCGACTTGCCGCTGACCGCCACCATCAGGCGCGGCACCATCCTGATGCTGCCGGTCTAGGATGTGTGCCGCCCGGTATCCATCTCACCTTCGCGTTTAAGCTGCCCTATGCTCGGCACCATGTAGCCCGAGATAAAAATCGAGATCGCCATTGCGCATGCCGAGCGATTCAAACACCGCGCCCATAAAGCTGGCGGGCGCGGTGCCCGGCGCCGTCACGATCTTGCCCGCCAGCACCGCCAGCGGCTGATCCCGATAGTGCTCTACGCCCTTATAGCCCGTGTCGGGTAGGCTTTCCGGACCATTGGCCGTATGGGGCACGTGGTCGAGCAATCCCGCGCGCGCCAGCGCCAGCGTGCCGTCGCAAATCCCGCCGACGGTCTTGCCGGCAGCGTGTGCCTGGCGCAACAGATCGGAAATATCGGGCGCACACGGCGTGCTCCAGATCGTGCCGCCATTGACCAGAATGGCGTCGATTTCTTCGACATCGATATCGCCCACGGCCATATTGGGCCTCACCCGAAGCCCGCCCGAGGAAACGACCTCCTCGCCATCGGGCGAGGCGAAAAGCGTGTTGACGCCATAGTAGCTGCGGGCCGCAGCGTTGAGCAGGGCGGTTTCCCAATCGGCATAGCCGGGCGTTAAAATGGTGACGAAGGTGGTCATGGGCAGGGTCCTTGGTGGTTCGCCTGCAAGGATTTGGCTCCCTCGCGACAAGATGCGTCAGCAGCCCGTTCACGGTCCCGTCAAACTTTGCCCCATTTCTTGAGGCTTCAGGGGGACGCTGCTAAGAGTGGCCGCGTTCCCGTAAGACCTGCTTAAGAGATTCCCCGTGCTGTTGTTGCGCCGTATCGCCATTGCCCTTGTCCTGAGCCTTGCAAGCTTGGTGCCGGCATTTGCGACCCCGCTGCTCCTCGTTGATCGCGACACGCTGCAGGTGCTCTACGCCGAGGACGCTGGCCAGCCATGGCATCCGGCCTCGCTTACCAAGCTGATGACGGCCTATGTCGCCTTCGAGGAAATCGCCAAGGGCACGGTGACGCTAGAGACGCCGGTAACGCTTTCCAAATATGCCCTGAGCCAGGCCCCCAGCCGCTCCGGCCTCAAGGTCGATACCTCGGTCTCGCTCGAAGACGCGCTCTATATCCTGATCGTCAAGTCGGCCAATGACATGGCCGTGGCCATCGCCGAAACCATTGGCGGCAATGAAGCCAGCTTCGTCGCCAAGATGAACGATGTCGCCCGGCGCATGGGTCTGACAGCCACGCATTTCGTCAATTCCAATGGCCTGCACGATCCCCGTCAGGTGACCACGGCCCGCGACCTCGCCATTCTCTCGCTCTATATCGAGCAGAGCTTTCCCCAATATATGCCGATGTTCCGCACCAGTGTCGTGCGCATCAACGGCCAGAAGCTTGAATCGCAGAACAATCTCCTGACCACCTTCGCCGGCGCCATCGGCATGAAGACCGGCTATGTCTGCGCCTCGGGGCTCAATGTCGTCGCCGATGTCGATCGCAATGGCCGCCGGCTCATGGCCGTGGTGCTCGGCGGCTCTTCGGGCCGCGACCGCAACGAGCGCGCTGCCGAACTCCTCCTCAAAGGCCTTTCGGGCTCGGCCTCCGGCACCGGCCAGAACATCCTCGATCTCCCCAATGCCATTGGCGCGGCGCCGGTCGACATGCGCCCCAATATCTGCGGCAAAACAGCCGCCGAATATGTGAAGGCTCAGGAAGCGGCCTTCCCCATGGGCCTCAAGGGCCAACCGAGCTATCTAACGGACACCATCGCTGCCGTCGAACACGTGGCGACCGACCTCGGCCGCACGCGCACCGGCATCCTTCTGCCACGCCCGCGCCCGGCCCACGTCCCGGCTTTCCCGGTCGTCCAGGACGTTGCAGCCAACACCGAAGCGGCTCTTCGCCCCGGCCTCGACCTCGCCGCCAATCCCGGCATTCCCTATCCGCGCCCGCGGCCTGTTTTCAGGTAGCTATCGGCCGCAAGGATCGATTTCTCCTCCATCGTCACTACCGGGGCCAACCCCGGCAATGACGCTAGATGATCGATTGGGCTTACGCTGCCACGATCTCAAACCGCAGGACCTCGCCCTCGGTGGTGGCTTCGCAGGCATGCCCGCGCTGCCGGCAATAGAGCGGAATATCGATCGCCGCCATCGGATCGGTCGCCAGCACCGTCAGCGCGCTGCCCTTGGCCAATCCGTCGAGCTTCTTTTCCAGCTTCAGCACGGGCAGGGGGCATTTCAGCCCCCTGGCATCGATCAGCTCAGTTGCCAATGACGAGCACCCAGTAAACGCCGTAGCTGGAGGCCGCATTGTACGCGACGCCAAGGCCGGCCTTGCTGCCCTGCGCCACGAGACCCGCTGCATCCGCCGGGCTATTGCGCCAGCCCGAGAACGTGTCGGCAAAGGTCGCATAGCCGGCACTGAGCTTCATCACGGTCAGGCCCTGCGGCGTCGCCGGAGCAGTGCCCGTTTGCGCGTACTGATTGGCCAGCGCCTGCGCGGTACCATCGAGCCCGGCATCTGCGGTTAGCGGCGCAACCCCGCGCGTCGAGCGATAGGCATTGACCAGATTGACCGCCTGCGCCCGATCGAGCCGCGCATTGGGCTGGTCCATGCGCGCAGTCAGCCCGGCAGCAAGACCTGTCGGCGCGCTACCACCCATGCCCATCATCGAGCATCCGGCAATGGCGATCGTGGACGACAGGGCGATACCGAGAGCGGCAATACGAAGAAACGAGGTTTTCATTGGGAATCCTTTTTGGCCTCGTGGGGCCGGTTGCCGCCAAAATCTCACGGCGAGCCTGATGGGAGGTTAATCGCACCGCTTCGGCATTGCCGCTGGCTTTGCCCCCAACTATGGTCGCCCCTGCCTTGTCCGCCACATTTGCGGCAGGGTCTTGGCAGGGCCATCTTTCCTGCCGCCGGAGGGGAAGAAAATGTCGGATTCAATCCACGAAGTCATCGATGAGCGGTTTCGCTCGCTCATCATTCGCAGCGCTCAACTAGAGCGGCTCCATACCGGTTGCCGTTGGGCCGAAGGCCCCGTCTGGTTCAGGGACGGCGACTATCTGCTCTGGAGCGACATCCCCAATCACCGCATGATGCGTTACCAGCCCGACGGCACGGTCTCGGTCTTTCGCGCGGATTCCAATTTTTCCAACGGCAATACCCGCGACCGCCAGGGGCGTCTCGTCTCCTGCGAACACGGCCCGCGCCGCGTCACGCGCACCGAGTATGACGGCACCATCACCGTCCTCGCCGACCGCTTCGAGGGCCGCCGCCTCAATTCACCAAACGACGTCGTGGTCCATTCGAGCGGCAGCATCTGGTTCACCGATCCCACTTACGGCATTCTCTCGGACTACGAAGGCTTTCGGGCTGAACCGGAGCAGGCAACGCACAACGTCTACCGCCTCGATCCAGAAAGCGGCAGTCTGACGGCCGTTGCCACCGATTTCCTGCAGCCCAATGGCCTCGCCTTCTCACCCGACGAAACACGCCTCTACATCGCCGATTCCGGCTCGAGCCATAAACTCGACCATCCCCGCGTCATTCGCGTTTTCGATGTAGTCGATGGCAAGACGCTCACCAATGGCCGCGATTTCTGCACGCTCGAGAGTGGCGTGCCCGATGGCATGCGGGTCGATGTCGAGGGCAATGTCTGGACCAGCGGCGGCCCGGCCGTTCACTGCTACGCGCCGGACGGAACCCTGCTGGGCCGCATCAACGTCCCCGAAGGTGTCGCCAATCTCACCTTCGGCGGCCCGAGGGGCAACCGGCTTTTCATCACCGCCACCACCTCGGTCTATTCGATCTATCTCGCCATCAGCGGCGCGCAAAAGTCGTGATCACCTAAAAGGGCTGGTGGCGAAATTCCTCGCTGCCGGCCCAGTGGTCATCGTCTACCGGGCCGTCTTCGTCTTCCTCGTAAAAGCTGTCTTCCTCGTCTTCGAGGCTTTCCCCGGCAAGTTGCTCCAGCGCGTCCACATCGTCGGGCGACAGGGCATGAGAATGGTTGGCCGGATCGTCCAGCACCACGTCCTCTATGCCGAAATTGCCGTCGCTATTGTCGCGATCCGCGCTCAATTCTTCGATGGCCCGGTCGATTTCGTCCAGCATGGCCGCGGGGTCCTGGTCTCCCCAGTCGCCGCTTTCGCGCGTGGCCTCTTCCTCGCGCATTTCGCGCAACCGCGCGAGGCGTTCGTCTACCGGCCGGTCGTCGCCGTAAAGCAGGTCCTCGATTTCGCTCTGGCTATAGGGTTGAGCGATACCCGCCTGATCGGCATTGTCGAAATTGGTTTCCTGCGGCACCAGTTCGCCGCGGTGATGCATCTGCGCCATTTCCGGTCTCCCTGTCCGTGCGAGATGACGGCACAACGCCCCGGCAGTGTGCGGGTTCGCTCGCCTGATGCAAATGTGATCTGGAAAAGGGAGGCGGGCCCGAAGACCCGCCTTTTGCGATCAGCCGTGCTGGCCGGCGATATTGACCATCCAGCTCACGCCGAATTTGTCGACCAGCATGCCAAACGTATCGCCCCAGGGCGCCTTGTCGAGCGGCATTAGCGGCCGTCCGCCGGCAGACAGCCCGTTCCAATAGCCGCGCAGCAGGGCCTCGTCGTCCCCGCTCAACGACACGGAAATATTGCTCTCATTGGGTAAGGGCATGCTCGCCGGGGCGTCCGCGATCATCAGCGTCATGCCATTGGGCGCGTCGAGCTGCCCATGCATGATCTTCTGCGCCTCGGCTGGGTCATGCGGCATGCCACCCTCGGCATAGGTCGATAGATGAAGCTCGCCTCCGAAGATGGACTGATAAAAGGCAAGCGCTTCGCGGGCAGAACTGCGGAAGTTGATATAGGGATTGAGACGTACGGTCATGGCTGTCTCCTCTCGCTGGCCGATGAGGCAGAATAGACCTGTCTTGTGACGGGAAATAGATGATTAGTCGGTCGCCCGCAAACCCCGCCTTTGCCGCATGAGGACCCATAGAGCGAACGGCGCCATGACCAGCCCGGCCCAGCCATAGGCAGGCAAGATGCCGATCCAATCCGCCAAAAAGCCAAAGCCCAGCGTCGCGACGATGCCCACGACATTTTCGGCCATCACCAGGGTCGAAGTCGTCGTCGCCCGGCTCTTGCCTTCCATGGTTTTCTGAAACCGCGCCTCGGCGAGCACGGTCACCGGCGCAACCACGATATAGGCGGCGGCAAGCAGCAACACATAGGGCGCCGTATGTCCCTGCGAAGCCGACACCAGCAAAACCCCGCCGATCGCCGGCAATATCCAGGCAAGCCAAGGGCGCCCCGCCAGCCGGTAGGCCTGCATGCTCGCCAGGGCGTAAAACGCCTCGACCCCAGCCGCCACGATCCCCCAGGCCCAGACGGGGAGCGAAATGGCGAGGAAATAAAGCTCGTCGAACTCTTCGAGCACCTCGAAGACTAGCAAGCCCGTGGCAATATAGGTGGTGATGAAGCGCAGCTCCGCCCGTTCGCGAAACTCGCGCCAGGCGTGGACGAAATGGATGAAATAGCCGCCCTCGGCCTCCTCGTCGTCTTCCTGCGCTCGCCTGCGCCGCACATCCTCCAGCCAGAACGCCAGAATGGCGGCAATCAGCAGCGGCGGGATGGAGAGCCAGATGGCCCAGTCGAAACTCTGATAGGCCACAAAGCCGCCAAACAGCGTCCCAAGCCCGATTCCCAGTCCTTCGGCGGCATTGTCCCGCCCCAGCACCTTGTCGAATTCGTCGGTTCGTCCCTCGGCCGCCATCCGCTCATAGAGCAGCGCCTCGCGCGAACCCGACTGCATGGCCTGCCCAAGGCTCCAGAGCAGAAAACCC
>DATMSG010000088.1:0-11058 GCA_035565515.1 Devosia sp.
GCGCGTCTACGGCAATATTCTCAACTATGAAGGCTCCAACCCGGCCATCATGGTGAACAATGCCGATTGGCTCTTGAAGCTCAACTATGTCGAATTCCTGCGCGATGTCGGCCGGCATTTCTCGGTCAACCGCATGCTCTCTTTCGATTCGGTGAAACTGCGGCTCGACCGCGAGCAGTCTCTGAGTTTCCTCGAATTCAACTACATGATCATGCAGGGCTACGATTTCGTCGAGCTCAACCGGCGCTATGGCACCGTGTTGCAGATGGGCGGTTCGGACCAGTGGGGCAATATCATCAATGGCGTGGACCTCTCCCATCGCATGGGCGGGCCGCAGCTCTATGCGCTGACGACGCCACTGCTCACCAAGTCGTCCGGTGAGAAGATGGGCAAGTCCGCGTCCGGCGCCGTCTGGCTCAACGGCGATCTCTTCTCGCCCTACGATTTCTGGCAGTATTTCAGGAATACAGAAGACGCCGACGTGGTGAAATTCCTCAAGATTTTCACGCGACTGCCGATTTCGGAAATCGAACGCATCGGCGCGCTCGGTGGCAATGAGATCAACGAAGCCAAGAAGATCCTGGCGACGGAAGTGACGGCGATCGTCCACGGCCGCGATGCGGCCATTCAGGCGGCGGCAACGGCCCTGGCGACCTTCGAATCCGGCGCCATCGACCTGTCGCTGCCGACGGCGGAAGTGACGCATGCCGAACTGAATTCGGGGATCGGCATTCTCAATGCGCTGGTGACGGCCGGTCTGGCCGCTTCGAACGGCGAAGCGCGCCGCCACATCGCTTCGGGGGCCGTGAAAGTCAACGATGCGAGCGTTGACGATGACAAGCTGAATCTGGGCGAAAACGCGCTCCTGCCCGAGGGGGTGATAAAACTCTCGGTCGGCAAGAAGCGCCATGCGCTGATCAAGCCGGTCTAACACCCAAGATCGACCTCGTGCTTCGACAGGCTCACATGAGGTCTACTGGATCAGGGCGTCGCACTTCGGTGCGGCGCCTCTTTCATTCCTGCGGCAATTCACGTGCCCGGAACTCGAAGAGTTCGCGGAACGCGCCCGGCACCAGGAGCGACAGCGGGTTGATCTGGAACTGGGGATTGTCGAGCGGCCCGCGCACCGCGAAGGTGACGCCGACCAGCCCCTCGCCATCGCGTCCGCCGAGCAGCGGCCCGAGCAGCGGGATTTGCTGGAAGGCGTTGTTGAGCCCGAAGAGCGGCACATAGGTGCCGGTCAGGTCGTATTGGCGGTTATTGGTATAGATATAGCCGCGCATGGTGCCGCCCACCGTGCTGCCCGAAAGCACGCCGCGGGTGACTTCGACCCGATCGCTGCGGCGGATGAAATCGGCCTCGGCGGCGTCGAAATCGAGACGGTTGCTCCGCGCGATGGCGGCACGCGAATCCGAGTGATTACCCAGGATTTGCGCGACATTGGCTTCATCCACAATGGCGAAATTGCGCATCAGCAGGCGCCCGCCTTCCGCATTGGCCTGGCGGTCCGTGGTCAGCACCAGGCTGCCGCTGCCGCCGGCCAGCTGTGAATAGACGCCGACGAAACGCAGCACCGTGCCGGCATCGTTGAAGGCAACCGAGAGCGTTCGCCCATTCGCCGCGGGATTGGTTGTAACCGACAGGCCATTGCCCTCGCCGAACTGCGCCGAGACCGTGGCGCGCCGCAAATCGGACCCGCGCAGGCTCAGGTTGAGATCGACGTTGAAGGCGGTGGTGGCATAAAAACCGATGGCGCGGTCGAGTTTTACGTCGAGATTGATCGCCTGGTTGATCTGCGTCGTCTGCACGCCGCCGCTGCCCTCGCCGAGGCTGAAGAAGCGACTGAGCAAGGGTTTGAGATCCAGCTGCGCCCCGCGGATTTGCACGTCAAAGCCGCTGCCATTGGGCCTTAGGGTCAGTTGCGCGCTGTCCCCGGAGCTGAGGGCGACCTTGTCGAACTCGGCCATCACCAGACCGTCGGTCGCGTGGTAGTCGAGCTTGCCCGAAAGCTGCACGGCGCCGAAACCGAGGCTGATATCGGTGAGGTGGGTCACCTCGCCATCCATTTTCACACTGGCGGTGAGACTTCCTGGCGTGCCTGCCGCCTTGCGGAGCCCCAAATCCTTGATGCTGAGGCCCGCATCCACGAGATCGACGGACATTTTCATCGTTCCGTCCGCCGCCGGCTCGGCCACGAAACGCACCTTGCCCGAGAGGAACTGGGAGGCATCGAAGCCGAGTTTGACGAGATCGGCCACCTCGACGGTCGAACCGAGCTGGAAAACCGGCGCGGTCGTCGGCGTGCCGGTCACCGCGAGGTCGGCCGCCATGCCATCGATCTCGGCGGTGCCGCCGAGCTGATAGCTGTCCTGGGTTGCCGAAAAGGTCAGCTGCCCTTTGTCGATCTTGCGATCCTGGATCGGCTCGCTGCTGGCGAAATCGGCGACGGTGCCATTGGCGGCATAGTCGATGTCCATCTCCTTGCCTGTATCCGGCGCCGGCAGGCCGATGGTGGCGACGAGGCCAAGATCGACATTGCCGGTTACGGCGGCGAGGTCGATCGGCAAGCCCAGGGTGGAGATCGCTCCGGGCTGCAGCTGCTCGCCCAGCGAGAGCAGAGCCGGGATCGGCGCATCAAGACTCCCCGAAACCTCGAAAATGCTCTCCTCGGGGTCTGAACTGTCAAAGATCATGGCAGGGCGCCGAACGGCGATAGTGCCCGCATCGGTATCGATATTGCCGCCATCGGCCGAGATCGTGGTCTTGGTGCCTTTGACCTCCAGCCGCGTCAGGCCATCGAGCGCGATTGGGTCCATCGCTTCGGTCGCCCGGATGACCACGTCGTCGCCGACGATGTTGATGTCCAGCGCGTCTTTGGCCGGCGCCTTGGCGGTGCCATCGGCCGACAGGGAACCGACCGGGAAATCGAACTCCAGCCGCCCCTCGACCACATGGCCGCCGGTGACATTGGCCACGAACCAGTCGCGGCTTTCCCCACCCATGAAATAGGGCCAGATGCGTTTGACGTCGTCGGCCGTCACGCCCTTGCCCGCCACGGTCATATCGACGCCAAGCCCGGTCTGCAGCATGTCCATGCGCCCGGTCGTTTCGATGACGGCATCGCCCTTTTTCGCGACGAACCGGTCTATGCCGACCGCGCCATAGAGCGGCGCCGACCAGCCGGAAAAATCCATGCTGTCGAATGGCTGCTCGGGCGCGGCCATGTCATTGGGATGCAGGGCCACATCGGTGGCGTGCACCGACATGCCGATGGTCGGCCCATATTTCTGATCGAGCCCCATGGCGAAAATACCGGAAATGCGCGCCTTGCTCTGGCCGATCTGAATGGCGGAATCGGCAAGCCGGAACTGGCCGAGATCGGGATTCCAGTCGATTTCCATGATCGAGCTGACCACCGGGAAATAGTCCTTGCCGATGCGTAGATCGATGCCGGTCAAATCCACCCGGAACGTGCCATCGACCAGCTTGCCGCCGGCGGGATCGAAACCGATATCGATGGACAGCGCGCCGGTACCGCGCATGGCGGCCAGGCTGGTCGCATCGTCGATAAAGGGCAGCATGGCGGCAAAATCGATATTGGTGGCATCGACCTTGAGGCGCGAGGTCCCGTCCTGTTCCACCACGCGGTCGATGGTGCCGGTGACGGTTCGCCCGCCGATCCGCGCCGAAAAGTCGCCCGTGGTCTGCCGCCCATCGGCCGAAGGGCCCACTTCGAGCGCGACGTCATCGAACCGGCGATAAAGGCCATAGACTGAATCGGTCATGTCTATGGTGGCATCGCGCACCACGAGCTTGGAAAAGCGCCCCTGCTCGGTCATCTCGACGAAATCGTCGATCCCCACTTCCATGGCTTCGAGATTGTAGACGAGCCAATCATTATCCGAGCGCAGCTTGGTGCCGTCTCCGCCCAGCTTCAGCCCTTCGGTGCCAATGTCGATCGGCGCATAGGCCTGATCGCCCTCCAGCACCCGCAAGGTCGGCATGCCGCCTTCGGGGTCTTCGACGATTTCCATGCGCGCGAGGCGCGGCCCATGCAAATCCTGCACGAGCTGTAGATGCGGCCCGACCACCGTGATCGAAGCACCGGGCTGCCCCATCAGCGCGCGCAGCGGCGAAAAGCCGACCTCCAGCGCATCCATGGCGATCCGGGAACCCGAAAGCGTGTCGGTGAGCACGACGGGCGAAAAGCGCACCACGGGCCAGACGCCGTTTTCCACGGCAATGGCCAGATCGCCCAATTCGAGCGTGGACGTGGCCGGCAGCATGGATTGTACGAAGCCGCGCGTCGCATCCCCCGAAAACGGCAGGCGGATCGGGGTTATGAGGAGAACGAGATAGAGCACCAGCACGATGGCCGCGAGAATGCCGAGAACCCAGCCGAGAAGCCGCCGTTTCCGGCGCCGTGGTGCAACGGGAGGAGCAGGTGGCGGCGATGGCGCGGGCTGATCTGCCGAAATTGTCACTCGCTCACGTCTATCCAGATCAAGGTCACCCAAAAGGTGTATTGGGGTTCAAAATGACGACGGCCAGCAATTGCAATTCATTGGCTCGTCCCGAAATGTACCTCAACACATCTTAAGCAGTGCTAATTCGCCGCAGAATCATTCGCCCGCGTGGCTGCAATGCCCAATGATACCGGCTGGATTGTGGCGCTGACACCCTCTAATGCTTTGCTTCCAAGGACGCAAAGCTCATGACGCATTTGAAACCGGGTGATCCCGCTCCAGACTTCACCCTGCCCCGCGACGATGGCAGCAGCTTCACCCTCTCGGCCCAGCGCGGCAAGCGGGTCGTGCTCTACTTTTACCCGGAGGACGATTCGGGCGGCTGCACGGACGAAAACATCGAATTTTCCGACCTTTCGCCCGAATTTGCGGCGCTTGGTGCCGTATTGGTCGGCATTTCGCCCGACGCGATTGCCAGCCACCAGAAATTCCGCGCCAAATATGGGCTGAAAGTGCCGCTGGCAGCCGATCCCGATCACCTCGCCATCGAAGGCTTTGGGCTCTGGCAGCTCAAAAAGCTTTATGGCCGCGAGTTCATGGGCCTGATCCGCACCAGTTTTATCATCGGCGCCGATGGCAAGGTGGAGCGCATCATTCGGGCGACCCGCATCAAGGGCCACGCCGCCAAGATGCTCGCGGCGCTCGAGGAACTGGGGCCTTCCGCCTGAAACGCCTGAAGGCTTTCGGTTTTTCTTAACCATGCTCGATCATAGTCTGCTTACCATAAGTATTCGCAGCGTGAGGAAAGCAAGGTGGTCACCACGGCTGGGGTCGCAGACCGGAAGCGCCAGGGCAAGCCGCCGATGCGGGGCATTCACCCCGGCATTTTCTACGGCATGTTCGCCCTGCTTTTTGCCGGCAATGTCTTTGCCGGCACCGCGCTCTATCTCTCGCCCGACATCGCCCGCCTGCTCAATGGCCGCACCGACGAGGTGATCGGCGCCTATGAGGATCGGATCGCGCAGATGCGGGTCGAGATCGACCGGCTGCACTCGCGCAGTTTTGCCCAGACCGGCGATATCAATCTGCAATTGCAGGAACTGTCACAGCAGCAGGAAATGCTGTTCGAGCAGCATCAGCTGGTCAAGGTGCTGGTGGAAAAGGCCGATTCTCTTGGCATTGCCGCATCCGATCTGCCGCAAACGCCGATGACCGGCACGGCGCCCGTGGCCAGCCTCACCGGCAATCCCGATGTCGATGCCACGGCAATCAGCCTCGAGCGCATGATGGGCGAGACGCAGATGGCGATGCACGGCATTGCCTCGGTCGCTTCGACCCGCGCCGATGAAATCGCTGCGGAAATGCGCCAGCTGGGCATTCCGTTCGCCCTGCCCGATCCCGACGCCGACGCCATGGGCGGCCCGCTATTGCCCGCGACCGACGAACTCAGCGGCACGCCGATGCTCGACGACGCCAATGCGGTCATGTCGGCGCTGCTGCGCTACAAGGCGGCGCGCGACAGCCTCGATACGGCGCCGGTGCACATGCCGATTGCCGGCAATTTCCGGCAAAGCTCCAATTTCGGCAATCGCAAGGACCCGTTCACCGGCTCCCGCGCCTTCCACTCCGGCATGGACTTTGCCGCGCCGAGCGGCACGACGGTGATGAGTGCGGCGGCCGGTGTCGTGACCTATGTCGGCACCAGGTCGGGCTATGGCATGGTGGTGGAAGTGACCCACGACAATGGTCTTCTCACCCGCTACGCGCATCTGAGCGGCTATCTAGCCCGCGAGGGCCAGGCGGTGAATACGGGCACGCCGATCGCCAAGGTGGGCTCGACCGGCCGCTCGACCGGGCCGCATCTGCACTTTGAAATCCGCAAGGCGGACGAGGCAATCAACCCCAAGGCATTTCTGGATGCGGGCAAGCGGCTTGTCGCTGTGCTGGGTTGATTCCGTGCATCGAGCTGCTCCACCCCTCGCCGCCTCCCCCATCAAGGGGGAGCTGCCGTGTCGAGTTTGGGGCATTATCTAGCCAAACACTCAATCCCTTCACCTCCCCCTTGATGGGGGAGGTTGGGAGGGGGTGACGGCAGGCGGAGGCGCTTACGCCTCCCCCGCCACGTCCGTAGCCACGCCGACGCGCTGCGCCAGGGCGGCTTCCATGAACTCGTCGAGATCGCCATCGAGCACGACCGACGGCTGGCCGCTTTCGACGCCGGTCCGCAGGTCCTTAACCATCTGATATGGCTGCAGGACATAGGAGCGGATCTGGTGGCCCCAGCCGATGTCGGTCTTGTTGGCTGCCTGGGCATTGGCCGCCTCTTCGCGCTTCTGCAATTCCATCTCGTAGAGACGGGATTTCAGCATGGCCATGGCCGTCGCACGGTTCTTGTGCTGGCTGCGTTCCTGCTGGCACGCCACGATGATGCCCGAGGGCACGTGGGTGATGCGGATGGCCGAGTCCGTGGTGTTCACGTGCTGGCCGCCAGCGCCCGAGGCGCGATAGGTATCGACCTTGAGGTCGGCTTCGCGAATCTCGATCTCGATGGAATCATCGACAACCGGATAAACCCAGCAGCTCGAAAAGCTGGTGTGGCGCCGCGCGGCCGAGTCATAGGGGCTGATGCGAACGAGACGGTGCACGCCGCTTTCGGTCTTGAGCCATCCATAGGCATTGTGGCCCTTGATCTGGATGGTCGCGGACTTGATGCCGGCTTCTTCGCCATCGTGCATTTCGAGCACATCGACCTTGAATTTCCGGCGTTCCGCCCAGCGCGTATACATGCGCAACAGCATGTTGGCCCAATCCTGGCTCTCGGTGCCGCCGGCGCCGGAGTGGATTTCGACATAGCAGTCATTGGCGTCGACTTCGCCCGACAGCAGCGTTTCGATCTGCTGCCGGCGTGCCGCCTGCTTCAATTCGAGCAGGGCGTTTTCCGCATCGCGCACGATCTCGGCATCGCCCTCGGCTTCGCCGAGTTCGATCAGTTCGACATTGTCGGAAATGCCCGATTCAAGCTCGCGCACGGCTTTCACCGCGACATCGAGGTCGTCGCGCTCGCGCATGGTGACGCGGGCCTTTTCCGGATCGTTCCAGAATTCGGGAGATTCAGTTTGCGCCGTTAGCGCGTCGAGACGGAGTTGTGCAGTATCCCAGTCAAAGATGCCTCCTCAGCAGGGTCAAAACCTGCTCGATTTCGGCAACGGCCTTTTCAATTTCCGCGCGCATCAAAAGTTCCTTTCGAATATGCGCCCCGTTTAGCGGAGCGACGCCCGGGGATCAACCTTTGCGAGGGAATGATCCTCAGCGGCGGCCCAGTTTGGCAAAGCGCCGAACGGCCGCCTCGCGCTTCAGCCGCGAGATTCTGGCGAGGAAGAATACGCCGTTCACCTGGTCGATCTCGTGCTGGGCGACGCGGGCCGCAAAGCCCGAAAGGGCCAGTTGCTGCCCCTGCCCCGCTGCGTCATCGAAGCCGATCACGGCCGTATGGGCGCGCAGCACATCGACCTCGATGCCCGGCATGGAAACCGAGCCCTCCGGGCCAGCCTCTTCCGGGCCATCGGTCGAGATCACGCGCGGATTGTAGAGCACGCGATAGTCGCGCCGGGATGGATCGCCAAGGCTGATCACGGCGACCGGCGCCACGACGCCGATATGGACGGCGGCAAGCCCATAGGCCCGGGCTTCTTCTGCCGCGGCCAGCAAGCGCCGGCCGGTATCGAGCATCTCCGCGTCCACTGGACGCGGCGAGGCGGCCTCGTTGAGCCTTGCATCGGGATAGAAAATAAAGGGATCAATCTCAGTCAAATCAGCATCCTCGGGGCGGCCATCTTGCATGTTATGGCCTTGGCTGGTAGGTCCAATCCCGGCTGGTCTCGTAGCTCAGCAGGATAGAGCACCGGATTCCTAATCCGGGGGTCATGGGTTCGAATCCCGTCGAGATCACCAGTTCTGCCGGCCCTGTATCAGGCCCCGCGATTCTCTTGCATCATCGTCAGTCGAGCAGCGATCCCAAGCGTTTACGACCCGTAACAGGGTGTTAACCCTATCGCGTCACGCTCGCTTCTGGTTACGCTTGAAGTGGAGAGCACTATGCAGGACGACATCCAGCGCCGCGCCTATCACCTCTGGGAAGCCGATGGCCGGCCCGAGGGGCAGGATCAGAGCTATTGGTTCAAGGCCGTGGCGGAAATTGCCGCCGATGCCGCCAAAACCATCAAGCCCGCGCGCAAACGTGCCGCGCCGCGCGCCAAGAAGGCCGCAGCTTGAGCCATCCGCCTTTTGGAGGGAAATAACGCAGGAGCGGTCGATCTGCTCCTGCGCTGGTGCTACCAGACGCGCGGCCAATAGACGTCGTCGGCATAGTCAGCCGGGATTGGCGACAGCCGGCCGATGGCCTGGGCGGCATATTCGATCTGCATGGCGACGTGTCTGATATTGTCGGGCACCGGCGTTCCGGTGACGAATTCGCGGACGCGCCATTCTTCGATCTTTAGGGCCTTGAGACGGCGGCGCGCTTCATATTGCACGTCTTCCATTTCGACGGCCCGCTGCGGCATGGCCCTTTCGGGCGTGGTCTCCGTCCACTCTCTCGATCCACTGATGACTGCGAAACGCACGATACGCCTGCCTTCCCGCTCCCCAAACGCTGGGAGCATGGTTCAATATGTCATCATTCCGTTACATAACCGGTAACGACCAGCACTTGAGCGGCATGGCAGCCATGCTAGTTTGAACCATGACCATTCTGTATCTCATGGCCGCCAGGGCCGAATTCGGCCCGCATCTGGCCGCGCGCATCGATCCCGTCATGATCGGCATCGGCCCGGTCGAAGCGGCAATTTCAACGACGAGAGCCCTGATGGAACGGCGCGACGCCTTGCCCGGGCTCGTCGTGTGCCTCGGCTCGGCTGGGTCGAACCGGCTTGAACAGCTCGGTGTCTATCAGGCGATTTCCGTGTCCTATCGCGACATGGACGCATCGGCGCTCGGTTTTCCGCGCGGCGTCACGCCGCTGACCGATCTGCCGCCGACGCTCAATCTCGTGCCGCCCGTTGCCGGCCTTGTGCCGGCCACGCTTTCGACCGGCGGCAATGTCGTGACCGGCAGGGCCTATGAGGCGATTGCGGAAGATATGGTCGACATGGAAACCCATGCGGTCAAGCGCGCCTGCCAGATGTTCGGCGTGCCGCTTCTCGGGCTGCGCGGCATTTCCGATGGCGCGGAAACGGTCAGCCGCATCGAGGACTGGACGCAATATCTGCACATCATCGACGAGCGGCTGGCCGAAGCCGTGGATCGGATCGAAGCGGCCTATGCCGCCGGCGAAATCGACCTCAGGCCTTAGGCGCGTTCTTGCGATCCCGGCGCTTGCGCTGCCAGGTGGTCCATTTGCGGCTGCCGCGCAGGATCGCCTGGTTCACCGGGCCTTGCAGAAAGATCAGGTCGACCGCGAGGAGCAGCAGCCCGAGCGGCAGCATCCAGATGCCCAGCACCGGCAAAAAGCTGAAAATGCCGCCGAGCACCAGCAGGATGCCGAGCGGGATGCGAATCCAGCGCGCTTCCGGCCGGCGCAGACGGGACAGCCAGCCGCCCGCGACACTGGGAATCCTGCGCTCGAGCTTGTCGAACAGCCGATTGAGACGTTGTGCGTGCTTGCTCATGTCGAAACCATCCGGCTCCCTAGCTCTCGGCCCCCGGTTGCGAGGTCGAAGTCATTGATTGTGTACGGAACTTGTGTCCGGCCAATGGCGTTGCGCCCATAACCAGGGAGTATCCCATGCATCTTGAAGATCTGTTCACGCCCCGCCGCCGCCGTCACGATCCGCTCGACGCCCTTGCCGACCAGATCAGCGAACTGCGCCGCCAGACCCGGCACATCAGCAAGTCCCTGTCGCATAGCGCCGGCGATGTGGCCGGTGATCTCACCGACACCCTTTCCGACTGGAGCCACGATGCGGCCCGTCAGGGCGCCTGGCTCGCCGGCATTGCCAGCCGCAAGGCGGTTCAGGGTGCCCGCGCCGTTCAGCGCGATCCCATACCGCTGATTGCGGTGCTGGGCACGGCGGCTTTGCTGGCCAGTCTCATCGCGCGTCGTCGCTAGCAATCTCTTAACCTTCCTTCTGAGGCTTTCCTTAAGGCTGTCGGCGCATTTTCGGACCAAGCCGCAACTCGGCAACACTCCGGAGATGCACCGTGGCCCGCCTTGCCCGCCTCGCCCTTCAAATTTCTGCCCTTGCCGTGGTCGCTACCAGCCTTGCCGGCTGCAGCTTTCTCGGCATCAATTTCGGCATGGCCCAGATGAGCGACAAGGAATGCCTGATGCGGGCCATGTATTTCGAATCCAACCGGTCCAGCCCCGACGGCATGCTCGCCGTTGGCACCGTGGTCATGAATCGGCTCTATGACGGGCGCTACCCCAAGACGGTCTGCGGCGTCGTCGGCCAGAAAAACCAGTTCGCCCAGGGCGTTCTCACCAAGCCGATGACCGATAGCGGTGCGGTTCTCGCCTCGCAGGTCGCCGATCAGGTCCTGCGCGGCGCCCGCCATCCGGGTGTTCAAAATGCCCAGCATTTCCATACGGCAGGCC
>DATMSG010000089.1:0-3386 GCA_035565515.1 Devosia sp.
CGCCCCGGCGCAGTGCAACCTCAATCTTGGTAACGCAAAATGAGTGCCCTTAACGAACTGCGCTCCCTGGGAAGCCAAAGCCGCCGCGGCAAGGGCAATACGCTGGTCGCCTATGTCTTCCTGCTGCCCTGGCTGATCGGCCTGCTCGCCCTGACCCTGGGGCCCATGGTCGCTTCGCTCTACATTTCCTTCAGCAAATACAATCTGATCCAGCCGCCGCGCTTTATCGGCTTCGACAATTATCTGCGCATGTTTGCCGATCCGCGGCTCCTCAATTCGCTGCGCGTGACCTTCACCTATGTGATCGTCTCGGTGCCCTTGCAGCTGATCTTCGCGCTGCTGGTCGCCGTGGCGCTCGATCGCGGCATGCGCGGACTGGCCCTCTATCGTTCGATCTTTTACCTGCCCTCGCTTTTGGGCTCGTCCGTCGCCATTGCCATTCTCTGGCGCCAGCTGTTCGGAACCCAGGGCCTTTTCAATCAGGTGCTCGCCCTGTTCGGCATTCAGGGCATGGGCTGGATTTCCAACCCCACGACGGCGCTCGGCACCATCATTCTGCTCAATGTCTGGACCTTCGGCGCGCCCATGCTGATCTTTCTTGCGGGCCTGCGCCAGATTCCGAGCCTCTATTACGAAGCCGCCCGCGTCGATGGCGCCACTCCGCGGCAGCAGTTCTTCACCATCACGCTGCCCATGCTGACCCCGATCATTTTCTTCAATCTCGTGCTGCAGATCATCGGCAGTTTCCAGTCCTTCACCCAGGCCTTCATCGTCTCGGGTGGCGATGGCGGGCCGGTGGATTCCACCATGTTCTACACCCTCTATCTCTACCAAAAGGGCTTTGCCCAGCTCGACATGGGCTATGCCTCCGCGCTCGCCTGGGGCCTCGTTTTCATCATCGGCGCCTTTACCGCCATCAACTTCTTTGCGGCTCGCTATTGGGTGTTCTACGATGACTGACCGGACCCAGAACCTGCCCTGGTACGTTTCGTTTCGCCGGCACGCGGTCATGATCGCGGCCAGCGTGGTGATGATCTATCCCCTGCTCTGGCTGGTGGTCAGCTCGCTCCGGCCGAACGACGAAATCTTCCGCAATCCCGGCCTGTGGCCGCTCTCTTTCGACATCAGCAATTACATCGCCGGCTGGACGGCGCTGCAAAGCCCGTTCAGCACCTATCTCGTCAATTCGGCAATCGTCACCATCGGCTGCGTCATCGGCAACCTGTTCTCCTGCGCCCTGGCCGCCTATGCCTTTGCGCGCATGGAGTTCTTTGCCAAGCGGACCATGTTCGCGATCATGCTGGTGACCATCATGATCCCGATCCATGTGATCATCGTGCCGCAATATATCATGTTCGCGCAGATGGGCCTGGTGAACACCTTCTGGCCGATCATCCTGCCGAAATTCCTGGCGACGGACGCCTTCTACATCTTCCTGATGGTGCAGTTCATCCGCGGCATTCCGCGCGAGCTGGACGAGGCGGCGCGCATCGATGGGGCCGGTCATTTCCGGATCTTTTTCCAGATCATCCTGCCCTTGATGTTGCCGGCCCTGGCCGCGACGGCCGTCTTCACCTTCATCGGCTCGTGGAACGACTTTTTCAGCGCCCTGATCTACCTGACCAAAAACGAGGTGCGCACCGTTCCGGTGGCGCTTCGCGGCTTCATCGACTCCACCGGCTCCTCCTCCTTCGGGCCGATGTTCGCCATGTCGATCGTGTCGCTGGTTCCGGTCTTCTTCGCCTTCCTTTTCGGCCAGAAATATCTGGTCAAGGGCATCGCCACCACAGGTCTCAAGTAAGCGGCGCGCCGGCCGGCAGCGTCCGAGGATAAACCCATGTCCCAAAACACCGTTTCCACCGGCACCCGCGCCGGCATCTCGCTCAAATCCATCCGCAAGCAATTCGGCGGCGTCGAAGTCATTCATGGCCTCGATCTCGAAATCGAGGGCGGCAATTTCATCGTCTTTGTCGGGCCCTCCGGTTGCGGCAAATCCACCCTCCTGCGCATGATCGCGGGGCTTGAGGACGTGTCGGAAGGCACGATCGTCATCGATGGCGCCGACGTCACCGAAGCCGAGCCGGCCAAGCGCGGCATCGCCATGGTGTTCCAGTCCTACGCGCTCTACCCCCATATGAGCGTCAGGCAGAACCTGGCCTATGGCCTCAAGGTCGCGGGCACCCCCAGGGACGAGATCGAGCGCCAGGTTGCGGCCGCCGCCGAAGTGCTCCAGATCACCAAGCTTCTCGATCGCCGCCCACGCCAGCTGTCCGGCGGGCAGCGCCAGCGCGTCGCCATCGGCCGCGCCATCGTGCGCAAGCCCAAGGTCTTTCTCTTCGACGAGCCTTTGTCCAATCTCGATGCCGAATTGCGCGTGAGCATGCGCATCGAAATCGCCAAGCTGCACCAGCGGCTGGGCAATACCATGATCTACGTGACCCATGACCAGACCGAGGCCATGACGCTCGCCGACCGCATCGTGGTCCTGCGCGACGGCAAGATCGAGCAGGTGGGCACACCCAAGGAGGTCTACGAGGATCCCGACAACGAATTCGTCGCCGGCTTCATCGGCTCGCCGCGCATGAACCTATTGCCCGGCACGGTCGCGGCCGGCGGCACCATTGCCTGCCAGGGCGCCGAAATTACCGTTCCCCTCGCCGGAGCGCTTGCACAGGGCAGCGCGGTCCGCCTGGGCATCCGGCCCGAGCATCTGGCCGTCGTGCCGCGCGGCACCGACACTTTTGCGGTTCGCATCGACTATGCCGAATATCTCGGCACCAATGGCTACCTCTATTGCACGACCACGGATGGCGAACCCATCGTCGTCGAACTCCGCGATGGCGAAGCGCCGGAACAGGGCGTCGAGGTGCATCTGGGCTTCGATCCCGGCAAGGCCCGCCTGTTCGACACGCAAGGCCAGCGCCTCCGCTAACAGCCGGGATAGACCATGACCACCGTTATCGACATTGCCCCCGGCGCCGCGCCCGATCATCTTCAGGGTGAAATCGACAGGCTTTCCGCCACGGGCGGCGGCCGGATCAGGCTCCTGCCCGGCGACCATATCTGCGGCGCGCTGCAATTGAGAAGCGACATCGATCTTCATCTCGAAGAAGGAGCCGTGCTGGCCCCGCTTCCCGATCATGCGCTCTATGGGGCCAATGTCTCAGCCATTCGCGTCGAGGGCAGCGATCGCTGCATGATCTTCGGTCAAAACCTCGAAAACGTCTCCATCACCGGCCGCGGCACGATCGATGGCGGGGGACGGCATTTCGTTGCCGGCGACGACACGGAAGCCGGCGTCTATATCCCCCTCGAGCCCAGGCTACGGACCGTGGTGCTCGAAGAATGTCGCAATGTCCGCATCGAGCAGCTGACGCTGCGCGAAT
>DATMSG010000090.1:0-6924 GCA_035565515.1 Devosia sp.
CTCAGATCGCGCGAGCGGGCCATGAGCGAGGCATTGAGATCGCGCGAAAAGCCGAGGCTTTTGATGGCCTCTTCGACCTTTTCGGCGGTGACGGAACGCACCCCGGGACGGCCATTGAGCACGCGATCGACCGTTGCGAGAGACACGCCGGCGGCGCGCGCCACATCGTGCACCGTTACCCGCCGCCGGGCCGCTTCATCACTCACACTATCCCCCGCCGTGGTCTGGTTCTGTCCCCCCGCACAGTTTGCGGAGCGATCGGAAAGGTCAAGAGCGCCGTTGCCCCGCATGGGCAAATAGCGCTAAAGCTCCGCCCCGACAGAGTTGAGGGGATTGTCTATGGGCATCGACGTTTCGACCTTTGGCGAGCATGGCGGCAAGCGCGTCGACCAGTTCAGGCTGGTGAGCGATACCGGCGTCACCGTCGATATTATCGGCTATGGCGTGGCCGTACGCGATTGGCGCGTGCCGGTTGCCGGGGGCGAGCGCAGCGTCGTGCTCGGCTTCGACAATTTTGCCGCCTATGCCCAGCACAGCCCGCATTTCGGCGCGCTGGCCGGGCGCGTGGCCAACCGCATCAAGGGCGCCAGCTTCGAAATCGACGGCGTGACCTACAAGCTGCCGCCCAATGCCGGCGAATTGCAGCTGCATGGCGGCGAAGAGGGCCTGGGCCGCCAGGTCTGGTCGGGCCAGGCCGACAGCGCCAATAATGCGGTGCGCTTCACCCATTTTTCGCCCGATGGCGCCATGGGCTATCCCGGCAATGTCAATTTTGCCGCCACCTATAGCCTCAAGGGCAACAAGCTGCGGCTCGAACTGAGCGCCACGACCGATCGCGCAACGCCCATCAGCCTCGTGCAGCACCAGTATTTCAACCTCGGCACCACCGATGACGTGCTCGACCACACGATCCAGGTCAATTCGAGCGCCTATACCGAACTGGGCGCCGATCTGGCCCCGACCGGTGCCATCCTGCCCTCGCGCGGCACGCAATACGATCTGCGCCAGCCGCGCACCATGCGCGACGCCAATGGCGCCGGGGTCGCCTACGATATCGGCATGGTGCTCGATACCGGCCGCAAGCATGCCGACCCCATTGCCGTGGTTGTCTCGCCGGCACGGGACCTGACGCTCAAACTCTGGTCGGACCGGCCGGGCGTTCAGGTTTATAACAGCGTCTGGACCGATATTCCGGTGCCCGGGCTCAATGGCAAGCGCTATGGCAGATATGCCGGCTTCTGCCTCGAAGATCAGAATTTTGCCGATGCGCTGCATAATCCGCATTTCCCCAATATCATCCACACGCCCGAACGCCCCTATAGCCACTGGTGCGATATCGAAATCGCGTAAGCTCTTCTGACGCCGACAGGATTTGGGCCGCATGATCCGACGGGAATCATGCGGCCTTTTTCATTTCCGCCGACAAGATCAAAACATGAACAAAATTCATGTTTAGGCATGGATTTGGGGATAAGAATCTGGCAACCAGATTCGCCTTTGCGGGAGGGCAGTGCATGGACAAGACCGAACGGCTTTTCGCCATCATGGATGCCCTGCGGCGTCATCGCCGGCCGATCACCGCCGCGGCGCTGGCCGAGGAACAGGGCGTTTCGGTCCGCACGCTCTATCGCGACATCCAGACCCTGATCGGGCTCGGCGCGCCGATCGATGGCGAAGCGGGGATCGGCTACATGCTGAAACCGGGCTTTTTTCTGCCCCCGCTGATGTTTTCGCCCGAAGAACTGGAAGCGCTGGTGCTGGGCGCGCGCTGGGTGGAAACGCAGCCGGACGATGGACTGGGCGCGGCGGCGCGCAATGCGCTGGCCAAGATCGCCACCGCTTCGCCCGAAGACCTGCGCGACCGGATCAGCGACACCGCGCTCTGGCCGGTGGCCATCTGGGGCGGACGAAAGCCCATTCCCGTTCTGGGCGACATTCGCCTCGCCATGCGCCAGGAGCGGGCCGTTACCATCGACTATGAAGACGAACAGGGGCGCGCCACCTCGCGCACCCTCTGGCCGGTGGGCCTGGCCTTTTACGAAGGCAAGCAGACCATTGCCGCCTGGTGCCTGCTGCGACAGGATTTCCGTAATTTTAGGACCGACCGCATCGTCAATCTGGTCATCACGGAAGAGCGCTTTGGCAAGCGTCGGGCCGTGCTGGAGCGGGAGTGGCGAGACAGTTGGACACGGGACCGGCGCCACCATGAGGGCGAGGCGTAACCGGACGGATTCACGTGAAACACCGCTTCGAGATGTTTATCCGGGTCTAAAACCGCCGCCTCGGTTCAACGGCTCGTTTGCGGCCGATGTTTCTCGAACCGGGTCTCGCCGCTCGCCAGCTCGCCCATGCGCTTCCATCCCAGCCGTTCATAAAAGCCGGCGGCCCGCGAAGCGCCGTCGGTTTTGAGCCAGATCGAGGAATGACGCTCGAAAAGGAAGGCTTCCGCCCGGTCGAGGAGACGGCGCCCGATGCCTTGCCCCTCCCATTCGGGGCGGACGAAGGCGGCGTAGACGCAAGCCTCTGCTGCATCCCCCATGGAAAAGCCGACAATATCGTCCCCATAAGCGGCGACCCAGATGCAAGGGGCCTGGCGCAGGGACCCGAGGATCGTCTCTTGCGTAATGCCCATCTCAGTCATCTGCGCGAGCGATAGATGGTTTTCCCGCACGCTGGTGCGAATATCGAAGATCGCCGGAATATCTTTTTCGTCGGCAACGCGAATGGTGATTGTCATGAAAAACCGGCTGTTTCGGAAAAACGGACTGCCAATACCAGGGGCGGCAAGGCCGCGTGGCGGGATTAAAAGATCGACTGTTGAAGGGGCAATTTTATCGGATGAGGAAAGCCGGTTTCGAGCTCGTCCCAGAACCGATCGCGCAGCACTTCGGGAAAAACATGGCCCTGCGGCAGATTTTCGCGCGAAAACCAGCCAGCCTCGCTGATGCTTTCCCCTTCTGCCGGATTGGCCGAGACGTCGATCTCGCCCGAGACATAATCGGCCAGAAACCAGAATTTGACGATGCGGCCCCAATGGTCCACCAATTCGTCGATATAGGCCATCGTTCGCGCCTTTACGCGAAGACCGGTTTCCTCAAAAGCCTCGCGCTCGGCTGTCTGCCAGAGCTCTTCGGCGCCCTCGGTGCCACCGCCGGGACCGGCCCAGAAATCGTGCTGACCGGGCCGAAAATGGCGCACCAGCAGGATTTTCTGCTCGCGCAAGGCGAGAACGCCGGCGGAAATGCGGTGCTGCATGGGAATAAAGACTCCGGAAGATCAGGCGGCACCGAAATTGAGGCGATAGCTCAGGGCTTCGGCGATATGGGGCCGCGCCACCTTATCGACGCCGGAGAGATCGGCAAGCGTGCGGGCAACTTTTAGCACCCGGTGATAGGCGCGGGCCGAGAGGTTGAAACGCTCGGCGGCCTGCAGCAGCAAGGTCTGGCTTTCGCCGTCCGGCTGGACCATCTTTTCGATCAGGGTGGCGCCGGCCGCCGCATTGGTGAGGATTTCGGGCACCCCGGCCGCCTCATAGCGCTGGCGCTGGCGCTCGCGAGCGGCGGCGACGCGTTTTGCCACCGCGGCAGACGGTTCGGCCGAGCCGGCAGCGCCGATCATGTCACTGGCGGAGACGGCGGGCACATCGATGCGGATATCGATGCGATCAAGGAAGGGACCGGAGACGCGGGCCTGATATTCGGCGGCGCAGGCATTGCCGCGCTTGCAGACATGGCCCGGCGTGCCGGCCATGCCGCATTTGCACGGATTCATGGCGGCGATCAGCTGGAAGCGGCTGGGATAGGTCACCCGGGCATTGGCGCGGGCAATGACGGTTTCCCCGCTTTCGAGCGGCTGGCGGAGGCTGTCGAGGACGCTGGGACCGAATTCGGGCAATTCGTCGAGAAAAAGCACGCCATTATGCGCCAGGGTCGCCTCGCCCGGCCGCACTTTCAGCCCGCCACCGACGAGAGCCGCCATGGAGGCGGAATGGTGCGGCGCGCGAAAGGGACGGCGGTCGGAAAGCGCACCGCCCGCCAATTCGCCCGCGATCGACTGGATCATCGAGACATCGAGCAGTTCGCGCGGGCTGAGTGGGGGGAGAATTGAGGGCAGGCGGGCGGCCAGCATGGATTTTCCCGCGCCCGGCGGGCCGACGAAAAGCAGATTATGCCCGCCGGCCGCGGCGACTTCCAGCGCCCGGCGGGCAATGGTCTGGCCGCGCACATCGGCAAGATCTGGCAGAGCGGAAGCATCCAGCAATTGCCTTGCTGGCTTGGGCCGGGCCTGCAATTGCCGGCCGACGAGATGATTGACGAGGGCAAGAAGACTGTCGGCGGCGACGATATCGATATTCTCGCCGGCCCAGGCGGCTTCGGGGCCGGAAACGGCGGGGCAGATGATGCCGAGTTCGCGCGATGCGGCGGCGATGGCGGCGGGCAGCACGCCGCCGACATGGGCGAGGCGCCCATCGAGGCCCAATTCGCCCAGCACCAGAAAGCGATCGAGCGCATCCTGGGGAATGGCCCCCATGGCGGCCATCAGCCCCAGGGCGATCGGCAGATCATAATGGCTCCCCTCCTTGGGCAGGTCGGCCGGCGCGAGATTGATGGTGATGCGTTTGGGCGGCAGGCCGAGGCCGGAGGCGACAAGGGCGGCGCGGACGCGTTCGCTCGATTCCTTCACCGCCTTGTCGGGCAGGCCGACCAGCAGGAATTTGGGATGGCCGGGCGCAATCTGCACCTGCACATCGACCGGTACGGCCTCGATGCCCTGGAACGCCACCGTCGCGACGCGCGTCACCATGCGGAATGCCCCCAAACCCCTCTCAACGCTAACAGAAGCAAGGGCGGAGTCAAGAACGGAGAGCGAACAGAAAATGGTCTGTTAACCATGCGCGCTGCCACATTGGTTACCCTAAACTTCCATTAACCGCGCCATGTTGAATCAAAGGCTCAGTTTGTCTTGTGTCCCGAGTTTGTTGATGGCCCGCGCGTTCCGTTTGCCCGCCTCTGTTTCCGCCCTGTTGCGCAATGCCGTGATGGGCCTGGCGGTCACGGCTCTGGCGGCCTGCGCCACCGGCGGTGGGCTCTATGGCGCCATTCCGGGCGACAATCGTCCGCATAAGGCCGTCGATCGGGCGCGCACCATGCCGGTGCAGGGCATCGACGTGGCGCGCTATCAGGAAAATGTCGATTTCGCCAAGGCGCGCGGCGCCGGCATTCATTTCGTCTTCATGAAGGCGACCGAGGGCAAGGATTATGTCGATCCCAATTTCCGGGTGAACTGGCAGCGCGCCAGGGATGCCGGCATGCCGCGCGGCGCCTATCACTTCATGACCTGGTGCTCACTCGCCTCGGAACAGGCGGCCTGGTTTACCCAGAACGTGCCGGCCGACCCGAGCGCCTTGCCGCCGGTGCTCGATCTCGAATGGAACAATCATTCGAGCTGCAAGGTGAAGCCGAACAAGGCCGATGCCCTGGAAAAGATCCGGCTGATGCTCGACGTGATGGAGCGGCATACGGGGAAACTGCCGATCATCTATACCGACATGAATTTCCACCGCGATATTCTGGCGGGCGAATATTTCCCCAATACCTTCTGGCTGCGTTCGACCGCTGCCGAGCCGCATGAGCGCTATGAAAACCGGCCCTGGACGTTCTGGCAATATACCCAGACCGGGGTGGTGCCGGGGGTGCGCGGCGAGGTCGATCGCAATGTCTTCTACGGCTCGACCAATGACTGGCTGATGTTCCTGTCCACCGGCTGCGATCCGCGGGCGATCGCCGCGCTGGCGCCGACCGGCCGCTGTCAATTCGCCAAATAGGTTTTCAGCTGCCCAGGAGCCCTGAAGCCTTGATGCCGTCGAAGACGAATTGGACGGCCAGGGCCGCGAGCAGGATGCCGACGATGCGCGAGACCACGGAAAGGCCGGTCAGGCCAAGCAGGCGCTGGATCGGGATGGCGACGAGCAGGGTCAGCCAGGCCAGTGCCAGGATGACCACGATGGCGGCGATCACCAGCCAGAATTCGGCATCGGTTCGGGCGCCGGTGGTGAGCAGGATGACGGCGCTGATGGCGCCGGGCCCGGCCAGGAGCGGCATGGCGAGGGGAAAAACCGAAATGTCCTGCGCATGGCGGGCTTCGCTCTCTTCCTCGTCGGTCGTGCCGGTGCCGCCCGAATGGCGGGCAAAGACCATGTCGATGGCGATGAGCAGCAACAAGACGCCGCCCGCCGTGCGCAGGGCCGGAATGGTGATGCCGAAAACTTCCAGGATCGCATTGCCGAGGAAGGCAAAAAACAACAGGATCAGCAGCGCGATGATGACGCCGCGCGTGGCGAAGAGACGGCGCTGCGCCGGTGTATGATCCTTGGTGAGCGCTGCGAAGATGAAGGCGATATCGGCGACGCCGACAGTCGCAAAGAGGGTCGCGAAGGCGACCAGAAAAGCCGAAGTGTCCACAAAAACCCCCGCAAACCCCAAAGCTGACACTTACGGGATTTGCGGGGTGCCGCCAAGTTTTGCCTAAGCGCGGCGCTTCTCGATCGCGTCCCAGATGAGCACGGCAATGTCGGGACCGCCGAAACGCTTGATTTCGCGGATGCCGGTGGGCGAGGTGACGTTGATCTCAGTGAGATAGTCGCCGATGACGTCGATGCCGACAAAGATCATGTCGCGCTCCTTCAGCGCCGGGGCGATGGCGGCGCAGATTTCCCTTTCGCGCTCGGTAAGCGGGGAGAGTTCGGGGCGGCCGCCGACATGCATATTGGAGCGCGCTTCGCCCTCGGCCGGGATGCGGTTGAGGCCGGCGACGGCTTCGCCATCGATGATGATGATGCGCTTGTCGCCCTTGCGCACGTCCGGCAGGTACTGCTGGGCGATGAAGGGCTCGCGGAACATCTGGCCGAACATTTCGAGCAGCGAG
>DATMSG010000091.1:0-19943 GCA_035565515.1 Devosia sp.
CGCGCCGGGCGAGGCCTTTGCCCATATGGTGCCCAATACGGCAAGCCAGGCCGCCCTTCTCGAAGCCATGGGCGATCTCGTCACTATCATTGCCCCGGCCGAAATCGCCGATTGGTCGGAAGGCCGGCTGACCCTTGCCGACGGCAGGACGATCGTTTCCCCGCTCATCATTGCCGCCGATGGCGCACAATCGGCGCTGCGCCAGCGCGCCGGCATCGGCACCACCGGGCACGACTACCACCAGACCGGGCTGGTCGCGACCATTGCGCATGAACTGCCCCATGAAGGGGTCGCCTATGAGCATTTCCGGCCCTCCGGCCCCTTTGCCAGCCTCCCCCTCAAGGGCAATCGCTCCTCGCTGGTCTGGACCGAGACGAGCGAAAACGCAAAGTCGTTCCTCGCCATGGACAGTGCCCAACTGGCGCGCGAGATCGAGGCCGTCATGGGATCGAGCCTTGGTGCCGTGACGCTCGAAGACAAGCTGATGGGCTTTCCTCTGCGACTGCAGATCGCCCGCGACTTTATCGGACCGCGCCTGGCGCTCATTGGCGATGCCGCCCATGTCATCCACCCCATCGCCGGCCAGGGCCTTAATCTGGGCCTCAAGGATGTTGCGGCGCTGGCCGAAGTGATCGTCGATGCCATCCGTCTCGGGCTCGATCACGGCAGCGACGATGTTCTGGCCCGCTATCAGGCCTGGCGGCGCCTCGATACCGCCGGCATGGTCATAGTCACCGATGGCATGAACCGGCTCTTTTCCAACGATGTCGCCCCGGTGCGCGCCATCCGCGATTTCGGCCTCGGCCTGGTCGACCGCGCCGGCCCGCTCAAGGACGCCATGATCCGCGCCGCCGCGGGCATCTCGCAAAACGGTCCAAAGCTCCTGAGCGGCGTGCCGATCTAGGATGTGTTGGGTTCATGTCAGGGCGCGGCGAAACGGCGGTTTTCGAGCCCCGGAAGCGCAGAAAATCGCTGTGCAGCCCGGCATCGCCGAATTCCCACGCGCCCTAGCTGGATTTACGCGATAGGGCCTGGATTTCCTCGGGCTCGACATTGCGCGCTTCTTCAAGGCTCAGGAGCGGCACGCCCTGCACGATGGGAAAGGCGAGCCGCGCGGCAATGGAGATCAGTTCCTTATGGTCATCCGCCAGCGTCAGCCGCGTCTTGGTGAGCGGACAGACCAGCATTTCGAGCACCTGCCGGTCGACGATGTGGCGGGGATCGGCCGGACGCTCTGTCATCAGTTGAGCGGCACGGCGCCCTTGCCGCCCCCGGCCATTTCATATTCGGTCATGGCGATCAGCGTTTCGGCCCGGTCGTTGAGCGTCTGCGCCTCGAGCAGAACCTGCTTTTCGGCCGGCCCATAGGGCGAGACCATGGCGCAGAAATTGACCAGGTCCGCCGTGCCGGTGCGCTCGATCTCTTCCCAGTTGAGTTCGATACTGGCGAATTCGGCATAGTCGCGCATCATTTTGACGAACCGCGCCCGGTCGACCGCGTCTTCTCCCTCATTGCGGATGAAATCGGCCTCAAATCCCTGCGCGGAAATCCTCGCCTGGCGATAGGGCGTGCCGCGATCGAGTTCCTCAAGGATGCGGAACCGCGCCACCCCTTCGAGAATGACGAAATAGCGTCCGTCGCCGCTTTCTTCGAAATGGGTCAGCCGGCCAAGGCAGCCCACCTTGTGGAGCGGCACTTGCCCCAGAGGGCTTTCTTCGCTCGCATCCTCGGGCTGGATCAGCCCGATCAGCCGGTCGGCGGAAAGGGCGAAGTCGACCATCGCGATATAGCGCGGCTCGAAAATATTGAGCGGGCGATGCGAATAGGGCAGCAGCAGCGCCCCGGTCAGTGGAAAGATCGGGACCACGTCCGGCACTTGCTGAGGGCTCGCGGGGCGCTGCGGCATAGTTTCAGTCCTAGGAGAAAAGGGCCGCGGAGAGCAGGCGGCGGCCCTTGAGGGTCGCCGGATCCTTGGCGCCCCAGGCTTCGAAGAATTCGAGCAGCTTCTTGCGCGCGCCATCCTCGTTCCAGGTGCGATCCTTCTTGAAGATGGCGACCAGGGCCTCGGCCGCCTCGAGGCGCTTGCCCTCGGCATTGAGCACGACGGCGAGATCGAAGCGGGCCTGATGATTGTCGGGATCGGCCGCAACCGCCGCTTCGAGCGCGGCCGCTTCGGAAAGACCGGCCGCTTCGTCCTGCAGGCGAATCGTATTGGCCAGGGACGTATAGGCTTCGCCCTTGCGCTTGTCCTCGGGCACCATGTCGAGCGTCGTGCGCGCCTGATCGAACTCGCCGGCCTCGACATAAACGCGCGCCAGACCGATCAGGGCCAGGTCGTTCTCGGGCGCGTGCTGCAGCACCATGCCAAAAATCTGCGCAGCCTGGCTGAGATCGCCGGCGGCAAACGCCTCTTCGGCCACTTTGAGCGCATCGGCAATCTGGGCTTCGATCGAATCGGCCGGCGGGGCGCCTGCGGGGGCCGCGGCGATCACCTTGTCGGCGAATTTGCGCACTTCGCCTTCGGGCATGGCGCCCATGAAACCATCCACGGGACGGCCGCCGGAAAAGGCGAAAACGGCGGGAATGGATTGCACGCCCAATTGCCCGGCAACGCCGGGATGGTCGTCGATATTGATCTTGACCAGTTTGATCTTGCCGGCCTTTTCGTTGACCACCTTTTCAAGGGCAGGGGTCAATTGCCGGCAGGGGCCGCACCAGGGGGCCCAGAAATCGACCAGCACGGGAACATCGCGAGAGGCTTCGAGCACATCGGCACGGAAGCCGGCATCGGAAGATTCGCTGATAAGACCAAGAGGAGCGGCCGGGGCAGCGCCGGCGGCGCCGTTGAGGGAAATCGACATAAAGAGCTCTCGCGAATGGGCATTGAGGGAGCAGTCGCGGGCCTTTTTGCGCCCGCCTCACCCCGGTTGCAAGCCTTCATTCCCACAGGCTTTCAACAAGATGACATGAAAGCGAAGAACTGGGGTTGCAATCGGTCTGATCATTGGGCATATAGCGCCTCGTTGATGCGCTTCAAGGCGCTGCGACACGGATGCGGGTGTAGCTCAGGGGTAGAGCATAACCTTGCCAAGGTTAGGGTCGAGGGTTCGAATCCCTTCGCCCGCTCCAATTCTCTCAGGTTGGCAAGCCGGGAGAGAAACAAAGGGTCCTTCGGGACCCTTTTTGTTTTCCGGCATTTGTTCATTGCCGGAACGCTCGACTCGCAGTCTAGCTGGCGGCCCCTGCCTTCAGATCCGAGACTTCCATGACTGACCTCGCGCGTTTCCCCGTCGCCCGGCGCTGGCCGGCGGCCCATCCCGATCGGTTGCAGCTTTATTCCTGGCCCACGCCCAATGGCGTGAAAGTGTCCATCATGCTCGAAGAGACCGGCCTATCCTATGAGGCGCATGCCATAGCGATCGGCAAGAACGAGACCTGGACGCCCGAATTCCTCTCGCTCAATCCAAATGGCAAGATTCCGGCGATCATCGACCCCGATGGCCCTGGCGGCAAACCGCTGGCGCTGTTCGAATCAGGCGCGATTCTTTTGTACCTGGCGGAAAAGACCGGAAAATTCCTGCCCCGGGACCCGGCGCTGCGCTATCAAACCATTCAATGGGTGTTTTTCCAGATGGCGGCGATCGGCCCGATGTTCGGCCAGGTCGGGTTCTTTCACAAATTCGCCGGGCGCGAATTCGAAGACAAGCGCCCGCTCGAACGCTATCGCGCCGAATCGCGGCGCCTGCTGGAGGTGCTGGACCAGCGCCTCGAAAACCGCGACTGGATCATGGACGACTATTCCATCGCCGATATCGCGACGCTGGGCTGGGTGCGCAATCTCGTCGGCTTTTATGGCGCGAGCGATCTCGTCGCCTTCGATACGCTCAAGAATGTGCCGGCCTGGCTCGAACGCGGCCTTGCCCGTCCCGCCGTGCAGCGCGGATTGACCGTGCCCGCCGCCGGCTGATCGCACCGGCGGGGGGATGGCTCGATCAGCCCCTCGCCGCCGCTTCCAGCGCTGCAATATCGAGCTTGACCTGCTTGAGCATGGCCTCGGTGACGCGTTTCGATACGGCCGGATCGGGATCCATCATCAGTTCGCCGAGGCGTCTGGGAGTAATCTGCCAGCTCAGGCCCCAGCGGTCCCTCAGCCAGCCGCATTGCTCGGTCGAGCCGCCTTGCTTCAGCGCGTCCCAGAGCCGGTCGATCTCGGCCTGGCTGTCGCATTCCACCATGATCGAAAAGCTGTGGTTGAACGGATCGAGCGGGCCGGCATTGATCGCCATATAGCGCTGATCGCCAATGGTGAAGGCGGCAATGCCGACGCTGCCGGCCGGGCCGCTGGGATTATCCGCTGGAATGGCCGAGACCCATTCGATCTTCGAACCCGGAATCAGCGACGTATAGAATTTTATCGCCGCGTCCATATCCTTCTCGAACCAGAGATGCTGGGTGACCTTCATCGTTCGTCCTCCTGTTGAACCGTCTGCCTTCAAGACGATTCAACGTTCGGGACTTCGACATGGTCACCCGCAATCGTCACGCCGGGCGGATGCGGATCGCCAGATGCGGTTTGCCCGGCAGTTCCACCGCAAAGGCGGCATCGGGTTTTCGCTGCATCACCACCGCCCCGTGCCGGGTCGGGTGATTTTGCGGCGCGGCAACGATCTTGGCGGGCTCGACGGTCATGTTCCAGGTGTCGATCAGGTCCACCTGATACTTGCCGTCGTCCTTGGGCAGGCCCGAAGCCCAGATCACCGGCTGGTGCTCGCCGAAATAGATGATCGTCGTATCGCCATCCCGCGCGCCCGAAACCCGGTTCCAGGGATAGCGCGTCTGCGGATCGATGGGCTCGAAGCCGTGCCGGACGTCCTCTTCCATGAGATCGCGCAGGAACCCGATGCGCTTCCACGCCTCGCCATGCAGTTCCCCGCCCTTGGCCCACCAGATGAGATCGTCGGGATTGGAGAAGGTTTCGCCGTGCCCGGCATAACCGCCGCGCATCGCCGTCACCCAGAAGCGGTGCACCAGTTCCTGGGCCGAAATATTGCCCCAGACCTGAATAATATTGCCCTCATATTCGGGCTCGTCATTGACCACCGGCTTGCCATAGGCGAGCCGCCATTCCCCGGTGCGCTTCACATCCCAGTTCTGGATGCAGACATGGGTCACCCAGGGTTTTCGGTGATCGTAATTGGCTTCCGGGTCGCCATTGTGGATCGAACGCAGATGCCCATAGGGATCGTTTTCTTCCAGAATGTGGAAGTAGCGCTCCCACTGGTGCATCGGCTTGGTGTTGAGCAGGAAATCGTATTCGTTGGCGAGCGACCACCAGACATTGCGATAGGCGGCAAGGCGCGCGGCGAGATATTGGACATAGGCATAGTCCTGCGCCTCGCTCATGTCGCAATAGCCCCAGCGGTCATAGGGGTGGAAGATGATGATATCGGCTTCCACGCCCATCTCCCCCAGCGCCTTCACCTGATTTTCAAAGTGGCGGAAGCTTTCGGGATTGGGCCGGTCAAAATCGTAGGTTCCATCGCTGCCCTTCTGATAGACGTCGTGCAGCGCCTCGTTGACATTGTAGGGATAGTCCTTGGGAAAGACCCCCATGCGCAGCTTGTTGAAGCGCGTCTTTTTCAGCGTTTCCAGCGTCCTGGCCTGTTCGCTCAAAGGCTGATGGGTCCAGGCATAGCAGGTGGTGCCGAAGGACAGGAACGGTGTGCCATCGGCATAGGCAAAGTGGAACTTGTTGGCGACCCGCACCGGCCCATGCACGCCCGAACGCGGCGCCGTGGCGGTAAAACCGCCGGTCTTGCCGTCGAGCGCGGCCACATTGGATTTGGTCACAAATGTCCATTCGCCCGGATTATCCGGCATGAAGCGAAGCCGAAAAATCCCCTCGCCGTCATAAAAGCCCGGCACGCGAACGGTGCGGCTTTTTTGCTCGAAAAAGGCTTCCAGCGTCACATCGAGGAAGGGATTGCCGGAAGAGGGACCGTCAAAGCTCGCCTCGAACACATCCCATTGCGCAATAGTCGTCATCGTCGTCTCCTCAGCCGTCCACGCGCCGGAACAGCATTGCCAGATAGGGTTTGGGCTCAAAGTTCAGCCGATCGCCGCGCTTTACGCCCGCGGAGAGCCTGGTCTCGGTCATGTTCCAGGTGTCGATCAGCGTCGCCGAATATGTCTCGCCCGGCGGGACCGCCACATCGAGCTCGCTCGGCTGGTTCTCGCCCATATAGACGAGGTAATATTTGTGCGGCTGGCCGGCGGTCGCCCACCACGCTTGGGCCCGCGGCCAGTCTTCCTCGCCCGTGGCCGGCACGAAGAGCTGCTGCATCACCACATTGTCGAGCCCGCCCGCCATGGCGATCCGATAGGCACCGGTCGATTTGACGGGATCGAGCCCCTCGTCCGGCCCCTCTTCGAGAATACGCCGGAGGAAGGCGATGCGCGCAACGCTCTCGCCGATCAGCTTGCCGCCCTTGGCCCACCAGAGGTTTTCTTGCGGGTTGTAATAGGTCTCGCCATGGGTGACGTAACCGCCATTGACGGTGCCATCCCAGAACCGGCGCACCATCTTCTGCGCCGATATATTGCCCCAGAGTTCGCCGATGTCCCCCTCATAGCAGCACTCGTCGACCGAGACGGGCTTGCCGTATTTTTCGCGCCAGACCGCCGAGAGATTGGCCGCCGAGCGCTGGATGCTCGAATGGGTGATGCGAGGGTGGTTGTGGTCGTAAAAGGCAAAGCAATTGTGCACGCTCAAAAGGTGCCCAAAGGGATCGTTGTCCGAAGTGATGTGGATGAACCGATCCCAATCCGCCATGGTTTTGCTCGGCATCAGGTCATATTCATTGGCCATCGACCACCAGACATTCGGAAACGCGGCAAGGCGCGCCGTCAGGTATTTCAGGTACCGGTCGTCCTCGTCCGGCGTCATGGTCGAAAAACCCCAGCGGTCATAGGGGTGGAAGATGATGAGATCGGCTTCGACGCCGATTTCGGCCAGCTGGTTGATGCGTTTTTCGAGATGCCTGAAATAATCCGGCTCAAAGCGCGAAAAGTCGAACGCCCAGCCGAACTCGCCGCGGAAACTGCCGGTCCATTCGCTCGATCCCTTTTTCAGCAGCGGGAAGGGATAGCGCTCGGGTTCGTTCTGATTGTAGCGATAGTGCTTTGGAAACACGCACATGCGGATCTTGGTGAAGGGCCCGTCCTTCAGCGTTTGGAGCGTCTCTTCCTCGAGCGCGTCGCCCTGCAGGTTCCACACATAGGCCGTGGTGCCGATATTGATGTAGCGCGTGCCATCGGCATAGCGGAAATGGTGACGGTTGGAGACGCGCACCGGACCATGATGACCCGGCTTTGCCGCGCCGACCTCAAAACTGCCGCTCACCCCATCGAGCGCGGAAACATTGCTCTTGGTTTGATAGGTCCAGATGCCCGTGGTGTCGGGCAGGAAGCGCAATTTGTAATTGCCATCGCCATCGTAAAAACCGTTTACCCGCACGAGGCGCGCGCCCTGGCTGAACGTGGCGACCAGGTCGACATCCTGAAACGGATTGCCCGTCTCCGGGCCTTTTAGGGTGAGTTCATACGTGGCCCACAGCGACGCGGCGCCGTTGGCAGAAGCAGAATTGGTCATTGTGCTGTCCCGTAGTCTGAAAGTGTGTGGTTCTGAAATTTTCGCCTAGCGCGCGACCTGCTTGCGCTCGCGCCAGCGGCTGGTCGTGGTGGGAATGGAGCTCAGGAGCAGGCGGGTATAGTCGTGCCTGGGGTCCGACATGACCTTGCGCGCCGGGCCGAATTCGACCACGCGCCCCTTGTTCATCACCGCCACATAGTCGGAAATGTAATAGGCCGTGGCGAGATCGTGGGTGATGTAGACAAAGCTGCGCCCCGCCTCGTCGCGCAGCCGCTTGAAGAGGTTGATGATGATCATGCGCCGCGAAGCGTCGATCATGGAAACGGGCTCGTCGGCGACGATCAGTTTCGGGTTCGGGATCAGCGCCCTTGCCACCGAAATGCGCTGCAATTCGCCGCCCGAGAACTGGGCGGTATATTTGCCGCGCACCTCTTCATGGTTGAGGCCGACATTCTTGAGCGCCTCGGCCACCGCATTCTCGGCCTGCACGCCATCCATGCCGGCGACGCGGCGCGCCGTCTCCTCGAGATAGGCATCGACCGGCCGATAGCGGCTGAAGGCTTCAAACGGGTTCTGGAAAATCGGCTGCACCAGGCCCAGAAAATCCTTCTTCGAAGGGATCGCCCCCTTGCCGGCCACCACCTGGTCGTAAACCACGGCGCGGCCGGAGGTCGGCGTTTCCAGCCGCAGCAGGGTCTTGGCCAGCGTGGTCTTGCCGCTTCCTGATTCCCCGACCACCGCGATCACCACCGGCTTGTCGCTCTCGACGGTGATATTGACGTCATTGAGCGCCTGAATTTGCCTGGCATTGACCAGCCCGCCGAGGCGATAGGTCTTGTTGAGCCCTTCGGTCCTGAGAATGACGGTCATGCCGAAACGCCCTCGCGCTGGCGGGCCGGCTGGGCCACGAAATGGCCCGGCTTGACCTCGATGAGATTGGGTTCGACGCGGAACGCGCGGTCGCCGCCGGCCCCGGCCTGGCTCGCCATCACCCCGCGCATGCTGTCGTCGCCAATGGTGGGCAGGCTATCGATCAGCATCTTGGTATAGGCGTGCTGCGGGTCGGCAAAGACGCTGTCGGTATCGCCATATTCGACGACGCGACCGGCATACATGATCAGCATTTTCTGGGTGACCTGATAGTGCACGCCCATGTCATGGGAGACGACGAGGATGGTATTGCCCATCTCTTCCTGCAGCTCCATGAGCAGCATGAGAATGTCTTTCTGCACCACAACGTCGAGCGCCGTGGTCGGCTCGTCGGCAATGATCAGTTCGGGCTGGAAGAAGGTGGCGAGCGCAATCATCATGCGCTGCCGCATGCCGCCCGAAAGCTGGTGCGGATAGGAATCCATCGCTTCCGGCGGCAGGCCGAGTTTTCCAATGTAAGCGCGCGCTCGCTCCAGCACCCGCTTTTTGTTGCTGTCGGTGCCCGGAAAATCCACGAATTGCTCACGGATACGGATGACCGGATTGAGCGAGTTCATCGAGGATTGCGGAATATAGGAAATGGTCTTGAACCATTCTTTTCGCACGTTTTCGGCCGTCACCGGCTTTCCGTCCGAACCCTTGAGCCCATAGTCGATGCTGCCGCGCGAGAGATACATGGGCGATTGGATATCGCCATAGATCGCCTTCATCAGCGTCGACTTGCCCGAACCCGATTCCCCGGCAATGCCGACGACGCAGTTGTCGGGAATGGTCAGGGTCACCCCGTCGACGGCATCGATCGTCCTGCCGCCGATGCGATAGCTGATCTTGAGATCGTTGAGGGAGATCATGACACACCCCGCTTGCTGGCAAAGGCCTGGTTGAACCCCGTGGAGGTCAGGAACAGCCCGAGGAAAAGAGTAACGGTCGCAACGATCGGCGCCACGATCCAGGGATATTGCCCGGTGAACAGGGCATTGTAGCTCAAGGCCCAGAAGATGATGGAGCCCAGCGTCGGCACTTCGACCTTGGAGAGCCCAATCACCGCCAGCGTCGCTTCGGTATTGATGGCGAAGAGCACGGTATTGATGAAGCCGACCAGGATATAGGCCGAGACATAGGGAAAGATTTCCTTGGCCAGGATATCGACCGTATTGGCCCCGGAAAACCGGGCCATATTGATGAATTCGCGCTCCCGCAGCGACAGCGCCATGGCGCGGATGGTACGCGCGTCCCAGGCCCAGCCAAAGATGATGATGATCAGCCCGACGGTGAAGAACGAGGTATTGCCCCGGATCAGCGCGCCCAGAATGATCAGGATGGGCAGGAGCGGAATGGTGATGAAGGTATCGACGAACAGCATCACGATCCGCTCGAAGCGGCCGCCGATATAGCCGGCACTGAGCCCGACAATGGTGGCGACGATGGTCACGCCCATGGCCACCAGAATGCCGAGCATCAGCGAATTCTTGATGGCAAAGACCAGGAACCAGAAAATGTCCTGCCCCAGTGCATTGGTGCCGAGCCAATGCGCACCCGACATGGGCAGGTTGCGCATATAGCTTGCCTGGATCGAGGGATCCACGGGCGCAAAGAACGGCAGGATAAAGCTGCCGAGGCCCATGACGGCCAGAATGGTCAGGCCGACGCCAAGCCGCAGGTTGAACAGCCAGACGAAACTGCTGCGGCCGCGCTTGACGGGGGTTGGAACGGCCATGACGATTGGGTCGACGCCCTTGCTCTCGATGGTCATTTGTGGCGGATCCGCGGGTCGAGGAGAGGATAGATGAGGTCGATGACGAGGCCGGCCGTCGCCACCGCGATGATCGAGAGCGTGATCGCGCCATAGAGCACATTATAGTCGCCCCCGGTCGCGGCCGTGCGCATGATCAGGCCGATCCCGGGATAGGAGAAGATCATCTCGGTCAGCAGCGCGCCGTTGAAGACCATGCCCAGGGACAGCGCCAGGGCCGTCACCTGCGGCAGGAGCGCATTGCGGAACACATAGCGCGTCATGCGCGTCCAGTTCGACGTCCCTTTGAGCCTCGCATAGGTCACATAGGGCTCTTCGGTCGTCGCGACGGCCAGCGCCTTCATCGAAAGAATGTTCCAGCCGAACCCGGCCAGGACCAGGGTAATGCCGGGCAGCAGCGAATTGTAAAAGATCATGCCCAGTTTTTCCGGCGTCATCTGCCCCACCGGGAAAGTGGGCGAGAGCGGAAAGATCGGGAAGATATAGGCCAGCAGCAGCAGCACCGTGACGGCCAGGATGTAATAGGGGATGGGATAGAGCAGGATGCCGACGAATTCGAGCAGCGAGGCGGCGCGCTTCTTGTGAAAGTAACCGGCAACAAGACCCACCATATTGCCCAGAACCCAGGCAATGAAGGTGGCGGTGAGCAAGAGGCCCAGGGTCCAGGGGAGCGCGTTGAGGATCATCGCGGACACCGGCTGCGGATAATAGGTGAAGGACGGCCCGAAGTCGAAGTCGATGACCACGCGCTTGAGATAGGACAGGTACTGGGTAAAGATATCGCCCTTGAGCCCGTAGAGCTGTTCGAGATTGGTGCGGATTTCCGCGATCGCTTCCGAGGTCAGCGTGCCATTGGCCCGGCTCTGAATCTGCCCAATATAGCCGTCCACCGGATTGATCGGCATGAGGCGGGGCAGCATGAACGTAATGGTCAGCCCGATAAACAGCACGGCGAGATAGAGGCCGAACCGTTTGGCGACATAGGCGAAAACACCCATTGGTCAGTCCTTAACTTGAGCAGGTTGTGCCGCCCGCCGAGCATTCGCACCCCCGCTTGTCACCCCGGCAAAGGCCGGGTGACAAGCGGTGAGTGTCGCCTCGTCGGCGTGCGGCACAACTACAAGGAGACGGGGCAGCCAGGAGGACATTGGCCGCCCCGCAAGTCGCTTATTGCTGGCCGGTCGGCTCGATCGACACGACCGTCTTCTTGAACGAACTCCACCAGGTGTAGGGCGCGGCGTAGAAATTGTCCTGCTTGGGGAAATTGGTCCAATAGGTGCTGTTGGTCGGGATCGTCGTCGGAATGTTCATCAGGTTGATGATCTGCATTTCCCTGGCGATCTGCAGCGCGATTTCCTGGCCATTGCTGACGAATTTGGGATCATCGAGCGGCAGGGCAGCGCCCTCGGCGACAAGATCGAGCACCTTCTGGTCGGTAATGCGGGCATAGTTGCCGCTCAGGGGATCGGTCGAGTCGGCAGGCTTGATATTGCTGTCGCGGAACTGGTTCCAATTGCCCAGCCAGTTGGCGTTGTAGACGCAGGTATTGGACCAGTTGATCTGCAATTCGTTGCGCGCATTGGTGTTCTGAACGGTGGTGAATTCACCATTGTCCACCTGGCGCGCATTGACGTTGAACCCGGCCTGACGCCAGCTGTCGGCAATGGAGAAGCCGAGCCGTTGAAGCACCTTGTTCCAATCGCCGGGAATGACGAATTCGATCACCCAGGGCGAACCGTCGGGCAGGGCATAAAAGCCGTCCGCGCCCTTCTTGATGCCGACCGAAGCGAGGAGCTTTTCGGCTTCGGCCGGATCGTGCTTCCACCAGCCGGCGCCAAAACCCTGATTGATGGCGTCGCCCGTGGGCAGCAGCGACTGATCGATGCCCTGGCTCGCCAGCGTTTCGACCAGTTTGGTGCTGAAATCGGCGTCGAACGGCTTATAGCCGTCCCCGAGGGTCAGGTTCTCAAGCGCTTCGAGATTGGCCTGATAGAAAATCGGGCCGGTGATCGGCGTATCGGGCAGCGGCAGGGCGGCGGCCTTGAACTGGCCGCTCATGGCGCTGATGCCGACCTGCTGAAGATTGAGCGAGAGGGCCAGGGCCCAGCGCACTTCGGGCAGATCGTAGGGGGCGCGCTGCTGGTTGATATAGACGCCATAGGAACAGGCGTCGTTCATGTCGTGATAGGGGAAGGTCGCCGAAAAGCTCTGGACATTGGGATTGCGGGCCTTGGCCGCATCGATGCTGTCCGGGCTCATGAAGGTGTCGACGTCGTACTGGTTCTGCACGAAGGCGAGGGCGCGCGTCTCTTCGGCACCGAAATCCTTGTAGAGGATATATTTGGGTTTGGGCGTGCCCAGATTACCCCAGCTCGAATTCTGCCAGTCTTCGCGCAATTCCCAGAGCTGCCAGAAGCCGTTGGGGTCGAATTCCTTGATCTTGTAGGGCCCGAGCGTCACCGCCGGGGCGTTCTGGAAGGTCACGACCTGATCGCCCAGCGGTTCGAAGACATGTTTGGGCACCCAGTTGAACGGGGTGCCCCAGGTATAGACGCCGAGCCGGGTGGTGAGGTCGAAGGAGGGGTTCACCGTCTCCACTTCGAACGTATGATCGTCGATCTTCTTGTAGCTCTTGAGATAGACCGTGACGCTAGCGACATTGGTCAGCTGTTCGCGATATTTGAAGGCGGTATCGAGCGAATAGATGATGTCGTCGGTGGTGAAGGGAGCCCCGTCGCTCCAGGTGATCCCCTGCCGAATCTTGATGCGGAACCGGGTGTGCTCGTCATTGAGCACTTCGGGAAAGCCTTCGGCCATTTCGGGATAGGATTTGCCGGTGGCCGTATCCATTTCCCAGAGATAGCCCCAGCCCAGCTCGCGGAAGCCCCGCCAGATGGCATAGGAGTTGAGCGGGTTCTGGGCGCTGGGATTGGCGGCGCGACCATCGAAGGTCTGCACGATCAGCGTCTCGCTGCGCGGCGTGCCGACATCGGTCATGGCGCCTTGCGCAAATGCGGTAGTGGTCAACATGACGCCAAGGACAGACGCCATCAAAGAACGGCCGAGCCGAACCATATTTTCCTCCTTTGCCGGTCGCCAGCCATCCAGCCGGCCGACCCACGAAACGCGAGGCGTTGGGGGAAAACAGGGACGCGTTTTCAGCCTCGCGCACCGGGTGCATTCCGGGCGCGACGAGACCTGCCAAAACCTTCCATATCCTCCCGCGCGCTCTCGCAGCGGCCGCAAAATCGCTTTGTTATTTTCGATTTCTTGCGATTACTAACGATTATGTACGGAACCCGCGCTTGTCAATGGGCTTCGGCCCAGAGCAATGGGCGCCCCGCCGCGTCAAAACCGGTCATCCCGGCCCCACGACGAACGCCGCGCGCAATGCCGTTCCCCGCTCATATCCAGCGGTACCAAGGCGTTAGGGTGTTCGAACGGCCGGCAAGGCGATCAGAATCGCGCAGCAATGATCCGAAACCCACAAAAACCACAAATTTTCCGCATCAGGCGAAAGACAAGAAAATTCGAAAAATGTCACGATCCGCCATTGGCGGCGTGTTTATCCCGCATTTTGCAATCGTGCTTGCCCGCCGCCGCGATGCACGAGGCGCCAAACGGAAATCCCCGCTGGCGCGGGGATCACACGAGACCGGTCGATGGATGGGCCCCTGGCCTAGCGGATGGCATTGCCTTCGGCATTGAAGACATGGGCCTTGGCCGGATCGATATAGGCTTCGACGGTCGAGCCCAGTTCGACATGGCGCTGGCCTTCGAGCACCACGGTCAGGGCCTGGCCGTCGGTGGTGGTGGCATAGAGCACCGTCTGGCCGCCGAGATTTTCGACGAGATCGACGCGCAGGTCGGCAAATTTCGCGCCCGAGCCTGCAACGATGGTGATGTGTTCGGGGCGCACGCCCAGCGTTGCCGTGCCCGTGGCCGGACGGCCGAGCGGCAGCGAACCGCTGGCGGTTTTCACGGTCTCGCCCTCGCCGGTCGCGGTCAGGAAGTTCATCTTGGGCGAACCGATGAAACCGGCGACGAAGAGGTTGCGCGGGGCATTGTAGAGTTCGAGCGGGGCGCCGGCCTGTTCGATGACGCCGGCGCGCAGCACCACGATCTTGTCGGCCATGGTCATGGCTTCGACCTGATCGTGGGTCACATAGATCATGGTGTTCCCCAGATCATTGTGCAGTTTGGCGATTTCCACGCGCATGGCGACGCGCAGTTCGGCGTCGAGATTGGAAAGCGGTTCGTCGAAGAGGAAAATCTTGGGCTCGCGCACGATGGCGCGGCCGATGGCGACGCGCTGACGCTGACCGCCCGAAAGCTGCTTGGGCTTGCGCTTGAGCAGGGGCTCGATCTTGAGAATTTCCGCGGCGCGTTGCACGCGCTTTTCGATCTCGTCCTTGGGCATTTTCGCCGTTTCGAGGCCGAAGGCGAGGTTCTGGTAGACGCTCATATGCGGATAGAGCGCATAGGATTGAAAAACCATGGCAATGCCGCGCTTGGCCGCCGGCACCTCGTTCATGCGCTGCCCGTCGATGAGCAGGTCGCCGCCCGTAATCGGCTCAAGCCCGGCAATCATGCGCAAAAGCGTGGATTTGCCGCAGCCCGAGGGGCCGACGAAGACGGTGAAATCGCCCGGCTCGATATCGAGATCGACGCCATGAATCACGGCGACATCACCATAGGCCTTCTTGAGCTGGCGCAGTTGAATGCTGGTTGCCATGGGTCTTCTCCTAAACTTACCGGAACTCGGCCGGAACCCAGCTCTGGTAAAGCGGGTGGTCGGGGCCCAGGGGCAGAACGACCTCCTGGTGGGTGGACGAAGAGTGATAGAAAGCCGTCACCAGTTCGAGCGAGCGGCGCGAATCGGCTGAGGTCACCGGCAGGGGCTGCCCGCCCTCGATAGCGTCGTAAAAACGCGCCATCTGGGTCTGGAAGCGGCTCGGCACGTGGCTCCAATTGGCCAGAGCCGCATCGATCTTGGCCTTCACCTCGTCATTGCGCGGCAGGATCTTCCACAGTTCCTTGCCCGGATTATAGGGGGCGTGGTCGCTCTCGATGGTGACGTTTTCGAATTGCAGACGGATACGGGTGATTTCGTCCACCGAACCCAGCGTCGCGGTAAAGCTCGCCAGCGCGCCGCTCTTCATCTCGAGCGAGGCGGAAATCGTGTCTTCCACTTCGATGGGATTGACCCGGGTCGCAACCCGGCCGAACACGCGCGAAATATCGCCCATCAGATAGGTAAAGATATCGTGCGGGTGGATGGCGTGGCCCATGAGCACGCCGCCCAGTTCGGTCTTCCACTTGCCGCGCCAGGGCACGGCATAATAGGGAGCCTCGCGGCGCCACATGGTTTCTACCGTGCCGGCATAGGGCTTTCCGGCAATGCCGGAATCGATGATTTTCTTGGCCTGTTCGATGCCGTCGCCGAAGCGATATTGGAACACGGGCATGAGCTTGCCCTTGGCCGATTTTTCCGCTTCCACGATCCGGTCGATCTGTTCGAGCGAACCGACCAGCGGCTTTTCGCACACGACATGCTTGCCGGCGGCAAGCGCCTTGGTGACCATGGAGAAATGCACGCCGGGCGGGGTGCAGACGTCGATCACGTCGATGTCGTCCATGGTGAGCAGATCGTCGAAATTGGTGATGCGGCGCTCGACGCCGAATTCATCGCCGATCTTGGCAAGGCGTTCGGGGTCGAGGTCGCACAGCGCCAGAACCTTGAATTTTTCCGCGTTGGGCAGATAGCCTTCAACGATATGGCTGCGGCCGATGCCGCAACCGACGACGGCGACGTTGAGAATACGGCTCATTTCACCCACTCCGTACCCTGTTCGGCCTTGGCCTGGGCGGTCAGCGCCAGTTTCATGGCATTGTAGCACCGCTCCTGCGGCATGGCGGTCTCGGTGCGGTTCCGGACGTCATCGAGGAATTGCCGCCCGAAGGGCAGATCGACCTGGCTGCAATCGATATGCTGCACGCCCTTCTTGTCGACGAGGAAGAGGTGATCGGTGCCCGGCCTGCCGGCCACGTCGATATATTTGCGCAGTTCGATATAGCCCTCGGTGCCCAAAATGGTCAGGCGCCCGTCGCCCCAGGTCGGCAGGCCTTCGGGGGTGAACCAGTCGACGCGGATATAGCCGGTCGTGCGTTCGGTGCGGACATGGGCGTCGCCCACATCCTGCAGGCCCGGACGGTGCGGATGGTTGCGATTATAGACGCTCGAAGAGATCACTTCGCCATCATTGGCGCCCGAGAAGAACAGGAACTGCTCGAACTGGTGGCTGGCAATGTCGCACAGGATGCCGCCATAGCGATTGCGGGTGAAGAACCAGTCGGGGCGATTGTTGAGACGCAGCGAATGCGGCCCGAGGCCCACGGTGTTGATCACCTCGCCGATGGCGCCCTTGGCAATGAGATTGCCGGCTTCGACCGTGGCGGGCACTTCGAAATGCTCGGAATAGAGCACGGAGAAGATGCGGCCCGTTTCCTTCTGCACGCGCTTGATTTCGTCGAGCTGGGCCAGGGTCGTCATGCCCGGCTTGTCGGTCAGCACGTCCTTGCCGTGCCGCATGGCGGCAAGGCAGATATCGGCGCGGTCGCCCGGAATGGCGGCGGTGACCACCACCTGGATGGACGCGTCTTCCAGAATGGCGCGCGGGTCCGAAACCCGCTTGGCTTCGGGATATTTGGCCCCGAAGGCGGCGGCGAGATCGTCTTCGGGCGCGTGAAAGGCGACGAACTCTGCCCCGGCGCGTTTCAGGCAGTCCACCTGCCCATAGATATGCGCGTGATTGATGCCGATGGCGGCGAATTTCAAGTCTGACATAGTCTTAGCGTTTCATACCGGTGGTCGCGATGCCCTCGATGAGCAGGCGCTGGAAGATGAGGAAGAAGAGGAAGATCGGCACGATGGAGAGGACGCTCATGGCGAAGAGCCCGCCATAGTCCGAGGTGCCGGTCGAATCGGTGAAGGTCCGGAGCCCGAGCATGACGGTGTAATCGCTCATCTTGTTGAGATAGATCAGCGGCCCGAAGAAGTCGTCCCAGGTCCAGATGAAGGTGAAGATGGCGGCCGTCGCCAGGACCGGGGTCGAGAGCGGCAGCATGATCTTCCAATAGATGCGCCAGGGTCCGGCGCCGTCCATCATCGCGGCCTCGTCCAGTTCGCGCGGAATGCCGCGGAAGAACTGCACCATGAGGAAGATGAAGAAGGCGTCGGCCGCGAGGAATTTCGGCACGATCAGCGGCAGGAAGGTATCGACCCAGCCGAGCTGACGGAACAGCACATATTGCGGGATCAGCGTCACCTGATAGGGCAGCATCAGCGTCATCAGCATCAGCGCGAACCAGATTTTCCGCCCGCGGAATTCGAGCCGCGCAAAGGCAAAGGCGGCCAGCGAACAGGCCAGGACATTGCCGATCACCGAGGCGATCGAGACGATGAAGCTATTGGTGAAAAAGACCGAAAAACTGGTCCTCAACCCATTCCAGCCGCGGAAATAGGCATCGATGCTCCAGGAGGAGGGAATGATGCTGGCCGAGGTGAAAATCTCGTTTTCCGGCCGGAAGGAGGCCGCGAGCATCCAGAGCAGGGGATAGAGCATCAGGATCGAGGCCGAGATCAGCAGGCCATGGCTTACCACCGAGGTCAGGCGCTTGCGCCAGACCGGGGTTTCCGCGCCGACCACGGTCAATTTCATGGGGGCATCAGTCATCGTAGTGCACCCAGTATTTCGAGGTGAGGAACGAGAAAGCGGTGAACACGGCGACCAGCGCCAGCAGCACCCAGGCCAGAGCCGAAGCATAACCCATGCGGAAGAACCCAAACGCTTCCTGATAGAGATAGAGCGTATAGAACAGGGTCGAATTGATCGGATTGCCCGTGCCGCCCGAAATGATGAAGGCGGGCGTAAAGCTCTTGAAGGCCTCGATGGTCTGGATGATGGCGTTGAAGAAGACGACCGGGGTCAGCAGCGGCAGGGTGATCTTCCAGAACTGGCGCCACTTGCTGGCGCCATCGAGCGAGGCCGCCTCATACATGTCCTGCGGAATCTGCCTGAGGCCAGCGAGGAAGATGATCATGGGCGAGCCGAACTGCCAGATCGAGAGCACGATCAGCGTCCAGAGCGAATAATTGGGGTTCGAAATCCAGCTCGGCCCGACAATGCCGAAAATGGAGAGGAACTTGTTGACCAGACCATCGGCGGCAAAGATCTGGCGCCAGAGAATGGCGATGGCGACCGATGCACCCAGAAGGCTCGGCAGATAGAAGAGCGAGCGATAAAGGGTAAGACCCTTCATGCCGCGATTGAGCAGCAGGGCAACCCCGAGCGCGAAGGCCAGTTTCAGCGGCACCGAAAAGACCACGAAGAACATCGTCACCCGCATGGAGGCGGCGAATTTGGGGTCATTGGTGAACATGCGGACATAGTTGTCGAGGCCGGCCCAGCGCGGCGCCGTCAACAGGTCGAAATGGGTGAAGCTGAGATAGAGCGATGAGATCATCGGCCCCAGCGTCAGGCCGAAAAAGCCGATGAACCAGGGCAGGAGGAACAGGTAGCCCGGCGCATCCTGCTGCCAGATGCGCTGCCAGACGGAAGCCTTGGGGGCCTCCGAATAGCTGCTGGTGGACGTGACGTTTTGAACATTCATGCTTTAGCTCGTCCTCCCCAGGGTCTGGATGACCTGGTCGTAGAAAGCCGGGCCGGCATCGGCGGCAGACTGCGCGCCAAATGCCACTTCCTGGCTCTTGGTCTTGAGAGCAACTTCGATTTCGCCGGCCGAGGCGGGTGGGGTCGGCGGCACGTCGCCGGCGATCGCACCGAGATCGGCGATATATTTGACCACCATCTGGCCGCGCTCGTCGAGCGAAGCGGCCACCGCCTCACGCATGGTCGATGAAGCCGGCACGCCGCGCTCGACGCCGAGCAAGGCCGCCGCTTCCGGGCTGTTGACGAAGAAATTGATGAATTCCACGGCCTTTTCCGGCGCCGCCGAGGACGAGGAGATGGCGAAATATTGCGAGGAATTGCGATAATGGCCGCCCTTGGACCCCGGCGCGGTCGCGGGATAGATGGCGATCCCCAGCGGATCGGGAACCAGCGTCTGATAGGCGACGAGCTGGTTGGAAGTGGTGAAATTCATCGCCGCCTTGCCGCGCACCAAAGGCGAGGTTTCGAGCTTGCCCACATCGATAGCCTGCTCGTCCGGACTGACAATGGCGCGCGCCTCGCGCAGTTCGGCCCAAAGCTTGAACCAGGCGGTCACGTCCTCGGCGGCAAAGGCCGGCTGGCCTTCGGCGGTATAGAGCGCCTTGCCCTGCTGGCGCAGCCAGTTCTCGAACAATAGCTCGATGCCGCTGCCATCGGGCGCCAGGGCCACAGCGCCGCCAGTGCTTTCGGCAAAGGCCGCGCCCTTGGTCTTGAGGTCCTCATAGGTCCAGCCCATGGGATCGATCTCGATGCCCGCATCGGCCAGCGCCTTGGCATTGTAAACCGCAGCGCCCGCAGCGACGCCCAGGCTAATGCCGATCAGCTTGCCATCAATGGTGCCGTTATGCAGCTGGTCTTCGTCGATCGAGGCGATATC
>DATMSG010000092.1:0-7545 GCA_035565515.1 Devosia sp.
CCCTATTGCGATTTCCACTCGCGCCGGGCCTATCACCAGCTGGACAAGAAGAAGCGCTGATTTCCGGCCGCTTCGCTAAAAGACCAAGGGCGCCCGCGAGGCGCCCTTTTTGTTGCCCCCATAAGCCTTGCACTTGGGCTGGTGGCGAACACGCTTCATATCGGGCTCCGGCGCATGGGCCAGGTCGAGTTGATGCGATCCAGTTTGTCGACAGTCACCGGGTGCCAGGCCGATCCGAACCGCCGGTTGAACGCGGGTCAAACATGTTCTGGTTTGCGTCGCGTCCGACCACCACCGGCAGGCCGTGCCTTTCGGCAATGGTGCGGCGTCCGAGATGGGTGAGTTTCAGGCCCTGGGGCGTGATTTCGGCGAGGCCATGGAAACAGAGCGCCCGCTGGACCAGCCATTCGACCTCGGCTTGCGGCTCGACCGTCATGGCGAGCATGACGATATGTTCGGGCAGCGTCAGTTGCCACCAGCCGATCCGCTCCGCCCTTTTGCCAAAGATTGCCACGTCCCGCTCCGCAACAGCATCAAGATGAATGCCAAACGTCCAGGGGCCCGGCTGGTTGCCGGCCAATTTCGTTACAATCTTGCGCGGTTCGGGTTCCCTAAAAACAATGGGCGCCGCAAGGGCGCCCATTGCAGATCGTCATCCCTGCGCCTGGCCTCAGGCGGCCGAAAGCACCAGCGAGCAATTGATGCCGCCAAAGGCAAAGGAATTGCTGATGCCGATCTTGCCCGAAATCGGCTGGGCGGTGTTGGGCACGCAATTGATCGGATGCATGGCCGGGTCGGGCTCGAGGAAATTGATCGTCGGGGGGGCAATGCCTTCGCTCAGGGCCTTGACGGTGACGATGGCTTCCACCGCGCCGGCGGCGCCGATCAAATGACCATGGATGGGCTTGGTGGACGAAACCGCCAGCTTGGGCAGATGTTCGCCGAAAACCAGCGACAGGGCTTCGGCCTCGGCCGAGTCATTGGCGATGGTGCCGGTGCCATGGGCATTGCAATAAGCAATGTCGGCGGGTGTCAGGCCTGCATCGGCCAGGGCCTGGCTGATGGCGGCGGACGAGCGGATGGGATCGGCGCGCAAGAGGTCCTTGGCATCGCTCGTCGTACCATAGCCGCGCAGCATGCCCACGATCGGCGCGCCGCGCTCCTGCGCCAGATCCAGACGCTCCAGCACCATGACGCCGGCGCCTTCGCCCATCATCATGCCGTCGCGGCCCTTGGAGAAGGGACGCTGCGCTGTCGGCGTCAGCACGCGCAGCATTTCCCAGGCCAGCATGGAGGAGGGAATGACCATGGCTTCCGACCCGCCCACAATGGCGCGGTCGACAATGCCGGCGCGGATCAGTTGCAGCCCCAGCCCGATCGCCTGGGCCGATGACGAACAGGCCCCCGCCGTCGCCAGCAGCGTGCCGGTAATGCCATAGGTCATGGCGACCTGACAGGCGGCCGCATTGGGCATGATCTTGGGGATGGCCATCGGATCGCCGCGCGTTCCGTTGGTGAAGGAGCCATACATCGAGGCCGTGGTTTCGATGCCGCCAATGCCGGTGCCGATGATCAGCGCCACCCGGTCGCCCCAGGCGCGCGGTTCGGCTCCCGCAGCCGCGATGGCTTCGCCGGCCGCAACGATGGCGAGAGCGGAAAACCGGTCGAGCGTGCGGGCCTGGTTGGGCGTAAAATGGTCCGCCATGTCGAAGGGCGCGCGCGCCGCTATTCTGACGTGGCTGCGGGCAAACTCGTCGCCTTCGAGCCGGGACACTTTGGGGTCGCCATCGCGTGCCGCCTGCCAGAGCGCATCGACGCCCAGGCCCGCAGCCGTCACGGCGCCCATGCCGGTAATGGCGACTGGTACGCTCACTGTGCCGCGCCTCCGGCCGTTTTGGGCGCCGTGGCGGCCGAGGCGGGTTCGGCGGTCTTGATGCGCGCGACGAGCAGATCGAGCAATTCGGAAAGCGTGTTGACCGTGCTCAATTCGCCATCGATGGGCAGATAGACGCCGTATTTTTCCTCGACCCCCATGAGCAGCATCACCACGTCGAGCGATTCAAAGCCGAGCGAGCGGAAACTGGCTTCCGGCACCAGCTTTTCGCGCTCGACATTGCGCTCGGTCATGATCAGCTGAATGATTTCTTCGCGCAGCACGTCATCCGACGGCAGGGCGCGGGGGGTAGAAGCGGGGGTAACCGTTTCGCTCATGATAGCTCCTCAAATAAATCCGGCCCAGCCCCAGATATGGGAACCGCAAATGCCAAGGACTCAGGCATATATATCGGCGGCAACAGACGTTGCGATCAAGATACTGTCGCCGGGTGCGTTCGCACGGTCAATAGGCTGGTGCCGAGGTTACGGCAAGCAGAACTCGGCGCAACCGGGCAGGAAGACCTCAGGCGGTCACGATTGGGTAAAACCCACCGGAAAACACTCTTTCGGCCAATCGCCGCCCGATCGGTTCAGCGAATGCTCCGATACCCGCCCGGAACGCCCGCCGGCGAGAGCACCAATTGCCACAGGCTAATATTGCGGGCGCGGAACAGGGCGGCAAAACTCGACAGGTAATAGCGCCACATGCGCCCGAACCGCCCGTCATATTTCTCGCCCATGAGCCCGGGCCAGGCACGCTCGAAATTGTCGCGCCAGGCCATCAGCGTGCGGTCGTAATCGGCCCCGAAATTGTGCCAGTCCTCCATCACGAAGAGACCTTCGAGCCCCTTTCCGATCTGGGCGATGGAAGGCAGCATGCCATTGGGAAAGATATATTTCTCGCTCCAGGGATCGCCATGGGTCGCCGAAAGATGGCCCCCGATCGTGTGCAGCAGAAAAAGCCCATCGGGCTTGAGGAGCGTCGCGGCCTTTTCGAAATAGGCGCGATAATTCTTGTAGCCCACATGCTCGAACATGCCGACCGAAACGATCCGGTCGAACTGGCCGGACAGGGCCTGATAGTCGAGCAATCGGGTTTCGACCGGCAGCCCCTTGGCGCGCTCGTTCGCCAGCGCCGCCTGTTCCTTGCTGACCGTGACGCCGAGCCCGGAAACGCCATAGCGCTCGGCCGCGAATTTCAACAGCCCGCCCCAGCCCGAGCCAATATCGAGAATATGCATGCCCGGGGCGAGCCCGAGCTTGCGGCAGATGAGGTCCAGCTTGGCTTCCTGGGCCGTTTCCAGATCGTCGGCCGCCTGCCAATAGCCGCACGAATAGATCATGCGGCTGTCGAGCATGGCTTCGTAGAGATCGTTGCCGATGTCGTAATGTTTCTCCCCGACCTCGGTTATCCTCAGGCGCTGCAGATTGAGCAGGCGCCCCTTGGCCATGCTCCACATGACCGCCAGGTCCTTGGGGAAGCCATCCTGGACATGGCCGCTGACGAGGCGAAAGAGAAACTCATCGAGCGCCTCGGCGTCCCACCAGCCATCCATGTAGCTTTCGCCCAGCCCCAGCGTGCCATCGCGCAGGAGCCGCGCCCACAATCGCTCGTCATGCACCTGCGGCGACCACGGCTCGGGCCCGTTGATCCCGACGCCGATGGCGTCGAGCCGGCTGGTGACGAAATGCTTGGCAGAACTGGACATGGCAACACCGGAAGGGGCCGACAATGGCGCAAGGTTATCTCCATCGTTGATTGACGATCAAGCCCTATATGGCCCATGCAAAATCCGGGTACCCTATTTGTTCCCGAGCCATTAAAGTGCGGCCGGACTGAAAGGGAATCGTCTCATGCATCTGCTGCTCGTCGATGGCTCGGGCTATATTTTCCGCGCCTTCCACGCCTTGCCGCCACTCAGCCGCAAGTCCGATGGCCTGCCGGTCGGCTGCGTGCAGGGGTTCTGCAACATGCTGTTCAAGCTGACCCAGGATATGGAGGGCGACGAGCGGCCGACCCATATGGCCGTCATCTTCGACGCCAAGGGCAAGACCTTTCGCGACGATCTCTATCCCGACTATAAAGCCCAGCGCCCGCCGGCGCCCGAAGAACTGGTGCCGCAATTCCCGCTGACCCGCTCGGCCACCCGCGCCTTTTCCATTCCCTCCATCGAAATGGAGGGCTGGGAGGCCGATGACATCATGGCGACCTATGCCTGCATGGCGAAAGAGGCCGGCTGGAAGGTGACCATCGCCTCGTCGGACAAGGACCTGATGCAGCTTGTCGAGCCCGATGGCTCGATCCGCCTTCTCGATACCATTCCCCGCCCCGGGCAACCGCCGCTGCGCTGGATCGGTCCGGACGAGGTTTTCACCAAGTTCGGCGTCACGCCCGACAAGGTCATCGACGTGCAGGCGCTGTGCGGGGATAGCGTCGACAATGTCCCCGGCGTGCCGGGCATCGGCGTCAAGACCGCCGCCGAACTCATCAATACCTATGGCAATCTCGAAACCCTGCTCGAACGCGCCGGCGAGATCAAGCAGAACGCCCGCCGCGAAAAGCTGATCGCCAATGCCGATCTCGCGCGGATTTCGAAAAAGCTCGTGACGCTCGAACAAAAGGTCCCGGTCGAGATCGACCTCGATGGCCTGATCCGCCAGCCCATGGCGCCCGCGGCCCTGTTTCCCTTCCTCAAGGCCATGGAATTCGCCACGATCACCAAGCGCCTCGCCGGGCTCCTCGACGCCAATCCCGACGATTTCGAGGCCGATCCCGAACTCAGGGCCGGCGCCGAAACCCCGGTGCCCGGCGTGCCGCAAAAATCGACCTCGCTTTCGGTCGCCAAGGCAAAACTCGCCGCCAATGTGGTGCCCGGCACCGGCCCTGCCCGCTTTGCCGCCGAAGAACATGCGCGCATCAAGGCCATTCCGGTCAATTACGACGATTATGAAATCGTCTCGACGCCCGAGCGCCTGGCCGTCTGGATCGCCAAGATCTGGGATGCCGGCCTCGTCTCCATCGACACGGAAACCACCGGGCTCGATCCGCAGACCGCCGATCTCGTCGGCATCTGCCTTTCCACCAAGATCGGGGAAGGCTGCTATATCCCGGTCGGCCATGCGCTTGCCGGCGATCTTCTGTCCGGCGGCGGTCTCGTGGAAGGGCAGTTGCCCATCCGCGACGTGCTCGACGCCCTCAAACCGGTCATCGAGGCGCCCTCGATCCTCAAGATCGGCCAGAACGTCAAATATGACATGGAAATCTTCTGGCGCTATGGCATCGACATGGCGCCGATCGACGACACCATGCTCATTTCCTATGCGCTCGATGGCCCGCGCTACAATGGCATGGACGTGCTCGCCGACCATTGGCTCAACCACAAGACCATCACCTTTTCCGAATTGGCCGGCACCGGCAAGGGCCAGAAGACCTTCGACCAGCTCGAAATCCCCGCCGCCGCGCGCTATGCCGCCGAGGATGCCGACATTACCCTCCGGCTCTGGCACATTCTGAAGCCGCGCCTTGCCGCGGAAAATGCCACGACGCTCTACGAAACCCTCGAACGCCCCCTCGCCCCGGTGCTTGCCCGCATGGAAGCGCGCGGCATTACCGTCGATCGGCAAATCCTTGCCCGGCTGTCGGGCGATTTTTCCCAGCGCGCCGCCGCTTTCGAAGCGGAAGCCTATGAACTGGCCGGCCAGAGCTTTAATCTCGGCTCGCCCAAACAGCTCGGCGAAATCCTCTTCGACAAGATGGGGCTCGAAGGCGGCACCAAGACCAAGACCGGCGCCTGGGCCACCGGCGCCGATGTGCTCGAAGACCTCGCCCTCAAGGGCATTCCGCTGGCACGCACCATTGTCGACTGGCGCCAGCTGACCAAATTGAAGGGCACCTATACCGATGCCCTTCCGAGCTATATGAACCAGCGCACCGGCCGTGTGCACACCTCCTATTCGCAGGCCTCCGTGCTCACCGGGCGTCTCTCGTCCAACGATCCGAACCTGCAAAACATTCCCGTCCGCACCGCCGATGGCCGCAAGATCCGCACCGCCTTCATCGCCGCGCCGGGCAAGACGCTGATCTCGGCCGACTACAGCCAGATCGAATTGCGCGTTCTCGCCCATATCGCCGATATCCAGGCGCTCAAGGACGCCTTCGAGGAAGGCCTCGACATTCACGCCATGACCGCCTCGGAAATGTTCAACGTGCCGGTGGAGGGCATGCCGAGCGATGTGCGCCGGCGCGCCAAGGCCATCAATTTCGGCATCATCTACGGCATTTCCGCCTTCGGCCTTGCCAACCAGCTCGGCATCGCCCGCGGCGAAGCCGGCGACTACATCAAGACCTACTTTGAGCGCTTCCCGGGCATTCGCGACTATATGGAGGCTCAAAAGGTGAAGGTGAAAGCCGACGGCTATGTCACCACCATTTTCGGCCGCAAGATCCAGTTCCCCAACGCCAATTCCGGCAATCCCAGCGAACGCAGCTTTGTCGAACGCGCCAGCATCAACGCCCCCATCCAGGGTTCCGCCGCCGACATCATTCGGCGCGCCATGATCCGCATGGAACCGGAACTGCAAAAAGCCGGCATCGAAGCCGACATGCTGCTGCAGGTCCACGACGAACTGATCTTTGAAGTGCCGGAAGGGACGGAAGCGACAGCCATTCCGGTGATCAAGAAGGTGATGGAAAATGCAGCCGAGCCGGCTGTGCGACTGTCAGTGCCGATCCAGGTGGATGCGCATGCGGCGAAGAACTGGGACGAGGCGCATTAAAGTAGTAATAATCTGCTCTACAGAAAATTCTTGTTATAGTTGAGATGGTTTCAAGATGCATTTCGTTGATGTCATCGCAGAATATGTCGACATCACCCAGATCGGCGACTCCAACGACATTTTGCCGGGCCTTGAAAGATGCAAAAAGTCGGAGCTGCTTGATATATGTGCCCGCATTTCTATGGCGCTTCCTCGACCTAGAGCGCAAAAGACTCCGTTTAGCTATGTAGGAAATTCAGCGGTATCGGGCTTTCCATATCCATGCGACGCGTTTAATTGTAGAAGCCAAAACTTTGCCAGTGCTGTTGGTTTCGCAGCGATTTATGCCGACGAATCCATTTTCTTTGATCCGTTTATAGAAATCGGCGGCACGATGTTGTCGCTGAAGGGCAAAGTCCCCGTTGGGCTCGTCCAAGAACTCTCATTTTACATCCGTCAGATTCTAATGGCCCGACCGCTCATTGATCGCGGCATCTGCGTGTTTGAGACAGCAGAACATGAACGCTATTGTTCAAAGTGCTTTTCCCATGCGGTGAGCTTGATTTCAAAGGGAACGAGCTTTGCGAAGGATCCGGGAATCTTTGTCTCGCTTATTCAGGATTATGCCAAATCATCATCTGTTACTTACCATGGCAAGTCCGGAAATTTTTTCGTGTACAGGGCATCTGCGAGAGACGAGCTATCTGATCACGACATTTACCGGTATTCACCAAACAAAATTGGCGGATCTAGGATTAAAAAGGGCCAAGAACTCAATCCGTCGCAAGTACTGCAGCTAGGAATACCTCAAAAATTTGCACATTTTGTGAGCTTCGACATACTTGGCACAAACGCAGCGCTGAATGCTGGGACACGGAATTCAATTACGACTACCCCATATGTCAATTCTTTATC
>DATMSG010000093.1:0-5196 GCA_035565515.1 Devosia sp.
GAACGCCGCCTTGACCGCATCGAGCACCTTTCCGCGCACCAGTTCCACCGCTTCCCCATCCTTGAGGTCGACCAGATATTCGGCCCCCAGATTCGAGGTGAGGATAACAACGGTATTGCGGAAATCGACCGTGCGCCCCTGTCCGTCCGTCAGCCGCCCATCGTCGAGCACCTGCAAGAGCACATTGAACACATCGGGATGCGCCTTTTCGATCTCGTCGAACAGCACGACCTGATAGGGCCGCCGCCGCACAGCTTCGGTCAGCACCCCGCCTTCATCATAGCCGACATAGCCCGGAGGAGCGCCGATCAGCCTTGCCACGGAATGCTTTTCCATGAATTCCGACATGTCGAGCCGCACCATGGCGGTCTCGTCGTCGAACAGAAACTGCGCCAGGGCCTTTGTAAGCTCGGTCTTGCCCACGCCCGTCGGCCCCAGGAACATGAACGAGCCGATCGGCCGGTTCGGATCCTGCAGGCCGGCGCGCGAGCGCCGCACGGCCTTGGCCACCGCCGCCACCGCTTCGGCCTGCCCGATCACCCGGTTGCCGAGCGAGGTTTCCATATGGAGGAGCTTTTCGCGTTCCCCTTCCATCATCCGGTCGACGGGAATGCCGGTCCAGCGCGACACCACCTGGGCAATGTCGCTGGGCTCGACGGTTTCCTTGGCCATCAGCGGATCGGGCTTGCCGTCGCCATCCGGATCGTCGGCCGATTTCAGCCGCTTTTCGAGATCGGGAATGACGCCATAGGCCAGCTCGCCCGCCCTGGCGAGATCGCCCTGGCGCTGCGCGATTTCGAGCTGGCTGCGCGCCGCGTCGAGCTCTTCCTTGATCTTGGTCGAGCCCTGCAGCCGCTCCTTTTCCTTGAGCCATTTCGAGGACAGGACCTGGGCCTGCTCTTCGAGCCCGGAGAGTTCATGCTCCAGCCGTTCGAGCCGGGTCTTCGACCCGTCATCGGTTTCCTTCTTCAGCGCCTCGCGCTCGATTTTCAGCTGCATGATGCGCCGGTCGAGCTCGTCCAGCGCCTCGGGTTTTGAATCGACCGCCATGCGCAGGCGCGCCGCCGCCTCGTCCATCAGGTCGATGGCCTTGTCGGGCAGGAACCGGTCGGTGATATAGCGGTTCGACAAAGTCGCCGCGCTCACCAGCGCCGAGTCGGCAATGCGAATGCCGTGATGCAGCTCATACTTTTCCTTCAAGCCGCGCAGGATCGAGATCGTATCCTCGACCGTCGGTTCGGAAACGAAGACCGGCTGGAAGCGCCGCGCCAGGGCCGGGTCCTTTTCGACATGCTTGCGATATTCATCGAGCGTCGTCGCGCCCACGCAGTGCAATTCGCCCCGCGCCAAAGCAGGCTTTAAAAGATTGGACGCATCCATGGCGCCATCGCTCTTGCCCGCGCCAACCAGCGTGTGCATTTCGTCGATGAACAGGATGATCTGTCCCTCGGCCGATTGTACCTCGGCCAGCACCGCTTTCAGGCGCTCTTCGAATTCGCCGCGATATTTCGCGCCGGCGATCAGCGCGCCCATATCGAGCGAGAGCAGGCTCTTGTTCTTGAGCGATTCCGGCACGTCGCCATTGACGATGCGGATGGCGAGGCCCTCGGCGATCGCGGTCTTGCCGACGCCGGGCTCCCCGATCAGCACCGGATTATTCTTGGTCCGGCGGCTCAAAACCTGAATGGTGCGGCGGATTTCCTCGTCGCGCCCGATGACGGGATCGAGCCGGCCCTCGCGCACATCGGCCGTCAGGTCGCGCGCATATTTTTTCAAGGCATCATAGGCGTTCTCCGCCGAAGCCGAGTCGGCCGTGCGCCCCTTGCGAATGGCTTCGATGGCCGTATTCAGCCCCTGCGGCGTCACCCCGGCAGAAGCCAGGATCTTGCCCGCGTCGGTATCTTTTTCGACCGTCAGCGCCAGCAGCAGCCGCTCGGCCGTCACAAAACTGTCGCCGGCCTTCTGCGCCGCGCTTTCGGCGGTGTCGAAGACCCGCGCCAATTCGCGGCTGAGGTAAAGCTGGCCGGCATCGCCCGAAACTTTTGGAATTTTATTGAGCGCGGCTTCCACCCCGGCCCGCGCCGCCTTGGCGTCGCCCCCGGCGCGTTCGATCAACCCCGAGGCAAGCCCCTGGTCGTCATCGAGCAGCACTTTTAACAGATGCACCGGCGCAAACTGCTGATGCCCCTTGCCCAGCGCCGCGGTCTGCGCGCTCTGGATAAAGCCGCGCGAGCGCTCGGTATATTTTTCGATATTCATTCAACTCTCCTTATCTCGCTCGCCACCCGGCCCTAAAAGGCACCGGCCTGACGACGGAAGCGTCGGTGATGAAACGCCCGGCAACCCGGCACGCTCCAGCATCAAGACGATATATGGGAAGGCTTTCGGGAGGAGCAATGCCGTGCCCCGACGAAATCGGCCCCGCAACGAGGCTCGGCCGCGCGCAGGGGCCTCAACCGCCCCGGCATCGCCTCACCGGCACTGCGACACCTCACCCAGAACGCGTCCTCGCCATGACGCCTCTTTCGCGCGGTCCATCCTTGGGTAAAATCGAGGCAGGCCATCTTCTTGTCCTCGATCCCCGCAAAAGCCTGACCATCCCAGGTGGCCGGCTACTCGCCATTCATTTTCCTATCCCGGAGCCTGACCCATGTATGATGTCATCGTTATCGGCCTTGGCGCCATGGGCAGCGCCGCCGTCGCCGAAATTGCCGCCCGCGGCCACAAGGTGCTCGGCCTTGAAGCCTTCCAGCCGGCCCACAAACTCAGCTCGTCCCACGGCGACAGCCGCATCATCCGGCTCGGCTATCACGAAGACCCGGCCTATGTCCCCCTGCTGCACCGCGCCTATCGCAACTGGGCGCGCATGGAGCGCCGGCTCGAAACCGATCTTCTGACCAAAGTGGGCGTGCTGCAGATCGGCAGGCCCGACAGCAAGCTGATCCGCGGCATGTTGGCCTCCTGCGAAGAATATGGGCTTGCCCACGAAATTCTCGATCCGGCGGCCATGGCCGAACGCTATCCGGCCTATCGCCTTGCCGGGGACGAAGTCGGCGTCTTCGATCCCGAAGGCGGCTATATCCGTCCCGAAGCCGCCATATGGGGAAATCTCAAACTGGCCACGGCCGATGGCGCCCATATTCATATCGGCGAGCGCGTTACCGGCATCGAACGCGGCCAGACGATAAGAGTGCGCTCATCCCAGGCCAGTTACGAGACACGCAAGGTGATTGTTTCCACCGGCGCCTGGATCGCCGAACTCGTGCCCGACCTCAGGGGCCTGGCCGTGCCGATCAAGCAGGTGGTCGCCTGGTATCAACCGGCCCACGGCTTCCTCGCCCAGCCCGAGCGCATGCCCTGTTTCCTCAGCGACGAGGGCGATGGCGGCAATTGGTTCGGCTTCCCCCAGATCGGCACCGACGGCGTAAAGTTCGGAAAGCACTGCCATTTCCGCGAACCGATCGATCCCGACCAGGCCAATCCCGCCGTCAACGAGGCCGATACCGGCATCCTCGACGCCTTCGCCGCGCGCCGCATGCCCGATGTCGCCACCACCCGCATCAAATCGGCCACCTGCCGCTACACCATGCTGCCCGGCGAGAATTTCCTGATCGATCTCCTGCCCGAGGACCCCAATATCGTCGTCTGCTCCGCCTGCTCCGGCCACGGCTTCAAATTCGCCACCGCCATCGGCGACATCCTTTCGGATCTGGCCCTCGAAGGCGGCACCGACCTGCCCATCGCCCCCTTCTCCTTCGCGCGTCACCTCGGAGCCCAATAACGCCCCCGGCAACCTGCCCGGGCTAACTGCCCGGCCGATCAGGCCGGCCGTTAAAGCGGCCGGCACATAACCGCATTGCTCGCATGACCACCGAAACGCCGATCCGGCCCCAATGGACCAAAATCGCCGTCGCCAAAAAAACGGGAGAATCGACTTATGCTAGGGTCATCTTCTATCGATGAGGAAGAGCTTCGAGCCATTCTCGCAAACTACGAGATTGGTGCGCTTTGCGCCTTTCGCTCTTTCGACCATGGCGCGGGACAAACCACGTTATTGTTGGAAACCAGTCAGCGGAACGTGGTCTTACGGCTTTACGAAAATCGCACTGCTGCCCATGTCGATTTTGAGGTTCAACTGATCGCCTTCCTGCTCGGTCAGGGCTATCCGGTTCCCGCCATCATTGAGCCTCGTGCCGGTGGGCTCGTCGGCATCCATCGAGATAAACCCTACCTGCTGCTCGAATTCGTCGATGGCGAACACTGCCTGAATCCGAACAAAGGGGTCGATACTGCGGCCCTTTCCTCTATTATCGGGGCCGTGGCACACCTGCACAATCTGACAATGGGCAGGGCGTTGCCTTCGATCTCCGGGCGTCCGCGCTTTGACCAGGCTTACTGCTGGCAGCAGTTTCAACGCAAGCATGGCCATGTTGTAGCTTCCTCGGAGAGCCTTCGTTTCAAAGCTGCGGTTGACGCTCTCGAGTTTCCCGAAACTCTTCCCCTGGGAATTTGCCACGCCGATCTCAACCACGGCAATTTCCTACTGAACGGCGGGACCGTTGCTGCCGTCCTCGATTTCGACATGAGCTTTTATGGACATCTGGTCTACGACATTGCCAGCCTGATCTACTGGTGGGCGATGCCACCAAATGAGCCGGTCAGAACTGAAACGGCCCGCTTGATTCTATCCGAGTATCGCAAGCATCGAACGCTGCTCGACGTCGAAACCGCTCACATTCTGGATGCCCTGAAACTGATCGTCCTTCTCGGCGTCGGCTGGGGCGACCCCTCCGAAGTTCGAACCGGACTCGATCGCATCGACGAGCTCGATTCCTTGAACTTCGACTTCTTGTCTTCGAGCGTTTGATGTCGCGCTGACGGGCCAACAGGCCTCATGGTGAGGTGCTTTGCGCAGCAAAGCCTCGAACCACGAGGCCGTGCCCCGATGCCTCCATGCCCCAAAACAAAAAGGCCGGGTAATCCGCCCGGCCTTCTTCTTGGTCATAAAAATCTTATTCGGCTGCCGGCGCCGTGCCCGCGGTCAGAAAGGCGGGCAATTCGCCCACGTCTGGCTGTTCTGCATTTGCCGGATCGACGACGCCTTCTCCGCCAGCCGGACGACGGCGGCGCGGACGGCGTTCACGCGGCTTGCGCGCGGCCTGTTCTTCTTCCCCGGCGACGGCTTCTTCGGCGCCT
>DATMSG010000094.1:0-6919 GCA_035565515.1 Devosia sp.
ATCGACGGCCGCGGTCGCCTGGGCTTCGGTGGCGTCGGCAACTTCGGCGAGTACATCTTCGGTCGATGGGTCAACGACCGGAATGCCGCCCCCCGCGACCCAGGCGCCGCCGATATAGAGCCCCTTGGCATAGCGCGAGCAATCGAGGGCGGGGGAGGTGAGGGGCAGGACAGAAGCGAGTGTCATTGCAGAATTCCCGAGATCAAATCACGTGCTGGAGATTGCCGGAAAAGGCAGCTCCGATCAGACGGTGCATGGAAGCGGTATCGAGGGGCCGCGGATTGTTGTCGATGAGGCGCCCGATGGTCAGCGCCTGCTCGCCGGTCCAGCCCAGCTTGTCTTCCGGGAGGCCCAGAAGCTTGAGGTTGAGCGGAATACCGATGCGGGCGAACAATGCGCGCACGAGCTCGATAGCCTCGTCGGCGCGCTTGGCTTCATCGGTCTCGGTCGACCCCAGCGCCTGGCCGATGGCGGCGAATTCGGCGGTGGCATGCGAGCGGTTGAAGGCCATGACATAGGGCAGTACGCAGGCGACCCCCAGGCCATGGGCGGTGTGCGTCAGCGTGCCGATGGGATACTGGATGGCGTGGGCCGCGGCGGTGCCTGCGGTGCCGAAGGCCATGCCGGCGCAGAGCGCGCCCATCATCACGTCGGAGCGCGCATCGATAGAGCCGGGCTCGCGATAGGCGCGCTCGAGACTGCGGCCGAGGAGTTCGATGGCAAGGCGTGCGAAGTGATCGGTGAGGGCGCTCTTGCCGACAAAAACCCGTTCCTGCGCGAGGGCAGGGTTCGGGGTTCGGCGGGTCGCCGTAAAGGCTTCAATGGCGTGCGTCAGAGCGTCCGCACCGGCAATGGCAGTCAGGCCGGCGGGGCAGGTGAGGGTCAGTTCCGGATCGCAGATGGCCGCGGAGGGAATGAGGTGGGCGCTCGAAATGCCCACCTTCATGGCGCGATCGGGGTCAGACAGGACCGCGACGGGGGTCACTTCCGAACCGGTGCCGGCCGTTGTCGGCACGGCGATCATCGGCAGGATCGGCCCGGGCACCTTGCCCTCGCCGTAATATTGGTCTGGCGAGCCACCATGCCTGAGGAGGAGCGCAACGGTCTTGGCGAGGTCGAGGCAACTGCCTCCGCCGATGCCGATCACGAGATCGGGCCCGAAGGCGCGCGCCGCATCGGCGACCTTGACGCAGGAATCGCGCGGCACGTCCGGTTCGACGGTTGCATCGACGAGCACGGCGAGGCCTTCGGCTTCGAGGAGGCCGATCATTTCGGCAAAGATGGCTTCGCCCGCGAGGCGCGCATCAGTGCAGACCAAGGCGCGCTTGCCGAGACGTATAGCGACTTTGCCAAGGGCTTGGCGTTGGCCTTCGCCGAACAGGACCTCACGCGGCAATCGAAGGGCTGCGAATAGGCTCATGACGAGAGTTCCTGATTGACTGGAGAATAAGGGGTCGGCTTGCCGAGGCGCGCGCGCAGGACGGTCCAGAGGGTGTCATTGATGTCGACACCGCGCTCGCGTGCCACTTGCCGACGCTGGCGGGCACCGTCTCCCGGTACGCTGACAGGACGGCGAACATCTGCCGGCGGACTATGCCGCAGCGCCGCGAGATAATCGGCAATACGTTTGGTCTGCATCCCGGCATGGGGCGGATCGATGATCACGAATACATCGCCCTTGTTGGCCACGTGCTGTGCGTCGAGCGTGCCATGGACCTCGGGAGCAAAGGCCGAGCCGGTCAGGCCTGCGACCAGCAGTTCGAAGGCGAGACCAAGACCATAGCCCTTGGCATCGCCAAAGGGCGCGATCGAGCCAAGCTTGGCGCGTTCGGCGTCTGTCGTCGGGTGGCCGTCTGCGTCGAGTGCCCAGCCGCTTTGCAGCGGCGCACCGCGCAAAGCGTGATCATGCACCTTGCCCATCGACACCACGCTCGTGGCCAGATCGAGCACGAAAGGTTCCTCTGCGGTGGGAATGCCGATGGCGACCGGATTGGTGCCAAGCATGGCGCGTGTGCCGCCGAAGGGATGGACCAGGGCTTCGCTGTTCGAGAGGGCGAGGCAAATCTTGCCCGCGCGGGCGACCGCATCGACGTAGAACGCCATCATCCCCAGGTGGTTGGAATTGCCGATCGCGGCATAGGCGATGCCATATTCGGCCACGCGGTCGAGCAGCGCCTCGATGGCAGCGAAGGCGATGACCGGGCCGAGGCCCTGTTGTCCGTCGATCCTGAGCTCGGTTGGGCGTGACCAGACGAGCGTTCCGCGCGCCTGCGGCTGTGCGAGGCCTTTGGCGATACGATCGAGCAGGCGCGGCAGCCGCTGCAATCCGTGCGAGGGATGGCCGCTCAACTCGGCATAGACGAGATTGTCGGACTGCAGGCGCGCATGTGCAGGCGGCGTGCCGGCATTCAGCAAAAGCGCTGTTGCCACCTCCTCCAATTCGCCCGCCTCGATCCTCATCGGAAATCCTATACGATATCGTATTGCATGCGGGCGAACATCATGTTAGCCAGTGGTTAAGTCAAGAGGAAAAGATGGCGAGAGACCTTCCAACAGATCAGGGCACCAGCGCCGCACCGGTGACGGCCATCCAACGCCATAGCCTTGCCACCGAGGTCTATGAGACGGTGTTCGGCCAGCTCATGTCCCTCAAGATTGCGCCGGGTTCGCGCATCACCGTCGACAACCTGGCGCGCGAATTGCGCGTGTCGCAAACCCCGATCCGTGAAGCACTGAGCCGGCTCGAAGCCGAGGGCCTGGTGCGGAAGACGCACCTTGTCGGCTATAGCGCTGCGCCGCAGATCACCGCCAAACAGTTCGCCGATCTCTATGACCTGCGTCTTCTGCTCGAGCCCGATGGTGCGCGGCGCGCCGTGGCGCGGCTCGATGCCGAATCCGTTGCTGAGTTGACCGAAGCGGCCGGCGTCATGGGGCGGCGCGCCAAGACCGGCGACGAACGCGCCCGCTATTCGCAGTTCGCCCGTCAGGACGCCGTTTTCCACGACATGATCCTGAAGGTGGCAGGTAACGAGCTTATCCGTGACACGCTGAACCACCAGCATGTGCACTTCCATATCTTTCGTCTGATGTTCCATTCGCGCGTCACCGAAGAGGCGCTGTCCGAACATGAGGCCATTGTTGCAGCTTTCGAGGCGCGCGACGCCGCTGCTGCCGAAAAGGCCATGCGTGTTCATATCGAGCGCTCGCGAGACCGCCTCTTGCCGGTTTTCGACGAATGAGCGCGGCCGAGATGATCCTGGAGCCGGCGCAATCGCTGGCCGGCGCCGTGCCGCTGATGCAGCTCTCCGAGCTCAGTAAGGCCTATGGCCCGGTGACCGTGCTGTCTGATGTCAATCTCGACATCCGCGCCGGCGAGATCCACGCGATCATCGGCGAAAACGGCGCCGGCAAGTCGACGCTGATGCGGGTCATCTCAGGCCATGTGAAGCCCACGGCAGGCACCATTCGCCTCGCTGGCCGGGAAGTCACTTTCAATTCGCCCGTCGTGGCCGAACATGCCGGTATCGCCCTCGTCCACCAGGAAATTCTCCTCGCGGACGGACTGACGGTCGTCGAGAACCTCTTTCTCGGACGCGAACGCACGCGCCATGGCGTCGTCGACGATCGTGCCATGGAGCAGATCGCTTGGGAGCGCCTCAAGGCCCTGGGCTCGACGGCATCGCCGCGCGACCTCGTGCGCAACCTGCCGATCGCGCAGCGCCAATTGGTGCAGATCGCACGCGCTCTGCTGGAAGATCATCGCGTCGTCATCTTTGACGAACCGACTGCCGTGCTGACCACAGCCGAGGTCGATACCTTGCTCGGCATTGTGCGCGGCCTCCGCGATCGCGGTGTCGCGGTGCTCTACATTTCCCACCGCCTCAACGAAGTTGAAGCGCTGGCCGACCGCATCACTGTCCTCCGCGATGGCAAGATGATCGGCACCTATGAGGCCGCTGCGGTGACGCAGGAAGATATGGCCCGCCTGATGGTCGGCCGTGAGCTCTCGATGCTCTATCCGCCCAAGCGCGGCGTCTCCACACTTCCCCCGGTGCTCGAAATCGAGCACCTGAGCGTGCCGGGCTTCGTCACCGACGCCTCCCTGGTCGCCCGGCCAGGCGAAGTCCTGGGGCTCGGGGGCATGATCGGGGCAGGGCGCACCGAACTCTTCGAAGGTCTCTTGGGCCTGCGTTCCGCCAAGGTCGGGCAGGTTCGCGTCAAGGGCAAGCCGGTGCGCATCCATTCGGTGGCCGACGGCGTCGATGCCGGTATCGGATACCTGACCGAGGACCGGAAGGGCAAAGGCCTGCTGCTGCGTGAGCGGCTGGCGCCGAACCTTGTGCTCACGGCGCTCTCGCGGCTTTATCGCAAGCCCTATATCGAGCAGAAGCTCGAAGCCCGCGAGCTCGATCGCGCTATCGGCGAATACGACATTCGCGTCCGCTCCAAGCGCCTGGAAGCCGGGCAGCTATCTGGCGGCAACCAGCAAAAGCTGCTGCTCGCCAAGATCATGATGCTCGATCCGCAGGTGGTGATCATCGACGAGCCGACCCGCGGCATCGATATCGGCAACAAGAGCCAGATCTATTCTTTCATCGACGCGCTGATCCGGGCCGGCAAGGCCTGCATCGTCATCTCGTCGGAGCTGCAGGAACTTGTCGGTCTCTGCGACCGCATCCTGGTCATGCGCGCCGGCAGCATCGTGGCCGAATTTTCCGGCGATGACATCACCGAAGAAGCCGTCGTCCTGGCGGCAACAAGTGGCGGACCAACCGCTGCGGCAGGAGGAGATTCCCTTTGACCGATATTGCAGCGCCCCCGCAGCGCGAACCCTTCACGCAGCGCATAAACTGGGTCGATATCGGCCCCTTCATCGCCCTTGCCGTGCTGATCCTGGCGGGCGTCATCATTAATCCCGACTTTCTCTCGCCCACCAATATCGCCAATGTCGTGACCCGTTCGGCCTTCATCGCCATCATTGCGGTGGGCGCGACGTTTGTCATTTCCTCGGGTGGTCTCGACCTTTCGGTCGGCTCCATGGCGGCCTTCGTCACCGGCATCATGATCATGTTCATGAATGCCATGGTCCCCTCCATGGGCGCCAATGCCATCATCGCCGGCATGGCCCTGGTGCTCTGCGTCGGTGCGCTGTGCGGGCTCTTCAACGGCCTGATCGTCACCGTGGGCAAGATCGAGCCCTTCATCGTGACCCTGGGCACGATGGGCATCTTCCGTGCGCTCATCACCTTCATGTCCGATGGCGGCAATATTCCCATCGACCGGAGCCTGCGCGAGCCCTTCCGCCCGGTCTACTATGGCAATTTCGTCGGCATCCCGATCCCGATCATCGTTTCCATCGTCGTGGCCCTGATCGGCGCCTTCATTCTCTACAAGACCAAATTCGGCCGCCGCTGCGCCGCAGTGGGCGCCAATGAGGATGTGGCGCGCTTTTCGGGCATCTCGGTCGGCCGCATCCGCACCATGGCCTTCGTCATCCAGGGCATATGCGTTGCCATCGCCGCCATCTGCTATGTGCCGCGGCTTGGCGCCGCGACGCCCACGACCGGCCTGCTCTGGGAACTGCAGGTCATCACCGCCGTGGTCATCGGCGGCACGGCGCTGCGGGGTGGCAAGGGCCGCATCTGGGGCACCATCGCGGGCGCCGTCATCCTCGAGATGATCGCCAATCTCATGGTGCTGTCCAACTTCATCTCCGAATACCTCGTCGCAGCCGTACAGGGCGTCATCATCATCATCGCCATGCTCGTACAGAGGTTCTCCAAGCAGCCGTGACCGGACCTCACGGCCTGCACAAAGTTCAGGTCCATTTATTTCTGGGAGGAAATCTTATGTTGAAACGCAATCTTCTGGCCGCCGCGGCTCTGGCGACGATCCTCGTCGCTGCACCCGCCCTGGCTCAGGAAAAGAAAACCATCGCCGTCTCGATCCCGGCCGCAACCCATGGCTGGACCGGTGGCGTCGTCTATCACGCGCAGAAGGCAGCGGAGGAAATCAACGCCGCCTTCCCCAATATCGAAGTCACGGTCAAGACCTCGCCGTCTGCCGCGGCTCAGGTGAGCGCGCTCGAAGACCTCACAGCCTCGGGCAATCTCAATGCACTCGTCATCCTGCCGTTCTCTTCGGACGAACTCACCGGCCCGGTGCAGTCCGTTGCCGATGCCGGCACCTTCATCACCGTGGTCGACCGCGGGCTGACCGATCCCGAAATCCAGGATCTCTATGTCGCCGGCGACAACATCGCCGTTGGCTCCACCACGGCCAAGTTCCTGGTCGACAATCTGGGTGGCAAGGGCGATGTCGTGGTGCTGCGCGGCATTCCGACCGTGATCGACGACGAGCGTATCCAGGGTTTTGAGGAGGGCCTCGAAGGCTCGGATATCAAGATCCTCGATATCCAGTATGCCAACTGGAACAGCGATGAAGCCTTCAGCCTGATGCAGGATTACCTCGCCAAGTACCCGCATATCGACGCCGTCTGGGCCAATGACGACGACATGCTCCTGGGCGTGCTCGAAGCCATCGAGCAGTCGGGCCGCACCGAGATCAAGTATGCGCTCGGCGGCAACGGCATGAAGGAAATCATCGAGAAGGTCATGGCGGGTGACGCGATGACCCCAATCGAGACGCCCTATCCGCCGTCCATGATCAAGACCGCGATCTACATGACCGCTGCCCAGTTCAACGGTCAGGCGCCGGTGCGTGGCACTGTCAAACTCGACGCACCGCTGATCACCAAGGACAATGCGGAAGAATATTACTTCCCCGATTCCCCGTTCTGATTGCTAATGGGCTGCGCTCTGGCGCGGCCCAACCACTTTACTGATTGGAGACCCGAGAATGCCCGGCAAAAAAATCCTGATGCTGTGCGGTGAATTCACCGAGGAATATGAAATCTACG